>CAZUVW010000100.1:3949-10491 GCA_964623875.1 uncultured Gaiellales bacterium
TCGGCTTCGGCGTCGGCTTCGGCGGCGCCGGCGGCCCGACCTCCACGATCGCGTTCTCCGGCTTGTAGCGCCACGTATAGCGCTCGTTCCGCTTGAGCTTCCCGTTCCTGAAGACCTTGCGCGTGTAGCTGATCGTGAATCCCGAGGGTCCAGCCGACTGCACGGTGCTCGTGGTGCCGGCTGGCAGCGACGAGTTGGACACCGTGATCGTGCGGGGCGCCTCGTAGCAGCACGGCGTCCCTGTGACGCTCGTGACCTTGCGCCCGAGCTTCGACGAGTAGAGGCGCACCGTGACCGACGTGTCGGTGTAGGTCATGTTCACCAGCACGGCGGCCGGCCAGTCGTTCCGCCAGATCAGCTCCGGCCCACCCCAGGAGACGGTCGCCTCGCGCCCCATCGGGTACCGCGAGATGTAGAACTCGTGCGGCTGGTGCGCGACGATCTGCATCCCGCCGAAGAAGGCGGCGTTGTACATCGTCGTCGCGATCTGGCTGACGCCGCCGCCGACCGCGTCCTCGAGCCGACCGTTGAAGATCTGCGGCGCGGCGAGGAACCCGCGGGCCTCCGTCCGCTGTCCCATCACCTGGTTGAGGTCGAACGACTTGCCCGGGAGGACGACCGTCCCGTCGATGATGTCGGCTCCGCGGTGGATGTTGTTCACGCGCGGCGCGCAGCACGAGTGGTACGTCGTGAACTCGGAGATCTTCTGCTCGATGCCGAGCGTCCTGGCCCGCTCCGTGGTGAGTGCGGGCTGCGAGACCCTGAACCGGGCGAGATGCGCCTGGGCACGCGCGTTGCGCAGGAGCGACGCACCGATCGCCTTCCCGTCGAGCGCACGGCCGGGACGCGACGGCGTGATGCGCACGCGCTCCCCGGCCGGCACGAACCCGGCGTCCCTCGGCGCCCGCTCGAAGCGCCCGAGCCGGGCACGGAGCGCCGCCTCCAGGCCCCTCGCGTCGAGCGTCACCGCGAGGGATCCGTCGACCGGCTCCGTGCGCACGAGCTCCCCGAGCCGCTTCGGCCAGAGCGTGGCCGACACCCCCCGGAACCGCACGACGCGCGGCCGGGAGAGGAGCCGCTCCACCTCTTCCTTCGCCGCCTCGGCCTCCGCCGTGGCCACGCCGGGAGCGGTGGCGACGAGCGACAGGCCGACCTCGGAGGGGAGCGTGCGCAGCGCACGCCGCAGCTCACCTCGGTCGACGCCGGTTCCCGGTGCTGCCGGCCTGACCCGAACGGTGGTCTCGCGCACGACGACGTCGGCATTGCGCGGCGGGTCTGCGAAGCGCTCGTCGAGCGCGTTGGCGAGCCGGGCGACCCGCACCGGCCCCAGCGCGTACTCGAGCGGGAGCTCCCGGGTCTCGCCGAAGCCGAGCCGTCGCCAGGCCCGCTCGAGCGGGCTCGTGTCCCGGGCAGCCTCGATCGCCTCGTCGACGAGCGGCTCGGCGCCGAGCTTCGCGCCCGTCGTGCGCGCCTCGCCGCCGGGCCCGAGCAGCCGGATCGGCAGCGACGCCCGCTTGCGGCCCGCGAGCTCGATCTCCTCGGCCGCGGCCTCCTCCTGCAGGCCACCGACCGGGACGCCACCGACCGTCGTCCGTGCCGGGATCTCGCCTCGGTCCGCGAGCCAGAGGCCACCGTACGCAGCGCCGACCAGCGCCCCCACGGCCGCGAGCGCCGCCACGACGACGAGCGCGGTGCGACCGCGCCTGCGTCGGCGGCTGACGGAGGAGACGAAGGGGCCTGACATGCCGACCCTTCAAGGTACCCACGGCCCCGGGGGGGCCGGTCGGGATCTACGCGAGGGCGCGGACCAGCAGCACCCGGTCCTCCCCGGGGCCGTCGTAGTCCTCGGCCACGCGCTCGACCTCGAACCCCAGCGCGCGGTGGAACGCGACCGAGGCCTCGTTGACCGGCGAGGTGACGCAGCGGACGATGGTGCGGCCGTGCCCCCGAGCCTCGGCGAAGAAGCGCTCGTACAGCGCGCGGCCGATGCCCTCCCCTCGGCGCTCCGGGTCGACGCCGACGAAGTGGACGTAGGCCTCGTCGGGCTGCGTCTGCGAGAGGAAGCCGATCAGGAAGCCCGCGAGCTGGCCGTCCTCGCCGTCCACCACGAAGCTCGTCCCTTCGAAGTGGACGAAGAAGAGCTTCGGCAGCATCGCCGCCATGTCGCGTCCGCCCCACCAGACGTTGATGCGGCCGATCACGCGACCGTAGTCGGACGGCTGCGCGTGGCGGATCTCCATGCCCCGACAGTAGCCTCAGCCGCGTCGGAAGGCCTCGTCGACCGGGACGCCGTAGCCCGTCACGAGCGCGTTGGTCTCGTTCGCCATCCCGATCACCGCGAGGAGCTCGGCGTGCTGCTCGGCGGTCAGGCCCTTCGCCTGGGCCGCCGCTGTGTGCGAGGCGATGCAGTACTCGCAGCCGTTCGTCACGCTGACCGCGATGTAGACGAGCTCCTTGGTGAGCGGGTCGAGCGCGCCCGGCGCCATCACCTGCCGGAGGCTGTCCCAGGTACGTCGCAGCGTCACGGGATCGTTCGCGAGCGCCTTCCAGAAGTTGTTGACGTCCTCGACGCCGCGCGCCTGCTTGATCTCGTCGAAGACGGAGCGCACCTCCGCCGAGGCGTCGGCGTACTCGATCAGGTCCATGGGGAGAGCCTACGCCCGCCGGAGCGCGGCACGCGCAGCGTGGACGCCGCACATGCCGTGGACGCCGCCACCGGGGGGCGTGGACGACGAGCAGAGGTAGACGCCGTCGAGCGGCGTCCGGTACGGCGTCGGGCTCGCGACGGGACGGGCGAACAGCTGCCGCAGCTCGGCGCTGCCGCCGTTGATGTCCCCGCCGACGTAGTTCGGGTTCCGCGCCTCCAGCTCCGCCGGGCCGAGCACGCTCCGCGCGAGCACGAGCTCGCGGAAGCCGGGCGCGAACCGCTCGAGCTGCGCTTCCATCGCCACCACCGCCTCCTCGGTCGTGGAGGAGCCTGAGCCGTGGGGCACGTGCGTGTACGCCCACAGCGTGTGCCGACCCGCGGGCGCCCGGCTCGGGTCGAACAGGCTCTGCTGCGCGACGAGGACGTACGGGCGCTCGGGCACGCCTCCACGGGCGACGAGCGCCTCGGCCGCGGCGATCTCCTCCAGCGTCCCGCCGACGTGGACGGTCGCGGCGCGCGCACACGCGGGCGCGGTCCACGGCACCGGGGCCGACAGCGCGTAGTCGAGCTTCACGACTCCGGGGCCGTACCGGTAGCGCTCGAGGGCTCGGCGGTAGCGACCGTCGAGCCGGTCGCCCGCGAGCGCGAGCAGCTGCCGCGGCGTCACGTCGAGCAGGACGAGAGGTTTGTGGCTCTGAGCCACGAGCTCGTCGAGCGACTCGACCTGCCGGCCGGTCTCGAGCTCGCCGCCGAGCGAGCCGAGGTACGAGGCCATGGCGTTCGCGACCTGCTGCGAGCCGCCGCGGGGCAGCGGCCAGCCGACGGCGTGCCCGAGCATCGCGAGGATCAGCCCGAAGGACGCCGTGGCTCGCGCCTCCAGCGGGAGCATCGCGTGCGCGGCGTTCCCGGCGAAGAGGGCGCGGGCGCGCTCACCCTCGAATCGCCCCCGCGCGAGGCCCGTCGCCGACCGGAGCGCGTGCAACCCGAATCGGGCCATCGCCAGCGGATGGCGCGGCGGACGCGAGGCGATGGGAGCGAGCGCTCCCTCGACGAGGGCCTCGGAGGCGTCCACGAGCGGCCCGAGGAGCTTCCGCCACGCGTCGCCGTCGACGCCGAGACCGGCCGCGGTCTCGTCCACGGATCGCTCGAGCACGACCGCCGTCCCGTCGTCGAGCGGGTGCGCGAGGGGCGCCGGGGGATGGATCCACTCGACGCCGTGCTCGGCCAGCGGCAGGGAGCGCATGAACGGCGAGGCGACCCCGAGCGGGTGGATCGCGGAGCACGTGTCGTGCAGGAAGCCCGGGAGCGTCAGCTCCTCGGTGCGCAGGCCGCCGCCGATCGTGTCGCGTCCCTCGACGACGAGCACGGAGCGACCGGCCCGCGCGAGCGCGATCGCCGCCGCGAGCCCGTTCGGCCCCGATCCGACGACGATCGCGTCGTGCATCCCGGTGACGGTACCCCTACTTGCCGGGCTTGAGCATGTGTAGCGTCGAGCGGATCGCGACGGAGTTGCGCACGTTCTTCGCCTGCGACCACTGCCGCTTGCGGTCGACGCAGGTCACGGACGTCGTCACCTCGGCGCCCGTCGCACCAAGATGGTCGGCGAGGTTCGCGAGCGTCTGCTCCCAGAACCGATTCTCCATTCGGTGCCCGCCCATCGCGAGGCCCATCTCCGAGAGAGGGTCCTGGGCCCGCATCAGCACCTGCACCTGCGCGACGGGCAGGTCGTCCTCGACGTGCGAGCTGAAGGTGATCCACCCGGCGAACATGTGCCCCTCGGGCGTCATCAGCGTGAACGACTCGTCGTCCGAGTAGAGCACCATCACCCCGGTCTTGAACTTCATCCCACCGGGGCCGGCGGCCTTGATCAGTGCCACCTCTCCCGGCTCCAGCCCGGTGAGCGGAGGGTAGAAGTCGTTGCCCTTCGGCCAGAACGACGGGAAGCTCTCGCGCCACTCCGCGATGACCTGCTGCGGCGTCGTCCCGACCCCGTCGAGCCGCACCTTGTACGTCTTCTGCCACATCTTCCCGAAGCCCTGGACGGGGCTGAGAAGTCGCTTCCCCTCGACGAGGTTGGCGGCGCCCTCCGGGGTCTCCGTGACGGTCAGCGTCGAGACGGGCTTCGCCCAGCTCTCGGCGTTGCGCGGTTGCTCGGTCACCTCGTCCACCTCCTAGACGGCCGCCGCGACGGCGTCGGCCTCGGTCTCGTAGATCCCGATCGCCTCGTCGAGTCGCGTCAGCTCGAAGATCTGCTTGTAGTGCTCCGTGAGCCCGTAGGCGAGGAGCTTCTGCTTGGCGCGGTTCGCCCGCACCAGCACCGTGACGAGCAGGCCGATCCCACCCGAGTTCATGTATTCGAGCCCGGTGAAGTTGAGGATCACGGCCGTCGTGCCTTCCGCCCCACCCTCGGCGTAGGCGTCCATCAGCTGCTCCTCCGAGAACGCCGTGATCTCTCCGTTGATGTCGAGGACCGCAACTGCGTGGTCGATGCGGCGCACGTCCATCGAAAGCGTGCCCTGCGTCATGCCGAGCCCTCCTCGTCGTCGACGATGGTCATGAAGTCCGCGAGCCGGGTGATCTCGAAGATCTCGCGGTAGTGCTTGGACAGCCCGCTGGCGCTGAGGGTGTGCCCGTTCTTGCGGGCGCGGGCCAGCAGTCCCACGATCAGCGCGATGCCGGTCGAGTTGATGTAGGTCACCCGCGAGAAGTCGAGCAGCACGTCGTCAGCGCCCTCGACCCGCGAGTAGGCCCCGTCGAGCGTCGCCTCGGCGCGGCTGTCGATCTCGCCGACCAGCTCGATCGCGACGGGCCTGCCGTCCTCGTCGTGGACGAGAGCCTCCAGCTCAGTCGTCGACATCGTTCGCTCCTTCCAGGTTCAGGACGAGCTCGACCGTGTGACGCCCTTCGGCGTCGTGGACGCGCAGCTCGTCGACCATGCTCTCGATCAGGAACAGCCCCCAGCCACGCGGCTTCTGGAGCCCCTCGAGCTTCGCGTCGAGGTCTGGCACCTCGGCCTCGCCCACCGGCCCGCCCCGTCCTTCGTCCGAGATCCGAACGGTGAGGATGCCGCCGCCGGTGGCGACGTCGACCTCGATCGGGAGCTCGGCGCGGCCCTCGTTCCCGTGCTCGATGGCGTTCATCGCAGCCTCGGAGACTGCGGTCTTGAGCCGCTCCAGCCGGTCGCTCGGCAGACCGAGCGGCGCCACCGCCTCGACGACGCGCGCCATCGCCTCTCGCTCGTTCCCCGGCCGGCTGTCGACGCAGAAGCTCACGTGGAGCTCTGCGTCGGGCGGCGAGCCGATCGACGACGCCGCAGTGCGCCGGAGCGTGACGATCGTGATGTCGTCCTCCTGCTCCCATCCGTCGCCCGTGAAGCGCTGGAGGCTCGTGAGGACGCTGTCGATCAGGCCGCCCTCATCGCTCGCCACCTGCTCGCCGAGCCTCTCCGTGCCGTACATCTCGCGCACGGGGTCGTGCGCCTCGGTGATCCCGTCCGAGTACAGGAGCAGCGTCTCTCCTGGGGCGAGCACGGCCTCCTTCTCCTCGTAGGTCATCCCGGGCATCATCCCGAGCGGCATCCCCGTGGCCCGCAGCTCGACGGTGCCCCCGGCCGTCCGGGCGAAGGGCAGGTTGTGCCCGGCGTTCGCGAACAGGATCCGCCCGCTGACCGGGTCGACGACCGCGTACAGGCAGGTCACGAACATCCGCTCGGGGATGTCCGGAACGAGTAGGTCGTTGACGCGCTCGAGCACCTCGCCGGGTGACACGATCCGCGAGCCGGACGCCCGCAGGACGCTCCTCGCCGCCGCCATCACCATGGCGGCCGGCACGCCCTTGTGCGTCACGTCGCCGATCACCACTGCGACGCGTCCGTCCTCGAGACGGAAGAAGTCGT
>CAZUVW010000101.1:0-8926 GCA_964623875.1 uncultured Gaiellales bacterium
GATCGGCAGCGCCGCGGCACGGGGAAGCGCTTCCCGGGCCGCGGCCAGCAGGGCCGGCGCGGGCGCCAGGCGTGCGACGACCGGGATCCCCGCGCCGAGGTCCGCGTACCTCGACTCCGTCCCGACGACGACCGACCCGAGCGGCAGGCCACGGGCACCGGCGACGCCGACGTGCAGCACGGCGCGTGCAGACCTTAGCGCCAGAGCCCGCGCGGTCGCCGAGGCGGCCTCGACCGGACCGACGCCGCAGACGAGGCCGGGCCGCCCGCACAGCTCCGGCGTCGTCGCGGCGACGAGCAGTGTCCCCGGCTGGTGGTGCCCCATCCCGGCCGATCCTACGGCTCGTCGCGGCCGCCGGGGCCGGGACCGGGCCATCCGGGCGACTGGGTTGAATCGGGGCGATGCGACTGCGGTTTCTCGGCGCGAACCGCTCGGTCACGGGGTCGTGCACGCTGGTCGAGAGCGGTGGCACCCGCGTGCTCGTCGACCGCGGGCTCGTCCAGGAGCGAGCGCTCGACGAGCGGAACTGGCAGCCGCTCGCCGTCGATCCCGCCTCGATCGACGCGGTGCTGCTCACGCATGCGCACCTCGACCACTGCGGGCTGCTGCCGCGGCTCGTACGGGACGGGTTCGCCGGCCCGATCGTGGCGACCGCTCCGACCGTCGACCTCGCCGCGATCGTGATGGAGGACGCGGCGCGGCTCCAGCGCGAGGATCTCGAGACGAAGCGCCGGCGCCACCGGCGCGAGGGTCGCACGAGCCCGTATCCCTACGAGCCCCTCTACGCCGTCGAGCACGTCGAGCGCACGGTCGAGCGGATGCGGCCGGTCGCGTACGGCGCGGAGGTCGACCTCGGCAACGGGTCGACCGCGCGATACGTCGAGGCAGGACACATCCTGGGCTCCGCGTCGATCGTGGTGACGGAGGGCTCGAGCGGGGTGCGCATGGGGTTCTCGGGGGACGTGGGCCAGTGGGACATGCCGATCGTGGGTGACCCGACACCCCTCGCCGAGGTCGACGGCATCCTGCTCGAGTCGACCTACGGCGACCGAGAGCACGACCGCTCGACCGACGTCCCGCACCAGCTGGCGGACGTGGTGAACGAGACCCTCCACCGCGGCGGGAACGTCGTGGTGCCGACCTTCGCGATCGAGCGGGCGCAGGAGCTGCTCTACCACCTCGCCACCGCGATCGAGGCCGAGCTGATGCCGCCGGTGCTCGTGTTCCTCGACTCCCCGATGGCGATCGACGCGCTCGAGGTGTTCCGGCGACACCCCGACTACTGGGATGCCCGGACGCGCGAGGCCTTCGCGAGCGGCGCGCTCGAGCGAGGCTCGCGCTGGCTGCGGCTCACCCGCTCGACCGACGAGTCGAAGGCGATCAACCGCATCCGGGGCACGTGCGTGATCCTCGCGGGCTCCGGGATGGCCACCGGCGGACGGGTCAAGCATCACCTCGCGCAGAACCTCTCGCGCCACGAGTCGACCGTGCTCTTCGTCGGTCACCAGGCGTTCGGCACCCTCGGGCGCACGATCCTCGACGGGGCGCGCGAGGTCCGCATCTTCCGCGAGATCCACCCGGTGCGCGCGGCCGTCAGGCAGATCCAGGGGCTCTCCGCGCACGCCGACCGGGACGACCTCCTCCGCTGGCTGGGGGGGCTCGCCGCTCCGCCGCGGCGGCTCTGGCTGAACCACGGCGAGCCCGAGGCCTCGCGGGCCCTGGCCGTGGCCGTCCGCGAGCGGTTCGGATGGGAGGCCGAGGTGCCGGCCTACGGGAGCGTGGACGAGCTGGTCTGAGACGGCGGGGGCCGTCGGTCATTCGCACCGCGCGCCGGGAACGCGCCGGTACACCCGCCAGTCCTGGGGTCGCTCTCGCAGCTGACGCCACGCTGGAGCGCAGAGCGCGAGCTCTCCGACATGGCTGCTCGAGAACGCCCACCCTGCCCCGGGGACGTCGCGCGTCTGCTCGTCGATCAGCACCAGCCGCCGGTCGAGGCCGGGGCCGAAGAACACGTAGCCAGGATCGCTCGGCGTGATCGCGAGGGCGACGGCCGCGTCGGCGGGGAGCGTCTCGTCGATGAAGCGCGTCAGGGCGGCCGCCCGGGCCTCGTCGCCCTGGCCGGCCCACCGCGGCGTCGAGAAGTAGCTCCGCGGCGTGTCCGGCTCGAGCAGCGGCAGGCCCGACGGGCGCTTCGTGTCGTTGAGCAGGGCGAGACCGACGGCCGTGACCGCGATCGCGACGACCCCCCACGCGACCGGTCGCCGCGCGAGCACGGCGCCCCAGGTGGCGGCGGCGAGCGCGACCGGGAACATGAAGAACCGGCCGGCGAACTCCTGGTAGTAGAGCGTCACGCCGAACGCGACGAGCCAGTACGCGGGGGCGAAGGCGAAGACGACGGCGAGACGATCCAGTCGCCCGCGTCGGGCCAGCGCGACCGTGAAGACCATCGAGGCGACGAGCAGCAGCGAGCCGAGCGGCCCGTACCAGGAGAAGTTCGCGGCCGAGCGGCGGATGTCGCGCCCGATGTCCACGTACGCGACGTCGTCGCGCCCGAGGGTCGTGAAGACCTTGACGTGGGCCCGCTCGAGCAGCGTGGCCACCTCGGGGAGCGCCAGCGGGGCGAGCGCGACGAGGGCGGCCAGCGCGCCGGCGACGAGCGCGGAGCGCGGGCTGCGCCTGCGAGCGAGGGCGACGGCCACGCCGGCGAGAACCGCGGCGATCGCGTAGAGGTACAGGTCGGCGCCGCGCGCGCCCGCGACGTCGACGAGCTCGATCCCGAAGCGCGAGACCCGCGCGAGGCTCGGGACGAGCCCGTGGTCGACCGGGATCTCCGGGAAGCCGCCGTCGAGCGATCCGGTCTGGTGCCGGTTGACCCAGTACCAGAAGCTGCCGGCCGCGGTGCCGAGCACGACTGCGCCGACGCGCCACCAGCGCCCCGCCGTCGGCCGACCCAGCAACGCGACGACGACCAGGAGCGGCAGGCCGAACGGGGCGCTGACCTTCGTCCCCACGGCGAGCGAGACCGCGAGGGCGGCGAGCCACGGGGACGCCGGCTGCCGGTCGAGGAGGAAGAGCGCCGCGGCGACGAGGAAGGCGGCCACCACCAGGTCGTTCTGGGCGGTCGAGACCTGGAGCGCGAACACGGCGAGCGTGCCGACGAGCAATCCGCCCATCAGCGCACGGGGCCGCTCGAGCCCGATCCTCCGCCCGAGCCCCACCACACCGACGACGATCGCCAGCAGCGAGATCGCCTGTGGCAGGGCGACGTAGCGGTCGGCCCGCCCGAGCGTCATCGTCAGCGCGGGCCCGATCTCGCCGATGGGCGGGTACGCGTTGACGTACGGGGCGCACGCGCAGTCGGGGTAGCCGAGCGCACGGCTCTGGAACCAGAGCCCCGCCCGCCAGAGGTGGTCGTAGATCGTGTCGAAGTCGTTCTGCGGTGTCGCCAGCCCGAGCACGACCGCGTAGCCGAACGCGAGCGCGACCGTCACCCCGAGCACCGCGTTGACCGGCTCGCGAAGCCCCTGCGCGAGGGCCGAGAGCCCCGCGCCGAGCGTCGGCCGGAGCTCGCCGACCCGACCACGAGTCGCGACGGACGCCACGACCGCGAGCACGGCGAGCACGCCGAGCAGCCATGCCGGAGTCAGTCGCGCACCGGGCGAGAGCGCGAACGCGACGAGGACGATCTCCATCCACCCGAGGCAGAAGGCCGCGAGCAGGAGCGAGACGGACGATCGCAGGCGCAGCGCGGCGGCCAGCCGCAGCGCGGTGAGCGAGACGAGCGCCGTGGCCGCGACGATGGACAGCGCGCCGGTCATGCCGGCGTCCGCGCGTCCGCGGCCACGAGTCGATCAGGGGGGCACGCCCGGGTCGTCACCGGACGGCGCACCCGCTGGGCACCCCGCCTCGACGCTATGCGCGCACGGAGCCCGATCGGCCGAGGATAGCGCCGCGCTCGGCGCTAGGCGGCGACGGCGCGCGTCGCCTGGTGGGAGAGGATCTTCCGCTTGACCCGCTGCAGCGCGTTGTCGATCGTCTTGCAGTCGCAGCCGAGCTCCTCGGCCATCGTCTCGTACGAGCGCCCTTCGAGGTACAGGCGCAGGGCCTCCGACTCGAGCGACGAGAGCGTCGTCCCGAGCACGCCCACGAGCGACTGGAGCTCCTCCGTCGAGATCACGCAGGTCGAGGGCTCGTCGACGTGCGAGCCGGGGAGCGCGTCGCCGAGCGTGCAGTCGCCGTCGCCGTCCTGACCGGCCGGGGTGTGGGAGAACGAGACGTACGTGTTGAGCGGAGCGTGCTTGTAGCGGGTCGCCGACTTGATCGCGGTGATGATCTGCCGGGTCACGCAGAGCTCCGCGAAGCTGCGGAACGAGGTCTCCTTCTCGGGCCGGAAGTCGCGCACCGCCTTGTAGAGCCCGATCATCCCCTCCTGCACGAGGTCGTCGCCGTCGCCACCGGCGAGGAAGTACGAGCTGGCCTTGAGGCGCACGAAGCCGTGGTAGCGGCGGAGCAGCTGATCCATCGCAGCCTGGCTGCCGTTCCGGGCCTTCAGCACGAGCTGGAGGTCCTCGAGCTCACGCTGAACCTTCTGCGGTGACTTGGCTGCTGCGGTGCGAACGGACATCGGCTTCTCCCCCGGAATCGTTGGTCTGGCGCGGTCGGGCCCCGGGGCTCGACCGAAGTCTCACCCTGAAGTCGAGGGAGAAACTAGCAGGGTTGATCGAGCGATACAACCCTCTTGCGCAATTTCCCGCATGATAAGAACATGCGTTCGGTGGGAGGACGGCCAGGCGCCGTCCAGGGCTCAGCCGCCGCCCCGGCGCAGCCGCTCGAGCCGCTCGCGCGTCTCTGCGTCCAGGCGGTCGGCGACGCGGCTGGCCGGCGTCTCCCGCTGCTCTGGCGCCGCCAGCTCCGCCAGGAAGGCCTCGGAGCCTGCCTTGCGCACCTCCTGGCCGCTCGTCAGGCGGATCGTCTGATCCGAGGTGACGAGCAGCACGGCCTCGACGTCGCGCGACTCGGCGGCCAGTCGCTCGAGGAGCGTGTCGGCGTGCGGGGCGTACCGGACGAGCAGCGGCCCCACCTCCCGCTCCGGCCCGGCGCCGTCGAAGACCACGACCCCCCGTGCGCCCCGGGCGGCGACGTGGCTCGCGAGCAGGTCGACGAGCGCCTCGCGCTCGTCGAACCCGCCGGCGTGGTAGAGGTTCGAGCCGTCGAAGAGGTAGAGCGTCGGCTCCGGCAAACCATCAACCTCCAGTTGAGGTCGAGATCTGACGCTGGCGCATGGCCTCGAAGCACAGCACCGCTGCGGCGACGCTCACGTTGAGCGACTCCACGCCCGGCGCGAGCGGGATCGCGATCGTCTGGTCACAGGTGCGACGCACCAGCGGGCGCACCCCCCTGCCCTCGGCTCCGAGCACCAGCGCCGCTCCACCGGTGAGATCGGTCTCCCACAGCCCGACCTGGCCGTCGGCGGCCGCGGCGTAGGCCCAGAACGTCGGCCCCTTCACCTCCGCCAGCCAACGGGCGAGGTTCGGCACCACGGCGACCGGCAGGTGCTCGACCGCGCCCGCCGACGCGCGGCACACAGCGGCGGTGACGAGGGCGGCGCCGTGTGCCGGGATCACGACGCCGGTCGCTCCCGCCCCGGCCGCCGAGCGCACCACCGCGCCCAGGTTCCGCGGATCGGTCACCTGGTCGAGGCACACGATCAACGGCGCCGGGGCCGCGACCAGCTCCCACGCGTCTGCGTAGGGAAACGGCTCGCACCACGCGACGACGCCCTGGTGGTCGGGGGAGCCGGCGACCTCGGTCAGCTCGCGCTCCCGCCGAACCTGCACGCGGGGGCCCTCGGCGAGCCACTCCAGCGAGGCGGCCGCGCGCTCGCCCGCCCAGAGCTCGAGCACCCGGCGTCTGCCGCGCAGCGCCTCGCGCACCGCGTTCCGTCCGTAGACGAGCTCTCGAGTCATTCGCTTCGCGAATGACTCGAGGAAGAACCGGTGCTGCGGACGAGTGAGTACCCGGGTGGCTGCACGACGTCCCTGACGGCCCAGCCGCTGCTCTCGATCGCGGCACGCAGCTCGTCCGCCTCGGCGAAGTCGCGCGCGGCACGGGCCGCCACCCGGGCTTCCGCGAGCGCGACCACCTCCGACGGAGCCTCCTCCGCCTCCCCGAGCGAGGCGAGCCCGAACACGTCCAGCCCGCGGCGAAGCTCGTCGAGAGCGCCCTGCCGGGCGAGCTCGTGCAGCTGCGCGAGCGCCGCGGGCGTGTTGAAGTCGTCCTCGAGCGCCGCCGCGAACGGCGTCCAGTCCCCCTCGACGCGCCGCTCGCCGCGGAGGGCGTTGCGCAACGTCTCGGCCTGCGCCGCGGCGGCTGCGAGGGTCTCGTCGGAGAAGTCTATCGGCTTGCGCCAGTGCGCGGTGAGGAAGAACAGGAGCGTCGTCTCGCGCCCCCAGGTCTCGACGACGTCGCGGATCGTCTCGACGTTGCCCACCGACTTCGACATCTTCTCGCCGGTGAACCGGAGCATCCCGTTGTGCATCCAGACGCGCGCGAAGGGGTGACCGGCAGCCTGGGACTGGGCGCGCTCGTTCTCGTGATGCGGGAAGACGAGATCGAGTCCGCCGCCGTGGATCCAGAACGTCGAGCCGAGCTCCGCGAGCGCCATGGCCGAGCACTCGATGTGCCACCCGGGGCGACCACGTCCCCACGGCGAGTCCCACGACGTGTCCTCGCCCGGCTTCGTCGCCTTCCAGAGCGCGAAGTCGCGTGGATCCTCCTTGCGCGGGTTCGGCTCCTGCTCCGCCATCTGATCCGGCCTCTGGCCCGAGAGCAGCCCGTACCCCGGGTAGCTGGCAACCCGGAAGTAGACGTCGCCGTCGACCGGATAGGCGTGTCCGCCCTCGACCAGCACGCGGATCAGGTCGATGATCTCGTCCATCGTCTCGGTGACCGTCGGGTAGGCGTCGACCGCCTCCAGGCCGAACAGGGCGACGTCGTCGAGGTACCAGCGCGTCGCCTCGGCCGCGCGGGCGGCGCTCGCACCCGGCGCCGCCTCGTAGATCTTGTCGTTGACGTCCGTGATGTTGTGGACGAGCTTCACCGCGTGCCCCTGCACGCGCAGCCACCGCGCGAGCCACGAGAACACCACGTAGGGCCGCGCGTTCCCGATGTGGGCGCGCTGGTAGACCGTCGGCCCGCACACGTAGATGCCGATCTCCGCCGGGGGCGCAGGCAGCTCGATCAGCGCGTCCGTCAGCGTGTCGTGCAGGCGCATCGAACGATCGTATCGGCGGCCGAAGCGAGCGGTCCCGGCAGGGCGCCCCTCCCCGGCACCGTGGGTTTACTCGCCGTTTCCCGCGTGATGGAGTATGCGCCCCGTGGATGTGACCCCTGGCACGCTCGTCGGCTCGTATCGGCTCGAGCGCCTGCTCGGCAAGGGCTCGATGGGCGCGGTCTGGGTCGGAGAGGACGTCCACCTGCGACGGCACGTCGCGGTGAAGGTGCTCGCGCCCGAGCTCGCCGACGACGAGCGCTTCCGCCGCCGCTTCCTGCTCGAGTCCCAGCTGGCTGCGAGCCTCGAGCACCCCCACATCGTCCCCATCTACGCCGCCGGAGAGCAGGACGGGTCGCTCTTCCTCGCGATGCGGCTGATCGACGGCGCCGACCTGCGCGCGCTGCTGCGCCAGCGACACCACCTCGACCCGCGTCGCACCGTGGGATTGCTCGGTCAGGTCGCCGCCGCGCTCGACGCCGCCCACGCGATCGGGCTCGTCCACCGCGACGTCAAGCCCGCCAACGTGCTCGTCGCCGCCGGCCCGCCCGAGCACGCCTACCTCTGCGACTTCGGCCTCGCCAAGCATGCCTCGAGCGTCGACTCGCTGACCGGCGAGCGCAGCTTCGTCGGCACGATCTCCTACATCGCCCCCGAGCAGATCGAGGGCGGTCCCGTCGACGCCCGCGCCGACCAGTACGCGCTCGCGTGCGTGCTCTACGAGTGCCTCACGGGCGTGAAGCCGTACGCGCGCGAAGGGGAGCTGCAGACGCTCTTCGCCCACCTCCGAGAAGACGCACCTCGCGTCACCGACGTCGAGCCCTCGCTCGGCGATGCGATCGACGAGATCGTCGCTCGCGCGCTCGACAAGGATCCCTCCGCTCGGTACCCGACCTGCACGGCCCTGATCGCAGCGGCGGCCGAGGCGCTCGGGGTGGAGGCGCAGCGTCCCGCGACGCCGCCTGCTCCGGCCGCGCAGATCGTCCCGCGCACGTTCCTGATCGCCGACGTGCGCGGCTACACCGCCTACACGAGCGCCCACGGGGACGAAGCCGCCGGCCGCCTCACCGCCGGGTTCGAGCAGGTGATGCGCGAGGTCGCCGACGCGCACGATGGCCGCGTGCTCGAGATCCGCGGCGACGAAGCCCTCGCCGTCTTCGACTCGGCGCGCAACGCCCTGCGGGCCGCGCTCGCGGCCCAGGCGCGCTTCGCCGACGACCCGCCCGCCCGCGGCGTCGGCATCGGCATCGACACCGGCGAGGCTGCCCCCACCGGCGAGGGCTTCCGCGGCAGCGCCCTCAACACCGCCGCGCGCCTCTGCTCGCTCGCAGGCCCTGGCGACGTGCTCGCCTCTGAGACGACGACGAGGATCGCCGGCGCAGCCGACGGCATCGCCTACGCGGAGCCCCGCGAGGAGCGGGTGAAGGGCATCCCCGAGCCCGTCGTCTTCGTCCCTGTCGTGCCGCCCGGAAGCGAGGGCGCGGCCGCCCGGCCGGCGAGCGCACCGCGGCGCCGTGAGTCGAGCCGCCGTGCCTGGCTGGTCGCCGGCCTCGCTGCCGCCCTCGCGGTGGCGATGGGAGCGGTCGCCTGGCTCGCGCTCGGCGGCGGCGCTGGGGACGAGATCCCCTTCGACAGCTACGCGATCCTCGATGCCGA
>CAZUVW010000101.1:9026-10453 GCA_964623875.1 uncultured Gaiellales bacterium
GCGCGCTACGGCCGCGTCACCGCCCGCATCGACCTCCCGGTCGCAGGCCAAGCGGAGTACCGCAGCGCCGAGGGGATCGCCGTGACCGGCGATGCGGTCTGGGCCGCTTACGGGACGCCGAAGCGCATCGTGCGGATCGACCCGCGTACCGATCGCGTGACCGGGACCGTCACGCTCCCGGATGCGGCCGAGTGGGGAGAGACCCTCCTCGCCGCGGGCGACGGGCAGCTCTGGGCGATCGACCGCACGGGCCGGCGGCTCGTCCGGATCGACCCGCGCAGCGGCGCGGTCACCGACGAGGGCAAGATCCAGGAGGGCTGGGTGTCGGCGGCGGCGGTCGTCGGCGGGAGCCTCTGGCTGGCCTCCGAGACGGAGGGCGGCGTGTGGCAGGTCGACCGCTCGGGCGGGGTCGTCGGCAAGACGGCGACGGGCTCCTTCCCGTTCGATCTGACCGCCGACGACGACGTGCTCTACGTCTCCAACCGGAACAGCGGCACGGTCACCCGGATCGAGGCCGACACCGGGGCGACCAGCACCTTCGAGACCGGGCACAGGCCGCAGGGGATCGGCGTGAGCGACGGCGAGGTCTGGACGTTCGTCGGCCAGAGCCTGGGCGACGCCGAGGCCGCGATCGACGGCGGCCGCGTGATCGAGGCGCTCATGCCGTTCGACTCGTTCTTCCCCGACCCGGCGAAGCCCTACAACGGGTCGTGGGAGCTGCACTACGGCACGGGCGTGCGCCTGATGGACGTGCGCTACGACCAGGCGCTCCGGCCCCGCCTCGTGCCGACCGGCGCGAGCGAGAGGCCTCGGGTGTCGGCCGACCTGCGCCGTTACACCTTCACCGTGCGGTCGGGGCTCCGCTTCTCGCCACCTTCGAACGCGCCCGTGACCGCGGGCGTGTGGCGCGAGTCGATCGAGCGCGCCCTCGCGCCGGTCAACGACTGCACCGAGTTCCTGCCGGAGCTCGTCGGTCAGAAGGCCTACGCCGAGGGACGGGCACGACACATCTCGGGGATCACGATCGAGGGATCTCGGATCACCTTCCGCTTGGTCGGGCCCTCGGCGTCGTTCCCGAGCCGGCTCGCGCACATCTGCTTCAGCGCCGTCCCGCCGGGGACGCCCGCCCTCCCGGACGGGATCGGCGAGCCGATCGCCTCGGCCGGCCCCTACTACGTCTCGGCACGCGTCGACGGGCAGGGTCTCGTCATCCGGCGGAATCCCGGCTACGGCGGCGATCTCCCGCAGCGCCTCGACGGGGTCGTCATGCGGCTGATGGAGGATCAGGCACAGGCCGCCGACGAGGTGGCCGCCAACCGGGCGGACTACACGGCGGCTGCCAGCTTCGACCGAGCGCCGGCGATGGAGCCCGACGGGAAGCACGCCCGCACGCTCGGCTCCGGCCCCGGCCGTCGCTACTTCCTGCC
>CAZUVW010000102.1:0-10424 GCA_964623875.1 uncultured Gaiellales bacterium
TCGCCGAGGCGGTCGCCGACCTGATCGACCGCGAGCCCGACCCCGCCCACGCGGTGATCGGCCTGCGCAACCACGGCATCACCGCCACGGGTGACAGCCTGACGGAGATCCTCGACCGGATCGAGGCGAAGCTCCTCCGCCAGGTCCCCATGACCTAGCGCTCGCGCCCCGAGCGCGCCGCTCCCGGGCGGCGGAGCCGCCCTCCGCGGCGCTCGCGCCCGTGACCGCACCCGGCTCTCCGGGTCTGTGCTCGCGCACTATCCCCTTCGGCCGGGCACGCTCACGGCCACGTCGGGACACGAGCGCGGCGCGCCCTGGCCGGCGGGCAGGGCTCGGCTGCGCCCGCCTCTCGCCAGGATACGTCGCTCGTCGCACGCCGTCCGGCGGCACGAGCGCGCCGCTCCCCTGGGCGGCGGTGTCGTCCTCGCCGTCTCGTCAGCGGCGCAGCGCGGCCTTGAGCATCGCGCGGAAGACCTCGGGCGTGAAGGCGGCGACCTGCACCGGCACCGGCTGCTCGCCACGACGCTGGACGAACAGCCACGGCGTGCCGGGCACGCCACGTCGCTGTGCCTCCGCCAGCACGGCGTCTGCCTGCCGGCGCACCGCCGCGCTCTTCGCGTCGCGCACGAGGCGGGCGCGGTCGAGCCCGCGCACGTCACGTGTCAGGCGGCGCACCGCCGCGTCGCTCACGAGCCGGTCGAGCCGATCCTGGTTCTCGTAGAAGAGCTCCGCCACGTGCCAGAGCTTGTTCTGGCGGCCGGCCGCGAGCGCGTAGAGCAGTGCGGGGCCCGAGGCCGGCGTCACGACGCCGAGGCCGCGGAAGTCGACCTTGACGCGGCCGGGCCGGACGAACTCGCGCACGATCGTCGGGAAGCCGTTCGCCATCAGGTCGCGGCAGTGCGGGCAGCCGAGATCCTCGTAGATCAACAGCGTCAGCCGCGCACTCGGACGACCCAGCACCGTCCCCCGCTGGGGGATCCCGGCCAGGAGCGCGGTGCCGGGAGATGCGATCGACGCAGTGGAGGGCGGAGCGCCGACGAGCGCGGCCGCCGCGCACGCGGCGGCCGCACACGTCACGACCGCGCCGAGCGCCCTACGAGCCACCGAGGGCGTCGTCGAGGATCGGTCGGAACGCCTCCACGGAGAACGAGGTCGGCTGCACCTGGTACGCCTCCTCGTCGCCGACCTGAACGAAGAAGGTCGGCGTCCCCTGAACCTGCTTCTGCGCCGCCTCGTTGTTCATGGTGGTGATCTGCTGGCTCACCACCGCGCTCTCGGCATCCTCCTGGAGCTGTTCCCAGTCGAGGCCGAGCGCGGTCGCGATCTGCTCGAGCAGGTCGTCGCTCACCCAGCCGGAGTTCTCCGGCCCCTGGTTGGCGTACAGGAGCTCCGTGTACTGCCACAGCTTGCCCTGCTCGCCCGCCGCGAGCGCGTACCGGAGCGCCTTCTCCGAGTCGGAGCCGAGGAACGCCAGACCGGCGAAGCGCATCTTCACCTTCCCCGGCTGGACGTACTCGGCGACCACGTCCTCCTGGCCCTCCTCCGTCCACGCCTGGCAGACCGGGCACTGGATGTCCTCGAAGGTGATCAGCGTGACGGTGGCGTTCGGGTCTCCGAGCACGGTGCGCTCCTGTGGGATCCCGTCGAGGTACGCCGCGGAGCTCGCATCGACGCTCTCGTCGCTCCCGCCGAGGGCGAGCCCGCCGATCACGACGGCTGCGACGACGGCTGCACCGGCCACGAGGGCGATGAGGAGATTGCGGTTGGGGCCCGACTTGGAGCCCGGAGCGGGTTTCTTCGGCATCGGAGGCATGAGGGGAAGTCTGCCCGAAAGGCGGGACGGCCCGTTTCCGCGATGATGCGCGCATGCATGGCCCCGACCGAGAGCACGCGCTGGTCGAGGCCGGGATCGCGCTCGCCTCGGAGCTGGAGCTCGACGCGATCCTCGAGAAGCTGCTCGTCACCGCCGCGTCCCTCACGGGCGCGCGGTACGCGGCGCTCGGCGTGATCGGCCCGGACGGCGTGAGTCTCGACCGCTTCCTGACGCACGGCCTGACCGACGCGGAGCGGGCTGCGATCGGCCCGCCGCCGCGCGGGCGCGGGATCCTCGGCGTCCTCATCCGCGAGGCGCGCCCACTCCGGCTGCACGACCTCACGTCCGACCCCCGATCGGTCGGGTTCCCACCCGAGCACCCGCCGATGACGTCGTTCCTGGGCGTGCCCATCCTGCTGCGGGGCTCGACCTACGGGGACCTGTACCTGACGGAGAAGGAGGGAGGGGAGGACTTCACCGACGCGGACGAGGAGCTCACCACGCTGCTCGCAGCGCAGGCGGCCGTCGCGATCGAGAACGCGCGTCGCGTCGAGCGCGACGCGCTGGCGCGGGCCGTCCAGGCGCAGGAGAGCGAGCGCCATCGACTCGCGCGCGAGCTCCACGACGGCACGGGGCAGGCGCTGACCTCGATCCTCCTCGGCCTCTCGAGCGTCGAGCGGGCCTCGACGCTCGGCGACGCCCGGGCCGCCGCCGCCGGGCTGCGTGAGCTCGTCGTCGCGACGCTCCAGGACGTGCGCCGGCTCGCCGTCGAGCTGCGACCGAAGGCGCTCGACGACTTCGGCCTCGGCCCGGCGCTCGAGCGGCTCGGCCAGTCGGTGCGCGAGACGTCGGGAGTGGACGTCCAGGTCGGCGCCCACCTCGGCGGTGCGCGCCTCCCGGCAGACGTCGAGACCGCCGTCTACCGTATCGCCCAGGAGGCGCTCGCCAACGTCCTCCGGCATGCGGACGCGCGGCACGCGAGCATCGTCGTGACCCGCAGGGAAGGGAGTGCATCGATCGTGATCGAGGACGACGGCCGTGGCTTCGACGTCGGCGCTCCGGCCGACGGGATGGGGCTCGCCGCCATGCGGGAGCGCGTCAGGCTGCTCGACGGAACGCTCGTCGTCGAGTCGCGTCCGGGCCACGGGACGACGATCCTCGTCGAGCTGCCCACCCGAGGTGCGGGCGGATGACCACCATCCGCGTCCTCGTCGTCGACGACCACGCCGTCGTCCGGTCGGGACTGAGGCTCGTGCTCGAGCGCGAGGAGGGGATCGAGGTCGTCGCTGAGGCAGGCACCGCCGACGAGGGGATCCGGGCGGCACGGCTCGAGAAGCCCGACGTCGTGCTGCTCGACGTCGTGATGCCCGGTCGCAGCGGGCTCGAGGCCGCGGAGGAGATCATCACCGCCTCCAAGGGCGCCCGGGTTCTCGTGCTCTCGATGCAGGACGATCCGACCTATGTGCGCGAGGCCTTCGCGGCGGGGGCGAGCGGCTACATGCTCAAGGAGGCCGCCGACATCGAGCTCGTCCAGGCCGTCCGCGAGGTCGCGAGCGGGGGCCGGTACGTGCATCCCACGCTCGGGGCGCGCCTCGCCGAGGCGGAGGTGGAGGCGGCGCGACGGGCGGCGGACGACCCCCTCTCGGAGCGGGAGCGCGAGGTGCTGCGCCTGCTCGCGCTGGGCCACACGAACCAGGAGATCGCCAAGCAGCTCTACATCTCCGTTCGCACGGCGGAGACCCACCGGGCGCACATCATGCAGAAGCTCGGACTGGGAACCCGCGCCGAGCTCGTGCGCTACGCGCTCGCGAACGGGATGCTCGACGAGACCGCGCCGTAGGGCGGGCTGCGCCGCCCGGCGACCGGAGGGACGCTCGGTCGGACGGCGTCCAGCCAGACGGCGTCGCGACGCCCTACGCCCCGCGTCCGAGCAGCGTCTTCTTGCCCTTCGGCTCCTCGTGCGCCTCGACGACCGAGTGGGTCACGAGCACCGGGCGGCCTGCGTTCCGGATGACGTTGCCGGAGACGCTGCCCATCAGCAGCGTCAGCACCGCGCCGTAGCCGTGGGTGCCGACGGCGATCAGCCGCGCGTCGTGCTCGGCGGCGAAGGCGCAGATCCGCTCGGCCGGGTCGCCGGTCAGCAGGTGCGTCTCGACGTCCACGCCGGCGGCGCGGGCGCGCTCCTCGGCGGACGCGAGCGCCTGCTCGGCGTGTCCGCGCTCCGCGTCGAGCAGCTCCGAGAGGACGGCGGTCGGTGGATACGCGAGCCCGAAGTCCCCCTGGAGCGCCTGCCACACGGTCACGATCGCGAGCCGGTCGCCTGTCTCCCGGGCGAGAGCGATCGCCTCGTCGACGGCCGCGTCAGCGGCGGGAGACCCATCGGTGGCGACGACGATCGTGCTCATCCGTCGCCATCGTGCGTCGGGCCATCCGCCGTGTCATCGGGTGAGGCGCGTGAGGCTCTGCGGCTTTCCCGCAGGAAAGCCGATGACAGTTCCCGATTGACCTCGTCCGCAGATCTCGTCAGACTGCCGCCCGTGGGTCAGACCGCGGTGATCATCACGATCGCGTATGCCGTCGCGGTCGTCCTCGGCAGCGCGATCGCGTTCGTGATCTGGCGCTCGACCTTCTCGTACGACCCGCAGGCCGACACCCACACCTGGTCGCGCCGGGAGACGACCTGGCTCGTGATCGTCGTGGTGGGTCTCTTCGCGCTGCTCGTCGGGACGATCTTCTACGTCCCCTACGGGGCATCGGCCGGGCCGCGCAAGCAGGTCGTCCGGGTGACCGGGGTGCAGTTCGCGTGGGCGGTCGCGCCGACCGAGGTGCGAGCCGGGGTGCCGGTGGAGTTCCAGCTCCGCACGCGCGACGTGAACCACGGCTTCGCGATCTACAACCCGGACGGCGACTACGTGACCCAGGCCCAGGTCGTCCCCGACCGGACGCAGACCCTCGTGTGGACGTTCGAGGATCCCGGCACGTACCGCGTGCTCTGCCTCGAGTTCTGCGGCGCCAAGCACCACGAGATGGTCACGGAGTTCGAGGTCGTCGAGTGACGGATCGCGACGTCGCACGCTCGCTGACGCTGCGCTACATCGTCGCCTCGACGGTGATCCTCGCCGCGTCGGGGCTGCTCGGCGTCCTCCTGCGCTGGAGCCAGTCCGTGCCGGACGCCCGCTTCGGCGACAACTTCTGGTACGCGATGATGACCGCCCACGGGCTCGGCGCCTTCGTGGGCTGGGCCGCCTTCGCGGTGATGGGCCTCGCCTGGTGGATCTTCTACTCGGTCGGGTTCCCGACCCGCGGCTTCGGGCTGGTGATGGCCAGGACGAGCTGGTGGCTGATGGTGCTCGGCGTCGCCGGCGTCGTCGTGACGACGCTGATCATGCAGTTCGCGGCGTCGTGGGTCTTCCTCTACCCGCTGCCGTTCGAGAGCGCCGGCGAGTGGGGCGACTGGGCCACGGGCCTGTTCTCGTTCTCGGTGCTGCTCGCCGGCCTGTCGATCGTCACGTGGTGCTTCGGCGTGCTCCACACGGCGGTCAACCGGGAGGCTCTCCACGCGGTGAAGACCTCGATCTTCAACCGGCTGGGGCTCTCGATGGGCTGGGGCTACCTGTTCCCGCGGACGTTCGCGACCAACCCGAAGCCCGTTCCCTACCCGGTGATCCCGCTCGCCGTGATCGGGATCGACATGATCATCGCGACGCTGCCCCTGGCAGGGCTTCTCGTCTGGCAGATCTTCCAGTCGATGGGTGTCGTCGGCGGCGCCGACAGCCTCTTCGCGAAGAACATCCTGTGGTGGTTCGGGCATCCCGTCGTCTACCTGCTGCTGTTCCCGGCCGTCGCCGCGTACTACTTCCTGATCCCGCGCTATGCGGGCCGGCCGCTCGTCGCCGGCAACGTGATCGCGATCGCCTGGACCGTGGCCGTGATCGCCAACGTCACCGTGTGGGCGCACCACATCTACCTCGACTACCCGGACGACTCGGTGCAGGACCAGATCAACACGGTGATGCAGCCGATCACGTTCTCGCTCGTGCTGCCGTCGGCGCTGTCGCTCTACAGCCTCGGGTTCACGATCTACCGCTCGCGCTTCCGCTGGACAGCCGCGTCGACCGCGCTCTTCCTCGGTCTCGTGGGCTGGCTGCTGGCGGGGCTCTCGGGGATCGTCAACGCCACCGTCGCGTTCGACGTGATCATCCACAACACGCTCTGGATCGTCGGGCACTTCCACCACATGGCGATGCTCAACATCGGGCTGCTGATCTTCGGCGCGGTGTACGCGCTCCTGCCCGAGCTCAGCGGCAAGGCGCTCTACAGCGAGCGGATGGCCCTGATCCACGTCTGGACGACCTTTGCGGCCGGGATGATCTTCTTCGGCATCTGGCTCTACCAGGGTCTCGACGGGGCACCACGGCGGTTCTCGGTGCTTCCCAGCGAGTACGACCAGCTGACCCGCTGGTCGCTGCCGTTCGTGTTCGTGCTCGCCGCGGTCCAGGTGCTCTTCTTCTGGAACGTCTTCCAGACGCTGCGCGGGCGTGGGGGCCTCGCGACCTTCGACGAGCGCGGTCTCCCGCTGCCGTCGGAGAAGCGCGAGTGGTCGGTTCCGGTCGCCGAGGCGACGCTCGTCCTCGCCGCGCTCGCCCTCGCGGGCGGGTTCGCGCTGGCCGGGTACCTCGTCGGGCGGGAGACCGGCGACGCGGGCACGACCGTGACGGTGACCGAGGGCGGTGGCGGCGGTGCGACCACGGAGGAGCCCGCCGCTGGCGGTGACGCGGCCGCGGGCGCGGAGGTGTTCGCGAGCGCAGGCTGTGGCGGCTGCCACGTCTACGCTCCCGCGGGATCGCAGGGTCAGGTCGGGCCCACGCTCGACGGCACGGCCCTCACCGAGGCCGAGATCGCGGCGCTCGTGACCGGCGGCAAGGGCTCGATGCCCGCCTTCGGCGACCGGCTCTCCGAAGAGGAGATCGCCGACGTCGCAGCCTACGTCGCCGGCGGCTAGAGGCCCGCTGCCAGCGAGGGCGTCCACCGGGGCCCGGGATCGACTACCGAGCGGCGTCTGCGGCGAGCGCCGCGAGCGTCCGCCCGACGAGCGGGGCGAACTTGAACCCGTGGCCGGAGCACGCTGAGCCGACGACCACGCGACCGTGGCGCTCGAGGACGAAGCTCTCGTCGGCCGTGTTCGTGTAGATGCAGGTCTCGGCGCCGAGCGCCGCGCCCGCATCCGGTAGCCTGCTCCGCGCCCAGCGCTCCGCCCACGAGGCGATCGCCGGGTCGGGTGGAGGCTGGTCATCGGGCTCGGTCACGGCTCCGGCATGGTGGAGTCCGACCTTGAGCCCCACGCCGGGCGCGCTCAGCGCGAACCCTGCCTGTCCGCTGCGCGCGAATCCCTCGTCTGCGGAGGCGACGCGTGCGTAGTCGATCAGCGACGGCAGCGCTTCTGCGCGTGGCAGGTCCACGTACGCCACCGTCTCCCGCGTCGGGACGACGGGGAGGTCGATGCCGAGCGGCGCGAGGAGCCTCGCCGACCAGGCGCCGGCCGTCACCACGACCGCACGTGCCCGCAGCGTGCCCCCGTCCGTGTCGAGCTGCACCATGCGCGGCCTGACGCGCAGCTCGCGCACGGCAGAGCGGGCGACGATCTCCGCACCGGCGTCGCTCGCGCCGGAGAGGAAGGCCGCCAGCGCCCGATCCGCGCGGGTCGTCCCGCCGTCCGGCTGGAAGAGCGCGCGCTCCCCGTCGTCGAGCGCGATGCCGAAGCGCGTGGCGACCTCACCGGC
Organism: uncultured Gaiellales bacterium; assembly: GCA_964623875.1. Taxonomy (GTDB): domain Bacteria; phylum Actinomycetota; class Thermoleophilia; order Gaiellales; family Gaiellaceae; genus Gaiella. Next base: position 7,594 of record CAZUVW010000102.1, read on the forward strand.
CGAGAGCGTCTCGAAGCGCGCCCCGCAGGCGGCGAGCGCCCGGGCGATGTCCGCCGTCTCGGCCCCGACGTCGAGCGACCCCGTCTGGGCGAGCAAGGGCTCGGAGCACTCGGCTTCGAGCTCGCGCCAGCCCGCGAGAGCGGCCTGGGCCATGCGCACGTAGCGCTCGTCGGGATACCCCAGCCGGAAGATCCGCGTCGCCCCGTGGCTCGAGCCGCGTGCGTGACCCGGCTCGAACCGCTCCAGGAGCACGACGCTGCGATTGGAACGAGCCACCGCACGGGCGGTGGCTGCGCCCATGATCCCCGCGCCGACGACCGCGACGTCGGCCGTGACCGTCATCCCTCGTCAGCGCGCGGCGGCGCTCTTCGCGGCCTTCGACGCCGCGCGGGCCAGAGCCTGGTAGGCGGCGACCACGTCGCCTGGCTCACCGGAGGACTCGGCGGCCTCGACCTCGCGCACGCGACGCGCGACGCCCGGCTCGATCGGCTCCTTGCCGTACGCCAGCACGCCCTCGCTGACGCCCGTCCGGCGCGCGATCTCGCGCAGCACCTGGAGCGACGGGATGCGCTCGCCGCGCTCGATGCGCGAGATGTACGCGGCGCTGCAGCCGGGGAAGGCCAGCTCGCGCTGGCTGAGACCGGCGGCTTCGCGTGCTTCGTGCACCCTCCGCCCGACGGCGACCGGGTCGTCGAAGTGTGGCGTCCGTGCGCGCTTGAAAGTCATATCTACATCGGCACACTATCGCGAACGCCGGCGGACGTCACGTCGAACCGCCTGCGCGGTCGAGACCGTGGACGCGGTTGTCGGTCAGACGCGCGCGCGGACCGTCGAGTTGACCTCGACGACGCCGGGCACGCGCCGGGCGAACGTGGCGAGGATCCGCGCCTCGTCCTCCGACTGCAGCTCGCCGGCGAGCTCGACGACTCCCCTCTCGACCCGGACCTCCACGGTCGCGGGATCCAGCCAGAGATCCTCGCGCATCGTGCGCAGGATCTCGGCGCGGATCGCCTCGTCGTCGCGCGCGAAGGCGCGAACCAGGTCGGCGCGGGTCACCAACCCGACGAGCCGCTCGTCGTCGTCCACCACGGGGAGTCGGTTGATCCCCTCGGCGAGCATCGTCGCCGCCGCCTCGGTGATCGGACGGCCCGGCGTGATCGTGATCGCAGGGGTCGTCATGGCCTCCTCGACGATCATCGCGTCGAATCGGTCGTCGAGTGGCGGCCCCTCGAGAAAGCGCTGGAGGGCGCTCGTCTTCGCTCCGCCGTCGACCTCCTTCGCCAGGATGTCGGCCTCCGAGAGCACGCCCAGCACGCGGCCGCTCGAGCCCACCACGGGCATGCCGGAGATCCCTCGCGTCGAGAGCGCCCGTGCAGCGTCCTTCAACGAGTCGTCGGGGGCGGCGGTCAGGACATCGGTTGTCATCAGGTCGGCGACCTTCATCGCATCCTCCTCGCTTCGGGCAGCTGGATCGTCGTCGCGGTGAGCGTCCGTCGCATCCGTTGCCGTCCGCAGAGCGTTGCGGTCTTCACGCGTGCCGCCCGGTGGTCGGTGCGGCCGTCGCTCCGGATCGCTGCGCTGCGAGCAGGCCGAGCAGCGAGCCGATGTCGAGGTCGCGCTGCATCGGGTGGCGAAGCGGCGACGAGACGTCGATCTCGTAGTGGTTGCGCCTGCCCACGCGCAGCCGCGTGACATAGCCTTCCTCGACGAGGTCGTTGACGATCGCCTGGACGGCGCGCTCGGTGATCCCGACCTCGCTCGCGACCTCGCGAAGGCGGACGTCTGGGTCGCGCGCGAGGCAGAGCAGGACGTGCGCGTGGTGCGACAGGAACGTCCAGCGCCCCGAGCTCACGCGCCGCTCTCCACTGCCGCCGGCGGGTCGCCGAGGCCCGTGCCTCCCCGGTCGTCGCCGGCACCGCCGCGGGTGCGCAGCAGCGACAGGCCGATCGCCGTCAGCAGGATCGCGAGGATCACGAGGAGCGACAGCCAGATCGGGATCTTCCAGATGTCGGTGAGGAGCATCTTCGCTCCGACGAACACCAGGATCAGCGCAAGGCCGTGGGTGAGGTACGCGAAGCGGTCCATCATCCCCGCGAGCAGGAAGTAGAGCGAGCGGAGCCCGAGCAGCGCGAACGCGTTCGCCGCGAAGACGATGAACGTGTCGTCGGTCACGGCGAAGATCGCGGGGATCGAGTCGATCGCGAAGATGAGGTCGGTGGTGGCGAGCACCACCACGACGGCGGCGGTGACCGTCGCTCCCGGCCAGATGCGCCGCATCAGACGCAGGGCGATGTTGCGCTCGGGATGGATCTCCTCGCTGCTGTGCGTCGCGAGCTTGACCCCGGTGGCCACGAGCAGGGCGCCGAAGAGGTAGATCGTGAGGTGGAACGCGTCGAGCAGGGCGGCGCCGGCGGCGATGAAGATGCCGCGCAGCACGAGCGCCATCACGATCCCGAGCGAGAGCAGCGGCCCCTGTCGCTCCATTGGGATCGCGAACGTGGCGAAGATCAGCGCGAAGACGAAGATGTTGTCGATCGAGAGGCTGCGCTCGATCAGGTAGCCGGACAGGTACTCGCCCGCGCTCGTCCCGCCGTCCATCAGGAAGACGACGAACGTGAAGCCGATCCCGAGCGCCATCCAGCCGATGCTCCAGATCACCGACCCGCGGAAGGTGATCCCCTTGCGGCCGAAGAGGAAGAAGTCGACCGCGAGCAGTCCGAGCACGGCTGCGATGAAGAACACCCAGAGACCGAGGCCGACGTCCACGTGTCGAGGTTAGCCGAAGCAGACTTCAGCGATGCTGGTTACACCCACGGATACGCCGGCCGAGG
>CAZUVW010000103.1:0-10341 GCA_964623875.1 uncultured Gaiellales bacterium
CGGCTCCGTGCGCGTGGCGCTGCGTCGTCTCGCTGGCGACGGGTTCGTCGTGTTCGAGGTCAACGGGGGCTTCTTCGTCGCCGCCGTGGGTCTCGAGGGCGTCCTCGAGCGCCTCGAGACCCGCCTGCTGCTCGAGCCGGGCATCACCCGACTCGCCGCGGAGCGGCGGCTCGACGGACACCTCGCCGAGCTCCGCGCGTCGATCGAGGCGGAGCGCCGAGCGCGCACCGCCGGGGAGGGGCACGACGCCAGTCGCGCGTTCCACGCCGCGCTCGCAGACGCGACCGGCAACGAGACCCTGCGGCGGATCTTCGACAGCCTCTGGATCGCGGACGTCGGCCGCCGTCTGCTCGCCGACCGGCTCAACGAGCCGGGGTGGCAGTCCGAGGACGTGCACGAGCACGAGGGGATCCTCGCCGCCGTCGAGGCTGGCGACGGCGCGCTCGCCGAGCGCCTGATGCGCGCCCACGTCGAGAGCGCCTGGCGCCACTGGTCGGAGCGCCCGCGCGCCTGAGCCGCATCGCGCGTGGCCGAGCCGGCGCGTCCCAGCGCCGCGCGGCCGCGACCCACCGGTGCCCACCGGTGTCAGAGACCGGATCGTGTCAAGTCGTCGCTCACGGCCACGTCCCAGCCGAGCACGTCAGCGCGGAATCGCCTGCACGATCGGCTGTGGATCGATTGGCACACACTCGGCACGAATCCCCCTTGACAGAGATCGGTGTCTGGCACCGATCGCTCGCCGGACGGCACCGCGTCCCTGCCCGAGGCCGATCCGCTCCTACGCTGCCAGCCGCCTCGCGACGAGCTCGAGGTACGCGGGCACGGGCAGCAGGAACGAGTCGTGTCCCCACGGCGAGGCGACCTCGACCGCCTCGACGTCGACCCCGGCCCAGGCGAGGCGGTCCCGGATCACGCGGGACTGGGCCGTGGGGAAGCGCCAGTCGGTGTCGAAGCTGACGACGAGGAAGCGCGTCCCCGTGGCGATCGGGCGCTCCTCTCCGAACGGGTCGAAGTAGTCCATCACCCGCGAGAGGTAGAGGTAGCTGTTGGCGTCGAAGCGCTCCAGGAACGTCGAGCCCTGGTGGTGGAGGTAGCTCTCGACCTCGAAGTCGATCTCGAACGTCGGTCCCGGCCCGTGTCGGCGGCGTCGGTCGAACTTGCGCGTGAGCGACTCCTCGGAGACGTACGTGATGTGGGCCAGCATGCGGGCGATCGCGAGACCCACGTCTGGGGTTCGGCCGGTGCCGTAGTAGTCACCCCCCGCGAAGTGCTCGTCCATCATGATCGAGGCTCGTGCCACCGCGCTGAAGGCGATGTTCTGGGCGCTCAACCGGGCGCTCGCGCAGACGAGGATCCCGTCCTCGAGGTCGTCCGGGTGGTCGAGGGCCCACTGCAGCACCTGCATCCCGCCGAGCGAGCCGCCGATCGCCGCCCGCACCCGGCCGATCCCGAGGTGCGCCAGCAGCCGCCGGTGCACGGTGACGAGGTCTGCGACCTCGAAGTGCGGGAACCGCAGTCCGTATGGGCGGCCCGTGCGCGGGTCGATCGACGACGGCCCCGTCGTCCCCCGGCACCCCCCGAGCAGGTTCGGTGAGACGACGAACAGCCGATCGGTGTCGATCGGCTTGCCCGGGCCGATGAGGACGTCCCACCAGCCGGTACGCGTCGGGTCGCCGTGGTGGCCCGCTGCGTGGGCGTCACCCGTCAGCGCATGACAGACGAACACGACGTTCGAGGCGTCGTCGGCGAGCGTCCCGTAGGTCTCGTAGGCGACCTCGACCGGGCCGAGGCGCTCACCCGAGGCGAGCACCAGCGGGTCGTCCTCCGTGAAGAGGACGACCCGCTCGGTCTCGACCAGGCCGACGGAGCCGGCCTCCTGGGCGTCGGTGCTCAGACCGCGACCTCCACCTGGGCGCGCGCGAGCGCCTGGTCGAGGTCGGCCAGGATGTCGTCGATGTGCTCGATCCCGACCGAGAGGCGCACGGTGTCCTGCGTCACGCCGGCGGCCGCGAGCTCCTCGTCGTTCAGCTGCGAGTGCGTGGTCGACGCGTTGTGGATCGCGAGCGACTTCGCGTCCCCGATGTTCGCGAGGTGGCTGAACAGCTGAAGGCTCTCGATGAACCTCCTCCCCGCGTCGCGGCCGCCCTGGATCCCGAACGTGACGAGCCCGCCGTAGCCACCGCTCAGGATCCGATCCGCGACCGCGCGATAGGGGCTCGACTCGAGCCCCGGGAAGCTCACCCAGGACACGCCGGCGTGCCGCTCGAGGTGCTCGGCGACCGCCATCGCGTTCGCCGAGTGACGCTCCATGCGCAGCGGCAGGGTCTCGAGCCCCTGCAGGAACAGGAACGCGTTGAACGGGCTGATCGCTGCACCGGTGTTGCGCAGCAGCACCGTGCGGACGCGGCCGATGTACGCCGCCGGGCCGAGCACGTCCGCCCAGACGACCCCGTGGTACGAGGGGTCCGGCTGCGTCAGCCCCGGGAAGCGGTCGGCCTGAGCCGTCCAGTCGAACCGCCCCGAGTCGACGACGACGCCGCCGATCGAGGTGCCGTGCCCGCCGATGTACTTCGTCGCCGAATGGACCACCACGTCGGCGCCGTGGTCGACCGCGCGGCAGAGGATCGGCGTCGGAACGGTGTTGTCGACCACGAGCGGCAGCCCCTGCGCGTGCGCCGCGTCGGCCCAGGCGCGAAGGTCGACGACGTTCAGCTTCGGGTTGCCGATCGTCTCGGCGAAGACGAGGCGTGTCCTGTCGTCCACCAGCTCCGCGAGCCGCTCCGGCTCGTCCGGGTCGACCCAGCGCACCTCGATCCCGTACTGCGGCAGGGTGTGCGCGAACAGGTTGTACGTCCCGCCGTACAGGGTGGACACCGAGACGATGTTGTCCCCGGCCCGCGTGACGTTGAGCACGCTGTACGTCACGGCCGACTGCCCGGAGGCCGTCGCGACCGCTGCGATCCCGCCCTCCAGCGCCGCGACTCGCTGCTCGAACACGTCCTGGGTCGGGTTCATGATCCGCGTGTAGATGTTGCCCGGCACCTTGAGAGCGAACAGGTCGGCTGCGTGCTGGGTGTCGTCGAAGACGTACGACGTCGTCTGGTAGATCGGCACGGCCCGCGCGTTCGTGGTCGGGTCGGGCGACTGCCCCCCGTGCAGGGCGACCGTCTCCGGCTTGTACACCGTCTCGGCCTCGCTCATGTGGTGCTCCTCTCCCGCCTGGTCGGCGTGTGGTCGGTTGTCCCGGGAACGGCGAAGGCCCCTGTCCCGGGGCCTTCCGTTGCCCCCGCCGACCGGCGGGTGCCAGCGCTTCCCATCTTCCCGCTCACCGCCCGGGACGGTCGGCTTGCGGCTGGAGTTCGCACCTGACGGGCGGGGCCCCGGTTGCGGCGGTGTCGTCGGGCCAGTTCCCTCGACCGCTCCTGATGGTCGTCGCTTCAACATGTATAGCGATGTGGCCCCCCCTCGCGCAAGGACCGCGTGACGGTCGGCGGCGGGCCGGGCACGCCCGGCCCCTACACTCGGCAGCCATGACCGCGGCAGGAGGACGATGACCCCGCGGATGCACCCGAGCTGGCTCGCGGCCGTCGGAGACGAGCTCGAGACCCCGGAGATGCAGGGCCTGCGTGCGTTCCTGCGCGACGAGCTGCGCGCCGGGCGCGGCTTCTATCCCCCAGCCGACCGCGTCTTCAACGCACTCGCGACCACGCCGCTCGACCACGTGCGCGTCGTGATCCTCGGGCAGGATCCGTACCACGGCGCGGGCCAGGCGATGGGGCTCTGCTTCTCTGTCCCGGCCGGCGTCGCTCACCCCCCCTCCCTGCGGAACATCTTCCAGGAGCTGCACGCCGACCTGGGCGTCCCCGTTCCGCAGACCGGAGACCTCACGCCGTGGGCCGAGCGGGGAGTGCTCCTGCTGAACGCGGTGCTGACGGTCTCGCCCGGGAAGCCAGCCTCCCACGCCGGTCGCGGCTGGGAGCGGTTCACCGACCGCGTGATCGCCGAGCTCTCGGCACGGCGGTCGGGGGTGGTCTTCCTCCTCTGGGGCCGGTACGCCCAGCAGAAGGGAGCCGTCGTCGACACCGACCGGCACCACGTCCTCCAGGCCGCGCATCCGTCGCCCTACAGCGCCGCGAACGGGTTCTTCGGCTGTCGCCACTTCTCCCGCGCGAACGCGCTGCTCGAGGCCTCCGGCTCCGATCCGGTCGACTGGCGGCTCTGAGCGTGGGCGGCGTGCACGCGGGCCGATCCCCCCGACGGGCACGGCGTAGCCGGTGACGACCACCACCGAGGGCCGCGGTCGCCTGGCGATCGTGCTGGCGGCCATGCTGTGGTCGACCGCCGGCATCGGTCAGCGGTCGCTCGACGTGGACGCCGCGACGCAGACCTCCGGTCGGGCGCTCTTCGCCTTCGCCACCCTCGCGGTGCTCGTCCAGCTGCTCCACCCGGGCGGGCTCGGCGCGGCGGCGCGCTCGCTCGGGCGGTGGGACGTCGTCTTCGCGGTGCTGATGGCGGTCGCGTCGGGCACGTTCGTGTTCGCGCTCAACGTCACCTCCGTCGCGAACGTGCTCTTCATGCAGGCCGCTGCACCCATGCTGGCAGCGCTCCTCGGCTGGGCGCTCCTGCACGACCGCGTCCCCGGGCGCACCTGGCTCGCGATCGGGATCGCGGGCGCGGGCGGCGCCGTGATGGTCGGCGAGTCGCTCGGCGGCGGCGCGGCGGCCACGCTGCTGCCGTTCGCGATGTCCGCCGCCTTCGCCGGCACCGTCGTGATCGCCCGCCACCGACGCGAGGTGTCGATGCTCCCGGCGACGTGCCTCTCGCAGGCGCTCGTCCTCGCCGTCGTCGCGCCGTTCGCCTCCCCCGGCGAGGCCTCCTCGAGCGACTGGGCGATCCTCGCTGCGCTCGGCGTCGCCCAGATGGGGCTCTCGCTGGCGCTCTTCACGCTCGGCGCCCGGCTGATCCCACCGGCCGAGGTCGCGCTCCTGTCGCTGCTCGAGGTCGTGCTCGGCCCGCTCTGGGTCTGGCTCGTGTACGAGGAGCAACCGGCTGGCACGACGATCGTCGGCGGCGCGATCGTCCTGATCGCCGTCGTCGTCCAGGCCACGGGGCCTGGGCTGCCGGGACGCGCCCGCTGGCCGGCTCCCGGCCCCTGACCCGAGGGCCCTGGGCACGGTGCCGTCGCCTACGAGCGTCGCACGCGCTCCGCTTCGACCGCGGGATCGAAGTCCGCGACGGGCCACTCGACGGGGATCGACTCCAACGTCTCGACCAGCAGGCGCGAGAGCAGCCAGTCGCGGTGCCACTTGCGGTTCGCCGGCACCACGAACCACGGCGCGACCTCGGTCGAGCAGCGCACGAGCGCGTCCTGGTAGGCCGCCTGGTAGGCGTCCCACAGTCCTCGCTCGTCCACGTCGCCCGGGTTGTACTTCCAGTGCTTCGTCGGATCCTCGAGTCGGTCGAGCAGTCGCTCCGCCTGCTCGGCCCGCGAGATGTGGAGCATCACCTTCAGGAACGCGACCCCTTCGCCCGCCAGCCGGGCCTCCCAGGCGTTGATCTCGTCGAAGGCGGTCTCCCACGGCCCCAGCGCGCGCACCCGCACGACCAGCACCTGCTCGTAGTGGGACCGGTCGAAGAGGACGATCTTCCCTGGCGACGGCAGGGCACGCTCGTGCCGCCAAAGGAAGTGGTGGGCCTTCTCCTCCTCCGTCGGCACCCCGAACCCGACGACGCCGAAGCCGGCCGGATGGAGCAGCCTGTCGATCGCCTTCGCGGCCCCGCCCTTGCCCGAGGTGTCCATCCCCTGGAGGAGGATCAGCAGCCGGTGCGGCGAGCCGGATCGCCGCGCCGCGGCCCACAGCCGGTCGTGCAGGTCGCCCGCCCGCTCGACGAGCTCGGTGGCCTCCTCTTCGGCCTCGTCGCGGTCGCTGGGGCCGACGGTGATCGCCTGCGGGTCGATCTCCCGCAGGTCGAAGGTCGTGGGGTCGACGCGGAGGGCGTCGCGGACGGACGGAGGTACGTGCCTGCCCACGCGCGCATCGTACGCGGACGCGTCCCGTCGCATGGTGCGAGCCCGACACTCGCGCCCGGCGGGATCGCGAGTCAGAGTGCAGCCCCCCGCCGGGGCGATGTGCGCTGGCCGGACAACCCTCTACCGTGAGGTGCGCAGTCTCACGGCCATCACGTAGCCCAGGAGGTCGCCCGATGCGCTTCACCCTCAGCCCCGCGACGGTCATCGCGCTCGTCGCGCTCTTCTTCGCCCTCGGCGGCACCGCCTTCGCCGTGTCGGAAGCGGTCAGACCGCAGGCGCGCTGTCAGCCCGGAGCCGTGCGAGGGTTCATCCAGGTCAACGGCGACCCGAGCAAGGGCATCGCCAACCTCGGCGACCAGTTCACCAGCGCGAAGCCCGCCATCGGCGCGCGCTTCAACTGCTCGGGCGGTCAGCCACAGGCGCGGAGGGTGGACCGAGGCGTCTACGAGGTGCGCTTCCCCGGCAACGCCGTCGCCGTCGCGGCCGCGAGCTCCGCGACCGCGGAGACCACGGTCGGCCTCGTCTCCCCCGGCGTCTTCCGCGTCAGCCTCTGGGTGCCGGGCCGTCAGGACGCCGTCGACACGCCGTTCTCCGTGCTGGCCGTCTGACCGACGGGGCGCGGCAGCAACGAGAGCCGTCAGCTCGTGCGACAGCCGACGAGGCAACCGGCGTTCTCGAGCCCGTAGACGCGCCCCTTGCCGACGAGCAGCGCCCGGTCGCCCGCGACCACGAGCGGGGAGTACTGGCCGTCGGCGTAGCGCCACTGGACGGCCCCTGTCCGCGCGTCGAGCACGTACGTCATGCGCGACGTCGTCGACACGTAGACCCGGTCGTTGGTCACCGTCGCCGAGCCGAGGATCTTGCCGCCGAGATCGCGCTTCCACCGGACGCTGCCGTCGCGGGCCGAGAGCGCGGCGAACGTCCCGTCGGTCGAGCCGACGTAGACCTTCTCCTCCCACACCGCCGCCGAGCCGTAGATGGCCCCGCCGAGCCGCCTGCTCCAGCGGTGGGCCCCGGTGCGGGCGTCGAACGCCGAGAACACGCCGTCGATCGTCCCGAGGTACGCGCGCCCGTACGCGATCGCAGGAGTCGCGTAGAAGCCTCCCTCGTCCCACGACCGGCGTCGGACGAGGCTGCGCACGCCGAGCAGCAGCCGCGCCTCGGCGCCCCTGGAGAAGGCCGAGGTGCGCCAGCGCAGGCGGCCCGTGCGGGCGTCGAAGCTGTAGAGCGAGCGGTTGTAGGCAGAGACGAACAGCGTGCGCCCGATCAGCGCCGGTGACGAGGCGACCTTGCTCGCGATCGGGTAGCTCCACCGCACCTTCCTCATGGGCGCCAGCCGGATCGCGAACACGCGCGACGCGTCGCGGCTGCGGTACGCGGAGAAGAACAGCGTGTCGTCGACGATCATCGGGCTCGACTCGACGTTGCCCGGGCTGAACCGCCACAGCACCTCGCCGGTGGTCAGCCGCAGCGCGACGATGCCGCCGTGCTCGTCCTTGCCCCGTCGGCACGGCGCTCGACCCGACCAGCCCACGTAGACGACGCCCGCGTGCACGGCAGGCGAGGAGGCGACGCAGAGGCCGAGCCGGGCGACCCACTGACGCGATCCGTCGTGCACGCTGGACGCGATCACGAGACCGCCGTGGGTGCCGAACACGACACGGTCCTCGGAGACGATCGGCGGCATCTCGATCAGGCTGCGCCCCCGGATGGTGAACACCTGACGGAACGGCGGGCGCAGCTCCGAGGGCACGTAGCGCGTCCGCGCGGGCGACGCGCCGAACATCGGCCAGCTCGACTCCGGCGCGGAGGCGCGTACGAGCTGGTGCGATCGGGCAGGAGTGTGCGCCCACCAGTCGAAGCGCCCGACCACGTCGGCGCGCACGGGGACGTACCCGAGCGCCACCCAGACGAGCCCGAGCGCACCGGTCAGCACCGCCGCGAGCGGGAGTGCGAGGGTGGCTCGACGATGGTGTCGTCTCACGTCATGCACGAAGGACGGTCGGCGCAAGTCCGACAGCCGACCCGGTGGATTATGGAGGCAGACGCCGCATCGCGACGGCACTGGCCGTCGCGGGGCTCGACGCGCATCGCGGCAAGACGGCTGCTGCCCCGCCGGCCTCGACCGACCGACGTAGGATGGCTACAACCGAGCGGGCGTGGTGCCCGCCGCGAGGAAAGGACACCGTCGGGTGAAGGTCGTCGAGGGGCTCTCCGGGGGCATCGAGCCCGGTAGCGCAGTGTCCGTGAAGGAGCTCGGGCTCCCGGTCAACGGGACGAACGGGGTCCTGCTCGTCTTCTGGAAGTCGACCTGACAGGGCTGTCGGCAGGAGTGTCCTGCCGTCGTCAGGCTCCACGAGCGGTTCGCAGGCGACGGGCTCGAGGTCGTCTACATCGGCGCGATCGAGACCGAGGAGGCCTGCCGCGCCTGGCAGGAGGAGTACGAGCTCTCCTTCCCGGTGATCTCCGACGGCGACGGCGCGCTGTTCCGGGCGCTCACGAACGGCTGGGTGCCGTGGAGCGTGCTCGTCGGGCCCGACGGCAAGGTCGTCTTCTCCGAGAACGAGTTCGACGAGGCGGGCTTCGCGATCGCGATCGAGCAGATGCTCGCCCGCCCGACCGCAACGACGCCGGCGACGACGACCGCTCGTCGCACGAGCGGGCCGACGCACCGCACCGTCGTGCTGGGCGGCGGCACGGGTGGGCTCGTGGCGGCGCGCGAGCTGCGACGACGCCTCCCAGCCGACCACCGGGTCGTGCTCGTCGACCGCGCCGCGGATCACGTCTACCAGCCGTCGATGCTGTGGCAGATGGTGGGCGAGCGGCGGCTGAGCCAGTTCACCCGACCGCTGGAGCGGCTGCGCAGCAGGGACATCGACTTCGTCCACGCGGAGGCCCAGGCGCTCGACGTCGACAACCGGATGGTCGTCACCGCGGCCGGCGAGCTCGAGTACGACCAGCTCGTCGTCGCGCTCGGCGCCCGGCTCGCCCCCGAGACGGTGAGTGGGTTCGACGAGATGGCCCTCGACCTCTACAGCCCCGAGGGCTGCGCGCGGATCCACGCCGCGCTCGCCGACCTCGACGAGGGAGTGATCGGGATCCTGATCCCGGCCATGCCGTACAAGTGCCCCGCGGCTCCGTACGAGGCCGCGTTCCTCGCCGAGGCCTTCGTCCGCAGGAAGGGCGTCCGCCGGAACGTGGAGATCCACCTCTTCACGCCCGAGCATATGCCGATGCCCGTCGCGCCGTCGGCGCTCGGCGAGTCGGTCGCGGACCTGCTCGCCGCCCGGGGCATCCAGTACCACCCGCTGTTCACGTTCCAGGAGCTCCGGCCCGAGACGCGCGAGGTCGTCGCGTCCGACGGCCGCGCCCATGCGGTCGACCTGCTGATGGTCGTCCCGCCCCACCAGGCGCCGGAGGTCGTGCGCTCGTCACCGTTGCTGGGGGTGTCCGGCTTCGTCCACGTCGACCCGCACACGCTGCAGACGGACTACGAGGACGTCTACGCGATCGGCGACGTCGCGACGATCAAGCTCCCGGGGGGCAAGGCGCTGCCCAAGGCGGGCGTCTTCGCGCACGCGGAGGGGAAGGTGGTGGCGCAGCGGATCGCCGACGGCGTCGAGGGCAAGGCGTCCAACGCGACCTTCGACGGTCACGGCTACTGCTGGATCGAGCTCGGCGACGGCCGCGCCGGCTTCGCCGGAGGCGACTTCTACGCGGAGCCCGAGCCGCGCGTCAAGCTGCGACGGCCGGGGCGACCGCTGCACTGGGGCAAGGTCGCGTTCGAGCGCTGGTGGCTGCACCACTGGCTGTAGCGGGAGGGTGGCTGCAGTCGGACTGCGCCGGCCAACCGATCGAGTGGAAGGCCTGTCAGCTCGTCCTCCCACACGGGCTCGTAGCAGAGGTAGCGCACGCCGTTCCAGCCCGTGACTCCGGTCGGGAACGTGATGGGCAGGGAGGCACCCATCTACGGGGTGAACAGGGCTGTGTCTTCCCCAATCTCCTCGTCGATCAACGCATTGAGCTTGTCGTTCATGGCCGATAGCAGCTCTTCGTCGTACTTGGGATTTGCCGGGTTGGCCAGATTGTCCATCTCCTCAGGATCCAGCGACAGATCGTAGAGAGCCACGTCGTTGTCGGCCAGCAACTGCTCGACCGACGCCGGCCGGTTGTAGTTGCCCAGCCCGAAGTACCGCACCAGCTTGTATCGACCATCGAAGACAGAGCGGAATACCTCTCGCCGCTCGAGATCCGGCATGCCGATCTCGTCCAGCATGCCCTTGAACGAGTCCATGCCGCGATGGAACTCC
>CAZUVW010000104.1:0-10266 GCA_964623875.1 uncultured Gaiellales bacterium
GGCGTCCGAGCTCGACCAGCTCCTCACCCGTGGGCGAGCGGTGGCGATGGTGGACGACGAGCGACGGATCCTGACGCGCGACTGCCCCCGCCGCGAGCGCTCGCAGCAGCAGGTCGATGTCCTCGCCTGACGTCCACGGCGTGCCCGACCCGAGGCCCAGCCGCTCGTCGAACGGCCCGACCCGCTCGAGCAGGGCGCGGCGCAGAAACGTGGAGGCGGAGTTCCCCGCGTGCCAGACGTCGCTCGCGACGATCGTCCGCGCCTGCTCCGGCCAGCGCTCCGACGCGAGGCCGGAGGGCTCGGCCGTCCGTCCGGTGAGCAGGTCGAGCGCGGGATCCGCCGCGAACGCGGACGCGACCCGGGCGAGCAGGTCGGCCGGATAGGTGCAGTCGTCGTCGGGAAACCCGACGAGCGTCGCGGTGGCGGCGGCGAGACCGGCGTTGCGGGCCCGTGAGAGGCCGGGCGGGCTGCTGAGACGGACGATCTCGAGCCCGGCGGGGTGTGACTCGACCACGCCCCGCACCGCTTCGTCGGCGCTCTGGTCGACCACGATCACGCGCGTTGGGCGGTGCGTCTGGGCAGCGAGCGAGTCGAGCAGCTCCCGCAGAGCCGCGGGGCGCCCGACCGTCCCCACGACGAGGTCGACCGTGGGCAGTGCGTCCACGCGTGACAGGCTATCGGGGTGACCTCCCGACGAGCCCCGCGCGTGTCCGTCCTCGTCGCCGCGCACGACGCCGCGGCCACGCTGCCACTCGCGCTGCGCAGCGTCCTCCGGCAGTCGCTGTCCGACCTGGAGCTGGTCGTGGTGGACGACTGCTCGGGCGACGAGACGCCGGCGCTGCTCGCCGCCATCGACGACCCCCGCCTCGTGGTCTGTCGCAACGAGCGGAACCTCGGCCTCGCGGCGTCCCTCAACCGCGGGCTCGAGCTCGCGCGCGGACGGTGGGTCGCCCGGCTCGACGCGGACGACGTGGCCCTGCCGGAGCGCCTGGAGCGGCAGCTCGCCCTCGTCGAGAGCCGGCCCGGCCTCGCCGTGCTCGGCACCGCCGTGCTCGAGATCGACGCGAGCGGCGCCCCCGGTAGGCGCCACACGGCCCCGGTCGGGGTGGCTGCGGTTCGCTGGCACGCGCTCTGCTCGTCGCCCTTCTTCCACCCGACCGTCCTCGTCGATCGCGACGCTCTCGACCGCCACGGGCTTCGCTACGACGAGCGCCTGGGAGAGAGCGAGGACTACGAGCTGTGGACGCGGCTGCTCGCGGTCGCCGACGGCGACAACAGCGCCCGCGCGCTGACGCTGCGGCGTGTGCACCCCGGGCAGGCGACGCGCCGGCGCGGCGAGCTGCAGCGCTCGATCCAGCGCGAGGTGGCGCTGCGCGAGATCGCGCGGGTGGCGGCGGCGCTCGCGCCGGCGACGGCCGAGCTCGCCTGGCGCGTCGGTGCCGGGCTCGACGTCGAGCCGGAGAGCGTCGCGTCCGCACGGGACGCGTACCTCGCGCTGCTCGAGGCGGTCGTCCGGCTCCGCCCGGCCGACGAGCGCGTCGTCCGTGCGCTCGCGGCACGCCGGCTCGCGCGGCTCGGCGCCGACGGCGCGAGCGCCGCGCTCCGGCTCGACCCCCTGCTCGGGCTGCGCGTGGCACGGGACGCCGGGGCCCGCCGTCGCGCGACCCGTGCAGATCGAGGCCATGCGGCGGCGTGGCTCCGCGCGCTCGACGAGCGGCGGCCGGTGCGCGTCACGGTCGTGTCCCCCGAGCCGACGCCGTACCGCTCACCGCTCTTCGACCGCGTCGCCGAGCGCCGCGAGGTCGACCTCACCGTCGTCTACGCCGCGGTCACGCTCGCCGCGCGGAGCTGGGGCGACGTCGAGCCGCGACACCGCGCGGTGTTCCTGGGCGGGGTGCGCGTGCCGGGTCTCCGCCGGCTGCTCCGGCACGACTACCCGGTGACGCCCGGCGTCGTCGGCGCGCTGCGCGACGCCGCGCCGGACGTCGTCGTCGTCACCGGCTGGAGCACCTTCGCCTCGCAGGCCGCGCTCGCCTGGTGCCGTCTGCGACGCGTGCCGTACCTCCTGCTCGTGTCGAGCCACGACGACGACCCGAGGCCCGGCTGGCGGCGAGCGGTGAAGGACGCGGTCGTGCCGCGCATCGTGCGCGGAGCATCCGGCGCGCTCGTGCTCGGCTCGCGGTCACGCGCCTCGCTGGTCGCGCGCGGCGCGGCGCCCGACCGCGTCCGGGTCTTCGCGAACACCGTCGACGTGGAGGCGTGGGGGAGGAGGATCGACGAGCTCGCGCCGCAGCGAGCCGAGGTGCGCACCGAGCTCGGCGCGTCGCCGGAGGACGTGGTCGTGCTCTCGGTCGCGCGACTCGCGCCCGAGAAGGGCCTCGACGTGCTCGTCGAGGCAGCTGCCGCGGCGGCGGTGCCGGCGTTGCTCCTGGTCGTCGCGGGCGACGGTCCCGAGCGCGCGGCGTTGGAGGGGCTCGCCGCGGCCCGGGGGGTGCGGCTGCGCGTGCTCGGCGACCTCGCGTGGGACGACCTTCCGGCCGTCTACGCGGCCGCGGACGTCTTCGCCCTCGTCTCCAGGAGCGAGCCCTGGGGGGTCGTCGTGAACGAGGCCGCTGCAGCCGGGCTGCCGCTCGTGCTCTCCGATCGCGTCGGGGCTGCGCCCGACCTGCTCGAGCACGATGCGAACGGCGTGCTCGTGCCGGTGGACGACGCGGCCGCGACGGGCGAGGCGCTCCGCCGGCTGGCGGGCGACGCGGCGCTGCGGCAGAGCATGGGCCGGCGCTCGCGTGCGTCGATGCGCGGTCGCGGCTACGAGCCGAGCGTCGACGCGTTCGTCGAGGCCGTGCTCGACGCAGCGGCCCGGTAGACCGCCTCCTGCACGTCGACGACGTGCTCCCACGACATGCGGCGCGCCGCCGCACGGCCACCGTCGGCGAGCCGCCGCGCGAGGTCGCGGTCGTCGATCACGTTCCCGATCGCCTCCACCACGCGCCGGCGCTCGTCCGGCACGACGAGCGCCTCGCCGTCGCGCAGGAACCCCGCGACCCCGCAGCGGTCGGTCACGACCAGTGGCGCGCCGGCGGCTGCGGCCTCTGCCGCGGACAGGCCGAAGCTGTCCCCGGACGAGGCGAGCACGAAGACGGTCGCCTCGCCCATCAGCGCGAGCGGCGGCTCCGACGTCGGGCCGAGCCGGTGGACACGCCCTCCGAGCGCGGGATCGGCGAGCGCTCGGTCGAGCCCCGCCAGGGCGCCGTGCCGGTCGTCGGGCCCGACGAGCGCCACTTGGAGCGCGGGGTGCGCCCGCGCCGCCGCCACGAGGTGGCCGATGCCCTTGCCCGACGCGATCCTGCCCACGTAGAGGGCGAGCGGCACGTCGGGCGCGATGCCGAGCTCTCGCCGCAGGCGTCCGTCGGGAGGCGGGACGCGGTCGGGGTCGGGGAAGCCGAGCCCGCGGACGACCACCCGCTCGCTCGGGATCCCGCGCGCGACGACGTCGTCGGCCTCCAGCTGCGAGACGGTCACGACGAGGCCGGCGCGACGCGGGACGCGGTCGAACACTGCTCGGTCGAGCGCGCGCTTGAGCGCGACCTTGCGCAGCCGCGCGCGGAACATCCCGAGCGGCTCGAACACCGTGGGGATCCCGGCGCGACCGGCCCAGCCCGACGTCCACGTCGTGACCGGGTCGCGGAACCCGTGGACGTGGACGACGTCCGGACGCGGGAGTCGGCGCAGCGCGCTGGGCAGCGAGGGCGGGACGCCCATCCAGCGGTAGCGCAGTGGGGTGCCGAGGTGGTGGACGGTCGCGCCGTCCGCCACCTCCACCCAGGTGCGTCGGGCCGGTCGGGCATCAACCTCGAGCAACGTCGTCGTGATCACGTCGACGCGGTGGCCGCGCTCGACGAGGCGTCGCACGATCTCCCGCGCGGCGACCACGGGGCCGCCGAAGCCGCGCGCAGGCCAGTAGGCGGGCGAGGCGAGCAGGATCCGCAGCGACCGGTCGTCCATGCCGCGTGACCGTAGCCGCAGAGCCTCGGCTCTGGTCTCGCCTCTCGCTCGTAGGGGCCGGGCTTGCCCGGCCCGGACGCATGGCACCCGGGCTCCGGTGGTCGGGCGGGGCAAGCCCCGCCCCTACGGGAGGTAGGTCTCGTGCACCGCGTCGAAGCTGTAGACGCGTGAGCGGTCGCCGCCGTAGCACGCGAGCAGCCGGGGGAAGTAGTCGGCGAGCGCCTCCTCGTAGTCCACCCGGCCCTCGATCAGGCGCGTGGCTGCGTCCACGATCTCGTCGAGATCCTCGCGGATGCGGGCGGCGCACATCGTCGTCGTCCGCTCCCCCTCCCCGTCGTCGTCGGCTGGGACGATCGGCAGCGTCTGCGACCAGACGAAGCAGGGCCCGTATCGCTCGGGGTCGGGGAGCACCGAGTGGAACGGGACGCCGTTGAAGAACGCCTCGTGCCAGTCGCCCCCCGAGATCGTCAGCCACGGCGTGCCGACCGCGACCGCGGCGAACCCGAAGCCCGAGTGCGGCGAGAGGAGCAGGTCGCTCGCCTCCACCACGGCGAGCTGGTCGAGCAGGGGGAGGTCGAAGAGGTCGACGACACCCGCGAATCGTCCCCCCAGCCCCGCGACGTCTCCCCACGTGTAGCCGCTGGCGGTGCGACCGGAGCCGTCGGCGTGGCGCCCGACGAAGCAGACGCGATGGGCCGGATGGCGCTCCGCGATCGCGTCGAGCACGAGTCGCCACGAGGTCAGCGAGGGGTACAGCGCAGTGCGCTGCGAGCTGCCGGCGGGGAGCACGCAGATCGCCCGGTGCCCGGCCAGCAGCGCGCTCGCGCCCGCTCGCGCGGCGGCGGGCCGCACGAGCCGGAGCTGTGGGTGCGGGACGTAGGCCGGCGGGCGGGCCAGGCGGGCGCGGAAATGCGCGCGCGACGCCGCCGCATAGCGGCGAAAGCCGGTGAAGGTCGCGTGACTCGGGCTGTCGATCTCGGGGTGCTCGACGACGTAGTCCCAGTCGCGCGGGACGCCGCGGAGGGCGCGACGCGGGCTCGCGCTCGTCGCGCCGAAGTCGTGGAACGCGATCGGGTAGGTCGCCTCGACGAAGGGGCAGCAGCCCGCCAGCTCGACCGCGGTCGCGCCGTTGACGACCAGGCTGACGGGAAGACCGGGCGTTCCGGCCGCATAGCCGAGGCAGGTGCGCAGCGCCTCGACCATGTGGCCGACGGCGTGGGAGTACCAGTAGTCGACGAGCAGCCCTTCCCCCTCCCGCCGCGCCCTGCGGTCGCGAGCGGTCGGGACGTGTCTGCCGGGGAGCCTCATCCGTGTCGTCCGTCCGCGCGGGGCGCGTCCGCCCGGCCCGGTCCGCCGTACGATACGCGCCGTGCGCCCCCGCCTCCTCGTGCTCAACCAGTACTACTGGCCCGGCGTCGAGGCGACCGCACAGCTCCTCGCGCAGCTCTGCGAGGCGCTCGCCGAGGAGATGGACGTGACCGTCGTCACGGGCCAGCTCCGCGGGCACGCGGCGCTCCCGGTCGACGAGCTCCGGAACGGGGTGCGGATCGTGCGCGTCCGCTCGACGGCATACGACCGGGCGCAGCTCCATCACCGCGCGGCGAACTACGTCACGTACCTCGGGGACACGATCCTCACGGCCCTCCGCGGTGAGCGGCCCGACCTCGTCCTGTGCATGACGGACCCCCCGATCGTGGGCGACATCGGGCTCGTCGTCGCCAGGCGCTTCGGCGTGCCGCTGCTCGTGATCAGCCAGGACGTCTTCCCGGAGATCGCCGAGCGCGTGAAGCGGCTCGAGAGCAAGGTCGTCGTCGGCGCGCTGCGCCAGCTCGTCGGCCTCTACCTGCGCCGCGCCGACCGCGTGGTCGCGATCGGCGAGACGATGAAGCTGCGCCTCGTCGAGAAGGGAGCGCGCCCGGGGCGCGTCGAGGTGATCCCGAACTGGGTCGACACGACCGAGATCACGCCCCGGCCGCGCGACAACGACTGGGCGCGCGGCCACCGCCTCGAGGAGTCCTTCGTGGTGATGCACTCGGGCAACGTCGGCCATGCGCAGGACCTCGACACGCTGATCCGCGCGGCCACCTTCCTCCGTGACGTCGATCGGCTGCGGATCCTCGTGATCGGCTTCGGCGCGCGCCACCACGAGCTCGTGGACCTCGCCACACGGCTCGAGGTGAAGGGCACCGTCTGGTTCCTTCCCTACCAGCCTCGGCACCACCTCTCGCAGTCGCTGTCCACGGGCGACCTCCACTTCGTGGGCCTGGCGCGGGGGCTGGCGGGCTTCGTCGTGCCGAGTCGGATGTACGGCGTCCTGGCGGCAGGCCGACCCGTGCTCGTGTCGGCGGACGAGGAGAGCGAGACGGCGCGCATCGTGCGGGAGGCGGAGTGCGGGTTCGTCGTCCCACCCGGTCGGCCCGAGCTCGTCGCGGGGGTGGTGCGCGACGTGATCGAGGGGCGACTGTCGGTCGCGGGGATGGGCGAGCGGGGCAGGGCCTGGGTCGAGCGCGAGGCCGACCGCTCGGTCGCCTTCGCCCGCTACCGGTCGCTCGTCGCGGACGTCGTCGGCTCCGCCCCCTGACCTCCTGCGAGGCGCCCGGCACCCGGGGGATCAGCCACCGACCCGGCCGGGCGCGGGGCGCGAGAGGAGCGAGCGGTAGAGGCGGTCGACGTCGTCCACGAGGCGGGAGACGGCGTAGCGCTCGGTGACCCGCCGCCGTCCCTCGGCGCCGAGCGCGGCCGCGAGCGAGTGGTCGGCCGCGAGTCGTGCCAGGCGGTCGGCCATCGCATCGGCGTCCCCTGCGCCGACGAGGTACCCCGTCACGCCGTCCTCGACGACGTCGGCGACGCCGCCAACGGCGGTCACCACGACGGGCCGCCCGGCCGCCAGCGCCTCGATGATCGTCACCGGGGTTCCCTCGTTGGCCGAGGTCAGGACGACGGCGTCGCTGATCGCGTAGAACGGCGCGACGTCCTCCTGGTAGCCGAGGAACAGGCACGAGCGAGCGACGCCGAGCTCGTGCGCGAGCTGCTCGAGCCGGGGACGGTCGTCGCCGTCGCCGACCAGCAGCAGCGCGGCGTCGACCCCGTGCCGACGCAGCGCGACGAGCACGCGCACGAGGTCGTCGGTGCGCTTGACCGCCGTCATCCGGCCGAACCAGCCGACGAGGAACGCCTCCGTCGGGATCCCGAGCCTGCGGCGCACCTCGAGCGGGTCGCCGTCGAACCGCACCCGGGGCTCGAGGTCGATCCCGAGGCGGATCACCTCGAACTTCGAGGCGGGTGCGACGCCCAGCCCGACGAGCTCGTCGCGCACCTCGGGGCTGACCGCCACCAGGCGGTCGCTGGCGAGCGCGAGGATCCGCTCGATCGCGCGGAACATGCGCGAGCCGGCGGCGCCGAAGTACCCCCGCAGGACGTGCCCGTGGAACGTGTGGACGACGACCGGCCGCGGCCGTCCGGCGACGAGCGCGGCGAACCGCCCGACCGCGCCCGCCTTGGCCGTGTGCGTGTGGACGATGTCCGGACGCACCTCGCGCAGGATGCGGGCCAGCCGGAGCGCCGCGACGAGGTCGTGGACGGGGGAGAGCTCGCGTGAGAGCCCCGGCAGGCGGACGATCTCGACGCCCGCGCTGTTCGCGACCCGCTCCATCGACTCCTCGCCGCGCGCCACGTCGCCCGCCACGAGCGTCGTCTCGTAGCCGCGCGAGGCGAGCCCTTCGGTCAGGTACGTGACGTGGAGCGCCGGGCCGCCGACGTTGAGCCGGGCGATCACGCGGACGATCTTCACGGGAGCGGTGTCGGTCGGCTTCACGGGAGCGGTATCGGTCGGCGCCGTCACGCGCGCGAGCGTACCGGCCGGTCGCGGCAAGTGACAGGTTGTCACTTGCCGCGGTGGGCACCGTCTACACTCGCGCGGTGCTCGTCCTGAAGGCGCTGTTCTGGGGGTCGCTCGGCGCCGTGGCGTGGACGCACCTCGGCTACCCGCTCGCAGCGATGGCCGCGGCCCGGGTGCGCCCGCGGCCGGTGCGACGCGATCCCTCGCACGTCCCGTCGGTGACGGTGGTGGTGGCCGCCCACGACGAGGAGCCCGTGATCGCGCGGCGGGTCGAGAACCTCCTCGCGCTCGACTACCCCGCCGACCGGCTCGACGTCGTCGTCGCCTCGGACGCGTCCACCGACGGCACGAACGCGATCGTGGAGGAGATCGCCGCCCGTGAGCCGCGCGTGCGGCTGCTCGACTGCCCGCGCGGAGGCAAGGTGGCGGCGCAGGACCGGGCCGTGCGGGACGCGACCGCCGAGGTCGTCGCGTTCTCCGACGCGAACGCGACGTGGGCTCCCGACGCGCTGCGCCTCCTGGCGGAGAACCTCGCCGACCCCGAGGTCGCGTACGTCTGCGGCCAGCTCCGGCTGCAGGCTGCGGACGGGTCGAACCGCGAGGGCCTCTACTGGCGCCACGAGATGCTCCTGCGGGAGGCCGAGTCGCGGCTCGGCTCCGTGACCGGCGGCAACGGCTCGATCTACGCCGTGCGGCGCTCGGACTACGTCGAGGTCGATCCCACCTGGGGCCACGACCTGTCGTTCCCCTACCGCATGGTGCAAGCGGGCCGGCGGGCGGTCTACGAGCCGCGCGCGCACGCCTTCGAGAAGCCGACGCCGTCGAACGAGACGGAGTACCGGCGCAAGGTGCGGATGTTCGAGCACTGCTGGGAGATCACGCTGCGCGGCGGCATGCTGCGCGGCCTGCCGCCCGGGTACCTGGTCGCGATGCTCTCGCACCGCGTGCTTCGCTACGGGAGCGGGCTCGCGCACGCGGCGCTGGCCGCCACGAGCGTCGCGCTCGCGCCGACCGGGCTCGTCTACGCGGCGGCGCTCCTCGGCCAGCTCGCGCTCGCGGCGGCGTTCGCGGCCGGCGTGCCCATCGCCCGCTACTACGTCTACGTCACCTGGGCGACCGTCCAGGCGCTGTGGAACTACCTCCGCCGCGGCGTTCCCGCCACCTGGGAGGCGGCGGAGGGCACCCGCTGAGCTCCGATCCCACACGGCGGCATCGAGCCAGCAAGTGACACGTTGTCGCGTGCCCCGATGCGCCCGGCCGAGGGGGCCTGTCCGCTCGAGAGGATATCCACCGGGTGCCTCCTCGGATATCCTGCCTCGGGTGAAGACGAGCATCGACATCGACCGCGAGCTCGCCGACGAGGTGGCCGAGATCCTCGGCACGGCGACGCTGAAGGACACCGTGCACCTCGCGCTGGTCGAGGTTCGTCGGGCCGAGATGCGCCGCCGGCTCGCCGAGCGCGTCCGCAGCGGGACGCTCCCCGTGCCGACCCAGGAGGAGTACGAGGCGCTGCGCCGGCCAAAGCTGCCGGTCGGCGCGTTGGAGCCTCTGCCCAAGCGCCGTCGCTCCACGTGACGCGCGTCCTCGCCGACACGAGCGTCTGGATGCGACGTGGGCAGCCAGGGGTCGCATCGCTGCTCGCGGAGGTGATCGAGTCGGACGACCTCATGCTCACCTCACCCGTCGAGCTCGAGCTGCTGCGGACGGCCCGGAACGCTGCCGAGCTCGTGGTGCTCCGGGAGGAGTACGCCGCGCTCCGCCGGGTCGACGTCGGCAGGACGATCGAGCAGCGTGCGCTGGACATCCAGGCGTCGCTGAGCTGGCGGGGGTACCACAGGGGGCCGTCCCCGGTCGACCTGCTCGCAGCGGCCGCCGCCGAGGAGGCGGGCGCGGAGCTGTGGCACTGCGATCGCCACTTCGACCTGATCGGCGCGGTGACGGGCCAGCCGATGCGCCGGGTGGGAAGGTGAACCGCGCGCTCGACATCGCGATCGCCGGGACGGGGCTCCTCGTCACGAGCCCACTGCTCGGGCTGGCCGCGCTGGCGATCAAGCTCGAGGACGGCGGACCGGTGCTCTACCGCCAGACCCGGGTCGGCAAGGACGGCGCCGACTTCGAGATCCTCAAGCTCCGCTCGATGGTGGTCGGAGCGGAGACGAAGGGCGCCGGACTGGCCGTCGACGCCGGTGACGCGCGCATCACGAGGGTCGGGCGGATCGTCCGGCGGACCTCGATCGACGAGCTGCCCCAGCTGTGGAACGTCGTGCGCGGCGAGATGTCGGTGATCGGCCCGCGGCCGACCGTGCGCGCGCAGGTCGACCGCTACACCGAGCATCAGCGGCGGCGGGTGGGGGTGCGGCCCGGGTTGGCCGGCTGGGCCCAGGTGCACGGCCGCGCGACGCTCCCGTGGGCGGAGCGGATCG
>CAZUVW010000105.1:0-10173 GCA_964623875.1 uncultured Gaiellales bacterium
CGGCGGGATCGACTCCTCGCTCGCGCGGGGCGACGTCGATCGGGCCCGCTTCCACGCGGCGACGTGGCGCGGGCGCCTGCGCGGCTACCGGGCGGGGCGCGCGGCGACGGGCTGACGCTCGGTCAGCGCCGCGAAGAGCTCCGCGTGCCGGTCGAGCCAGACCGGTAGCGGGAAGCGCTCCTCCGCACGACGCCGTGCAGCCGCGGCGTACGTCTCGCGCGCGCCGAGGACGTCCACGACCGCATCCGCGAGCGCCTCTGCCGTCGGGGGCGCGTCGCGCTCGAAGCCGTCGTCGTGGGGGACGCCGACACCGGCCTCGTCTCCCACCAGCTCGACCGTCCCACCACTCGCGGGGTGCACGACGGGCAGACCCGAGGCCATCGCCTCGAGGACCACGTTCGGGCAGGGGTCGTTCACCTTCGTGTGCAGCAGCAGGTGCGCACGCCGATAGATGCCCGGTGCGTCGCGCTGCGCGTACCGGCCGAGCAGCTCGACCCGACCCTGCAGGCCGAGCCGCGCGACGAGCGCCTCGGCGTCCACGACGGTGCGGCCCGTCACGAGCAGCCTCGCGTCGGGCAGGCGCTGCACGAGCGCCGCGAGCACCCGCAGCCCCAGCTCGAGGCGGTAGGCCTGGGTCTGGTCTCCGGCGAGCAGGAGCACCGGTCCGCCGGCGGGCGCGGGGCCGGGCGTGAACCGATCGACGTCCACCGCGTTCGGCAGCACCTCCCAGGTGCCGTGGGGCGTCCCCAGGAACCGCTCCGCCGAGCTGCGGCAGAACGCGCTCTGGTAGACGACGTGGTCGGCGGCGAGCAGCGCACGGCGCAGGGGCGCGTTCACCTCCTCCGTACGGGCGCCCGCCCAGCCCGGATACCCCACTCCGTCCTGGTTGAGGACGACCGGGATGCGGCGGCGCCGGGCGTAGGCGAGGAGCGGCCGAAGGTCGCGCGGCAGCGCGCTCGAGCCGAGGTAGAGGAGCGAGAACCCGGCCGGGTCGTTCGGGAACCGCTCGGCGAGCTTCTGGAGCTTGGACGTGCCTCCGGCCACCGGCTCGCCGGGCCCCGGGATCTCGTCCCAGCCGTAGAACACGCGCACTCCCGGGCCCACCTGCCGTCGCACGACGAGGCGCGCCCAGCGTGACGCCGCTCGCCCGTACCGCGCCGCCCGAGCGGTCATGCTCGCTCCGACCGCCCGGTGAGATCCGCGAGCAGCCTCTGCCAGCGTGGGGCGAGAGCCGCGTGCGCGTTCTGCTCCGCGGTCGCGCGTCCCCCGGTGCGCAGGCGCTCGACGAGGTCGGGCTCGTGACGGATCCGCTGGAGCGCGGCGGCGATGCCCTCGACGTCCTCGACCGCGACGAGCAGTCCGCTGACGCCGTCGACGACGATCTCCGTCGCCTGTCCGGCCCGGGTGGAGACGAGCGGGATGCCCGTGGCCATCGACTCGAGCACGCTCTTCGGACCGCCCTCCTGGCGCGAGGCGACGACCGTCGCGTCGAGCGCCCGGTAGGCGCGCGCGAGCGCGTCGCGCGAGGGGAGCAGCCGGTGGACGTGCGCGACCCCACGCTCCGCGAGCCCGCGGCGCACGAACCCGCGAGCCGGGCCGGTGAGGAGCACGACGAGGTCGTCGACCCGCTCCGCCAGCAGCGCGAGGGCGTCCACGAGCACGTCCGGGCCCTTGATCGCCTTCGGCTCCTCGCCGTCGCCCCAGCCCACCCCGTCCTTCTGGAACGAGCCGACGACGAAGGCCGACGCCGGGAGGTCGAGCTCGCGGCGCGCGGCTGCTCGCCCCTCGGGCGTGACGAGAGGGAATCGCTCGAGCTCGATCCCGATCGGGATGCGGTGCACGCGCTCGCCGGCCACGCCGGCCTCGAGCACGAGCTGCTCGATCTCGCCGTGCGTCACCTGGATCGCGACGAAGCGGTCGCGGTTCGCCCGGAGCCGCTCGTAGGCGAGGTCGAACTCGGGGAACCCCGGCGTCCCGGGTCGCCCGTGGAAGTACGCCATCCCCAGGCGGTGCGAGGACTCGACCCACACGGGCAGGAGCGCGGAGAAGTGACTCGTGTGGAACACGGCCTGGCGGCGCGCATGGCGCGCCCAGCTCGACGGCCCGAGCGCGTAGCCGGCCCGCGTCGCGACCTCGGCCACGTACGCCGCCTCGTCGTCGATCGCCCAGCCGGCGCCGTCGGAGACGACGAACAGCCTCGTGTCCGGACGCCAGCCGGCGGTCCGGACGCGGACGACGCCGGCCCGGGCGGCCCCGGCAGCGGCTCGCGCGGCGCGGCGCGGCGTCAGCATCCCAGCACCGCCCGGTAGCGCTCGGCGACCTCCACCAGCGACGGCACCCGGATCGCAGCCCGGAGGGCCGGGAGCTCCGCCGCGATCCGCTCGAGCGCGGCGACCGCGCCGGCGGCGTCGTCGAACCCCACGCCGGCCTCGCCCACGAGCTCCGGGTGACCGCCGCTGCGCCGGTAGGCGGCCGGCAGCCCGCACGCGAGCGCCTCCAGGAGGGCGTTGGAGCAGGGGTCGTCAAGGCTCGCGGCCACGTAGGCGTCCTGGCCGCGCAGCAGGTCGGCGAGCGCGTCCGACGGCAGCGGCTCGACGAGGCGGGCGCGGACGGGGGTGACCCGGGTGCGCCCGACGAACGTGAGCGCGAAGCGGCGCGGGTCGAGCTCGCGGTCGAGCAGCTCGAGCACGTCCGCCCCCTTGCGCGGGTTGTCCGACCAGCTCGTCATCACGACGCGCAGCGGGCGCCCGTCGAGCGGCTCGCGTGCCGCTGGCGGATGGAAGAGCGCGGGATCGGGCGCGTTCGGGATCACGACGGGCTCGCGCAGCTCGATCCCCAGCTCCCGGTGCCGCTCCTGGCTGTACCGCGACTGGAGCACCGTCGCGTCCGCGAGCTCGGCGTTCATGCGGGCGATCCGCGCGTCGGTGCCGTCGTCGCGGCCTCGGTACACGCCGATCGGGCCGTCCACCCGGTGCACCATCCGAACGTCCGGCCGGCGGAAGCGCCGCAGGCGGTGGAGGTCGAAGTTGAAGGAGTTGAACAGGCAGACAGGCGTGCCGCCCGAGATCCGGTTCCACTCGACGGCCAGGCCCTGGCGCTCGAGCTCGCGGGCGAGCCCGAGCAGGAACTGGTTCCCACCGCCCGACGGCGGTGGCGCGACGTCGTGGAAGACGGCGACGTCGGCGCGTCCCCGCCTCGCCGCCCGGCGGTCGAGCTCGGTGCGAGCGAGCGCCCCGACACGGCGGCCGGCGGCGCGCGCGTGGACGACCGCCGCGCGCGGCTTCGTCCGCAGGCTCACGACCGGCCGCTCCGCGCGACGGCGTCCTGGCAGATCGCGAGCAGGCGCTCCGCGTAGGCGGCGACGGTCGCCGTCGCCTCGACGTGCGCACGGGCAGCCCGCCCGAGCGCAGTGGCCCGCTCGGGATCGGCGAGGAGCGCAGAGACGGCCCGAGCGAGGGCGTCCGCGTCGCCGGGCGGGACGAACGAGACCTGCTCGCCCTCCCGCAGGCGGTCGTCCCAGAGCCCGCGGGTGCGGCTGAGGACGACGGGGCGTCCGCAGGCGGACGCCTGCAGCGTCACGCTCTGCCCCGACGGCTGGGGCACGTCCCTGACGGGGACGACGACGACCGCGGCGGATCGGTAGAGCTCCCTGACCTCGGTGTCGGAGAGCACGCGGCGGTGCCAGTCGGCCTCCTCCCACGACACGTTCGCGGGCAGGGCGGCGGGCGGGCGATGCCCGGTGAGGATCCGCACCGGCGCGCCGATCGCCCCCGCGGCTCGCACGAGGGTCGGCCAGTCGCGGTGCCCGTCGTTGCCGATCGCGACCACCGCCCCACCGGGCGCACCACCCGGCGACCAGAACGCGGTGTCGACGGCGAACGGGTTGACGTGCAGTCGGTCTACCAGCCCCGGATCGAGCGCGAGCAGGCCGTCACGCTCGCCGGGGCCGTAGAGCACCGGGTGCGCGACCCGCAGGAGCGACAGCGTCGTCCGGCGGCGAAGGCTGCCCCAGGGCCGGTTGAGCAGCCCGGCGACGATCCCGACGAGCGGTCGGCGCAGGAGCCCGGCGCGACGCCAGGTGGCGAGCGCCATCGTCGTGCCCGTGGTCGTCGCGACGACCACGTCGGCCTGGCGCAGCGCGGGAAGGAGCCGTCGCGTCCCGCGCAGCGCGGCGGCGCTGAGATGAGGCGGGAAGCGACCAACGCCCGCCTGACGGTCGATCGCGCGAGCTGCGAGACGTCCGACCGGCTCGGCCGGGTCGACCTCGTGGTGAGCGACTTCGTGACCCGCCCGCTCGAGCTCGATCGCGCCGAAGAGGAACTCCGTCGGCGCGGTGCCCGCGCGCGCCTCGTCGAGGCGCGCGAGCCTCCCGGGGAAGTGGACGAACGCCATGCGCACGTGGGCAGGGTACGTCCAGCCCTCCCGTGAGCGGCGCTAGACTGCCCGGCGATGCACCGCCAGACGACGAAGCTCGCCGCGCGCGTCAACCGTGTGGCGGCGGCCGCGGAGCGACGCGGCATCGTCGCGACGTACGAGCTCCACGACCGTCTCCTCTCGAACCGCAAGAGCCGCAGCCTGCTGGCCGAGCACCCCGTGGAGCTCGACGCGGTCCAGCGCGACGTGCTCGAGCGGCTCGACGCGGAGGGGTACGCGGTGCTGCCGTTCACGGACCTCTTCCCCGAGCACGACCTGTGGGACGCCATCGACGGGATGGGACGCACGTTCGTCGAGGAGACGGAGGCGGCGCTGTCGCTCGGGGTGGGGCTGAAGGTGCGCCCGGGGAAGGAGTTCGTCGCGCGTGCCTACAGCTTCGAGGGAGCGACGCTGACGACGGAGCAGCCCTGGTTCCGGGCCTGCGTCTCGCGGCGGATGCTCGACCTCGCGAACGCCTACCTGCGCCTCTGGTCGAAGCTCTCGTACGTCGACCTCTGGTACACGGCGCCACAGCCGGCGGACGAGGAGCGCGTGGCCTCGCAGAACTGGCACTTCGACTTCGACGACAAGCACCTGCTGAAGGCGTTCCTCTACCTCGTCGACGTGGACGAGAGCGCCGGCCCCTTCGAGTACGTCCCCGGGAGCCAGCCGGGCGGTCGGTACCACGGCGTGCGGCCGTGGACGCCGATGGGCTACGGGCGGGTCTCCGACGAGGACGTCGCGAGGGCCGTGCCGCAGGAGGACATCGCCACCTTCACCGCCCCGCGCGGGACGCTGATCTTCTGCAACACCAGCGGGCTGCACCGGGGCGGGTTCGCCACCGGCACGGCACGCGTGCTCGCCACCGCGACGTACTGCTCTCCGGCGTCGCTCGCCGCGCTCTCGCGGCGGAACTTCGAGACGCCCGTGGACGCGATCACCGACGACGTCGTCCGCTACGCGGTCTCGTAACGGGCAGGCTCGCCCGGCCCGGCCGTTCGGCACCCGACTCCCATCGCCGGGCCGGGCAAGCCCCGCCCCTACGAGGAGCGAGGGGCGATCGCCGTGGCACCCACGTGGGGCGCGGACGCCGCGCTGGCGACCGTCGTCCACTCGAGCAAGGGCCGCACGACGCCCTTGACCTGCCCTGTGTAGCGACCCTTGCTCGACGCTCCGTCGTCGCCCACGTCCTGGACGTGGAACGAGATCACGGCCGGGATGTTGACGACGTTGGCGAGCTTCGGCATCCCCAGGCTGACGATGGCCACGTCGACGCTGACGAACCCCTCGTTCAGGAGGTGGCTCGGGATCCACGCCGTCGAGACGTACCGCCCCGGGGACGCGATCCCGTGCCAGCGCTCGTCGGTGTCGAGCGCGTTGAAGATCACCTCGCCGCGCTGGTTGGTCAGCTTGATCTTCGGGAAGATCGGCACCGCCGACGGCTCCTCGACGGCCCAGTCGATCTCGATCCCGACGCGCTCCCGCACGTCCACCGCGTTGCGCGTATGGCCGTCGGCGTCCACGATGCGCGTCCGCACGATCCTGCCGCGGGCCGACCCCGGCCCCTCTCCGACCGGCCAGACCCGCTCGGCGCCGCTCCCCGAGCGGCCCTGGAGGTACTGCGCGACGACCGACTCGCTCGGCCCGTCGAGCACCACCCTCCCCTTCTCGAGCCAGTAGGCGCGGTCGCAGAGCCGCGAGACGGCCTGCAACTCGTGGGACACGCAGACCACGGTCCGGCCCGCGCCGCTGATCTCCTCGATCCGCCCCATGCAGCGCTGCTGGAACTCATGGTCGCCCACCGCGAGCACCTCGTCGATGATCAGCACCTCCGGCTCGAGGTGCGCCGCCACGGCGAAGGCGAGCCGCACGTACATCCCGCTCGAGTAGCGCTTGACCGGCGTGTCGATGAACTGGCCGATCCCGGAGAACTCGACGATCTCGTCGAACTTCGAGAGCACCTCCCGGCGACTCATGCCGAGCACGGCGCCGTTGAGGAGGACGTTCTCGCGGCCGGTCAGCTCCGGGTGGAACCCCGTCCCGACCTCGAGGATGCTCCCGACGCGCCCGCGGATCGTCGCTCGACCGCGTGTGGGCGGCGTGATCCGGGTGAGGATCTTGAGCAGGGTGGACTTGCCGGCGCCGTTGTGCCCGATGAACCCGACGACCTCGCCCGCCTCGACCTCGAACGAGACGTCGTCGAGCGCCCAGAGCTCGGAGGACGGATCGTGACGGCGCTCGCGGCGGCGGACCCGCCGGGCCGCGCCGGCGACCGTGTCGCGCAGCGTCTCGTAGCCGGCTTTGTACTCGCCGAGCCGGTAGAGCTTCGAGATCCCCTCGGCGGCGACGGCTGGGCTGCGGACCATCACATCACGTCCGCGAACTTCGTCTCACCGCGCCGGAAGATCAGGAGACCTCCGAGGAACATGACCGTGGCCATCACGACGCCGATCACGAGCACGATCGTGTCGGGCGGCGGAGTCCCGGTCAGCGCCCATCGGAACCCGGTGACGCCGGCAACGAGCGGATTGAAGGCCGAGATGATCTGGTACTTCTCGGGCAGCTCGGCGGTCGGGTAGATGACCGGCGAGGCGTACAGCCAGAGCTGGATGATGAACGGGATCGTGTAGGGCACGTCGCGGTATCGGACGTTGACGACGGCGAGCGCGGAGCCCACTCCTACGGCGGTCATCGCGATGAGCGCGAGGAAGATCGGCGCGAGCACCACCGTTGGCTGGATCGTGACGTCGAACCAGGCCATGACGCCGAACAGCACGATCGACGAGAAGAACAGATCCGCGAGCGGCACGAGCACAGCCGAGAGCGGCAGCACGAGCCGTGGGAAGTAGACCTTCTGGACGAGCACCCGGTTCGCGAGCACGCTGCCCGCGGTCTGCCCGAACGAGCTTGCGAAGAACGTCCAGGGGAGGAGACCCGCGTACACGAAGACCGGGTACGGGAGCCCCTGGTCAGGAAAGCTGGCGAACTTCCCGAAGATCAGGGTGAAGACGACCATCGTCATGAAGGGCTGGAGCACCGCCCAGGCGATCCCGATCAGCGACTGCTTGTAGCGCACCTTGATGTCGCGCCAGGCGAACAGGAACGCGAGGTGGCGGTGTCGCCAGAGCTCGCGGACCTCCGGCATGAGCCGCCGTTCGGCGGGCTCGATGGTCGTGACGGGGTAGTTGCTCGGGGTCGTCGTCATGCGCGCGTCGACTCGGGACGCACGCGCCCGGGGCCTCGGGGCCGCGCACGCGGAGCCAGGAGGCCGATGGTACCGGCTGTCCCGGCGGCCTCCGCTCAGGCGACGCGGCGCGCGAGGCGCACCGCGATGGAGCGCTCGACGCCGTCGAGCCGGCGCTGGACGCGGGCCGCGCGAGCGTCGAGGCGCAGGCGCGCGTCGTGCGCAAGCGCTGCGTCGACGTCGACCGCCAGGTCGGCGTCGTCCGCCACGGTCGGCGCCCACGTGCCCAGCCGCGCGGCACCGGCGGAGAGGGAGCGGAGGGCGTCGCGCAGGCGGGTGTCGAGGATCAGCGACCCGTCGGCGAGGCCCGCGTCGAGCGCCGCGTCGTCGACGAGCAGCGACTGCACGAGGGCGGCCGCTCCCTCGCTGCGGATGCGGTCGATCGCCCCCACGATGTGCTGGCCCTCGGGGGACGTCACGCGGCGGAGGAACTTCTCCTCTACCTGTCGAGCGCTGCGGAGGGGGAAGTGGAGCACCTCGATCGGCGCCCACTCGCGGATCGGGTGCAACCCCGGGGCGAGCGCGTCGTGGTTCCCCGTGCTCACCTCGACGTCGGGACGTCCGCGGTGCACGACCTTGACCTGCGCGTGGTACGGGCTGCGCAGGTCCGTGGTCGCCCGGCAGCGGACGGTCATGCGCTCGTCGAACGCCCGCTCGTCGTCGGGACGGAGCACGAACTGCCGCCAGACCCCGCGCACGACCCCGAACCGGGCGGGGACTGCGCCGAGGAGCTCGTGGAGCGTCCCGCCCCGCGGCCACCAGAACTCGTCCGCGTCGCTGTTGACCACCCAGTCGGCACCGTGCTCGGTGGCGGCGAGGCGCGCCATCGCCGTGACCCACTCGGCCTGGCGCAGGACCTCGTCCTCCGCGCGGATGAGCCGGAGCCGACCCTCACGCTCGGCCGCACGCAGGAGGTCCGTGGTGCCGTCCACCGAGCGATGGTCGGTGGCGACGACGAAGTCGACGCCACGCGCGAAGTGGTAGCGCAGCCACTGCTCCGTCAGCTCGGCCTCGTCCCGCACGAGCAGGGTCATCACGACCCTCACGCCGGCGGCCGCCTGAGCCGACGCCGCAGCGACCGTCGCGCGACCCGCTCGAGCCGCACCGGGGCGAGCCGCTCGAGCGCTGCCGTGCGCCGCTCGAGGTCGTCGAGCCAGCGCTGGGTGCGGATCACGTCGGCCTCGCCGAGCACGGCCGCATCGACGGCGAACTGGACGGTCTCGAGCGTCGTCGGGGTCGGGAAGGACAACGGCGAGCGATCGCGCCCAGGGCGACCACCGTCGCGCTCGAGCGCTCGGAGCGCGTCGCGGACGCGCGTGTCCTCGGCGAGCAGGCCGCGCTCGAGGCCGACACGCACGTCGTCCGAGGTGAGCGCGAGCGCGTCGTAGTACGCTGCGACCTCGCCCCGCTCCGCGGCGCGATGCTGGAGTGCGTGATACGCGGCGCCGGGTGCGCGGGCCCGGCCCGAGCCCTCGTAGAACTTCTCCACCGCCGCGCCCCACGCCGCGCCCTTGCGCTCGACCTGGGCGGGCGAGCGCAGCGGGAAGTGAAGGCACTCGACCGGGTACCAGCCGCGCAGCGGGGCGAGCGCGGTCTCCCGCAGATCGTGCCCCCCTTCGATCACGAGGGCGTCGGGATCGGCGCGGTGGACGATCTTGCGGTAGGGGCGCCAGGGGCTCGCAGGGTCGTTCACCGGCGCCTGCGCCGTGAGGCGCAGCGTCATGCGCTCCGCGAACGGTCGCCCGTCGTCCGGGACGGGCACGAAGTGACGCACGAGCGACCCGACGATCCCGTACCGCGCCGGGACCGCCGCCAGCACCTCGCGCAGGTCGCCGCCGCGGGGCCACCAGAGCTCGTCCGCGTCGCTGTTGATCACCCAGTCGGCGCCGTGCTCGGTCGCCGCGAGCCTCGCCATGCGCGTCTGCCACTCCCGCTGGCGGAACGCGCCCACCGGCTCGTTGAGCACCCGCACGACGCCGGCGCGCTCGAGCTCGGCCAGCACCTCCGAGGTGCCGTCGACCGAGCCGTTGTCGGTGACGATCACGAAGTCGACCCCGGCGTTGAGATGGAAGAGCAGGTGCTGGCGCACGACGTCGACCTCGTCGCGCACGAGCAACGTCATCACCACCCTCATCGCCGGGACGCTACTGATCCGTGCGAGGCAGGGGCGAGGTGCGGTGCCGTGACGAGCGCCGCCGACGGGCGCGCAGTCGTCCGGACGGCCGAGGCGTCGAGTTGCAGGCGAGGCGCTCTTGGACAGCATCGAGGCGGTCCCGGACGCGGACGGCCGAGTCGACCTCGGCGACGAGATCGGCATCGAGCGCGAAGTCGGCGTCCTCCTCGGGGGTCGGACGCACGGGAAACGGGTTCCCACCGCGGCGGATCTCACGCAGGACGTCCCGGAGTCGGACGTCCTCGACGAGCGTCCCCGTGGCGATCCCCTCGCGCAGCGACGAGCCCTCCGGGCAGATCGCCGAGCGGAACCCCTCCAGGCCGCGGGGGTGCTGGAGCGCAGC
>CAZUVW010000106.1:0-10161 GCA_964623875.1 uncultured Gaiellales bacterium
GGCGGCGGGCTGTTCGAGCAGCACGTCCGCGACCGCGGCGACGAGCTCGAGGTCTGGCTGACGACCGACCACGGTCTGCCAGGATCTCCCGCGGACTTCGACGCGATCATGGTGTTCGGCGGCGCGATGCACCCCGACCAGGACGCTGAGCACCCCTGGCTCCCCGAGGAGGTGCGCTTCATCGGGAACGCGCTCGACGCAGGTGTGCCGCTGCTGGGGGTCTGCCTCGGGTCGCAGCTGATCGCCCGCGCGGTCGGCGCGTGGGTCGGCCCGGGCGAGGTCGGCGAGGTCGGCTGGCACGAGGTCGGCCTGACCCGAGCCGGGGTCGCCGACCGGGTCGTCGGCGCGGCGCTGCCCGAGCGGTTCGAGGCGTTCCAGTGGCACTACTACACCTGGGAGCTGCCCGAAGGTGCCGCGCTCCTCGCGGCGAACGGCGCCGCACGCCAGGCCTACCGGCTCGGCGACCGCACCTGGGCGGTGCAGTTCCATCCGGAGGTGAACCGCACGATGCTCGACCACTGGTTCGTCCATGGAGCAGCGGAGCTGCCGGTTCCCGGGGACGTGATCGCGGCCGAGACCGACGCGAAGCTCCCGACCTGGAACGCGCAGGGGCACGCGCTCGTCGAGGCGTTCCTCGCGGAGGCGGCGCGCGTCGGCCGCGGCGCCCCGTCGCCGTAGGGCCTCCGCGTCGGCGAGCTGTGCGAGACCGAGCGCGTGGGCGACCGGTGTCTGACTGAAGTCAGACACCCGAAGTCACGCACCCGAGATCGGATACACCGGCTCACCGGCTCACCTGCCCGGGGAGCCGCTAGCCGACTTCGACCGGCAGTGACGCGTCGCGCGACCACTCGTGCCAGGAGCCCGTGTAGTTGCGCGCCTCGTAGCCGGCCGCCGAGAGGATCGCCACCGCGTGCGCGGAGCGAGAGCCGCTGTGACAGTAGGCGATCACCTCGGCGCCCTCGGGCGCAGCGACGAGGTCGCGGATGCGATCGGGCGACGGCGCGTCGAGCAGGTCGGTGACGTCGAGGTGGCGCGCGCCGGGGACGTGCCCCTGGCGTGGATCGCAGGGCGCCCCGAGCGAGCCCGTGAACTCGGCGAGGCTGCGGACGTCGAGCACGACGAGCCCGGGCTCGCCCAGGCGCGCAGCGAGCTCCTGCGCGGTCACGTCCCCCATGGCGCGATTGTACGGGCGGGACGAACCCCGCCCGGCGGCTCGTGCCTCCACGGCGGGCGCGGGCCGGGCAAGCCCGGCCCCTACGAGGACGGCTGCTGGGGATAGCCGTGGTCGGCGCCCTCGATCCCGAGCGCAGCGGCCAGCTCGGCGAGGAGCTCGCGTGGCGGCGGCAGCTCCGACGGCGACGCCGCCGTGCGCGCGACCGCCTTGACCGCTGCGGGGTCCGCGCCCGTCAGCCGGTGCAGCACGGTCGGGTTGGCGGCCAGGCCGATCACGTCCCCGGGCGGGAGCGGCCCGTAGAACTCCGGCACGGAGAGGTACTCGTCGACGATGCCTCCACGGTCGAGCGCGACCAGCCGCACGACCTGGTCGACCTCCAGCGAGAGCGCGACGACGACCGCCCCCATCCGCGACGACACCTCCCGGGAGAACCTGATCAGCGCCGTCGGATCCTGGTCGATCACCTGGTCGTAGATCGCCGTCCAGCCGTTCCTCGGCCCCTCGAGCCGCCAGCCTCTGGAGCCGATGCGAGGCGCGAAGGCGTCGGCGGCACGCTGGACGTCGCCCACCTCGTCGCTCTGGACGTGGATCGACGCGAACGACTCCGCGTGCATCCCCGGCGCGAGCCGCGCGAGCAGCGCGTCGATCGGCGAGGTGAGGACGAGGGTGTGCTCGGTGAAGCCCCAGCGCTGGTACACGGCGCGCGCCGCTGCGTTCGACCCCATCACCTCCAGGTCGAGGTGCTCCACTCCGGCCGCCCCCAGCGCCGCGGCGACCTCTGCGACGAGCGCCGCGGCCACGCCGGAGCGCCGCGCCTCGGGGACGACGTACAGGTCGGTCAACCGACCGAGCGAGCGCCCGTCGAGCCGGGAGAG
Source organism: uncultured Gaiellales bacterium (assembly GCA_964623875.1). Lineage (GTDB taxonomy): Bacteria > Actinomycetota > Thermoleophilia > Gaiellales > Gaiellaceae > Gaiella. The sequence goes on from CAZUVW010000106.1 coordinate 2,050, forward strand.
CGCGAGCCCGACCGGCTCGCCGTCGGTCTCTGCGAGAAAGGCGAGTCCGGCGTCGACGATCGCGTGCACCTGGTCGAGCTCCATCGACCTGTCGATCGGGATGTGCCCAGGTGGCGGCACCTCGGCCGAGAAGGCGTGCCAGAGCTCCTCCACCACCGGCAGGTCGGCGGTCGTGGCGGTGCGGACGACGGTCATCGCCGCCTCGGGAGGGTCGTCGTGACGACGCGAGACTGCGTCGTGCGGCCGTCGAGCGACCGCGCGACCGCGAGCACGTGGACCGTCTCGCCCCGCCGGTAGCGGCGTGGGTCGAGGAACACGCGATAGGGGGCCGAGCCGTCGACGCCCAGACGTTGCCAGACGGTGCCGCGCTCGCGTCGCACCGCGACGGCCACGCTGGCGGGCGCCCCGCCGGCGACGGAGACCGAGATCTCCCGCAGCGCCGTGAGGTCGTCTGCGCCGACCTTCACGGTCACCGCCCCGGGAGCGCGCGCCGGCAGATCCGCGTCCGCGCGGTAGAGGAGGGCGCCCAGCGCGGGCACGGTGAGCGCCACCGAGCCGTTGGCCCCCGTGGACACCGGAGCGCTCGCCCCGAGCAGCGGCGTCCACGTCGCTCCCGCGGTGGCGAGCCGCACCGTGACGCGTGCGGCCTTCTCCCCGGCGTTGAACGCCGCCAGGTACTCGCGCCGGGTGTCGGGGTCGAAGCGGCTCGTCACGAAGAGCTGCCGGCTCGCGAGCCGCACCGCGCTGCCCCCGCCACCGAGCGCCGGGTGCGCCTCCCGGATCGCGCCGAGCGCGACGAGGTGCGCGCCGACGGGGTTGTCGGTGACGTCGAACGACGAGCCGGTGCCGATCGGCGGCGAGCCGACCCGCTCCTCGCTCCGCCAGGTTCGCACCTGCGTCGGGAACATGTCCTGGCGCGCCTCCTTGTCGCCGCCGAGGCCGATGATCCCGACCTCGTCGCCGTAGTAGACGATCGGCGCGCCACGCAGCAGGTACAGGAGGCTGTGGGCGAGGTTCACACGCCGCACGAGCTCCTGCCCCGACGCGCCCGACTGGTCCTTGACCAGCCGCCCGACGCGACCGATGTCGTGGTTGCCGAGGAACGTCCCCGGGGTCGGCGTGCGTCCGGACGGCGTCAGGAAGTAGTCGTCGTCGTCGAGCCTCGCCTGGATCCCCTTCGCCCCCGCGGTGCCGCCCGCGAAGCGGACGAGCGCCTCCTGGAGCGGGAAGTCGAGGACGTTGGGCACCGCACGGTCGCGGGTGTACGACGAGAGCTCGATCGCGTCGGTGACGAACACCTCGCCGAAGATCTCGAAGTCCTTCACCCGGGCTGCGACGGCCTTCGCGCGGATCTTGGGCACCCAGCTGCGGAAGAAGGCTCGGTCGACGTGCTTCGCGGTGTCCACGCGGAAGCCGTCGACGCCGAAGCGCGTGATCCAGCTGCCGTGGGCGTCGGCGAGGCCCTGCACGACCGTCGGCTGCTCCGTGAACAGGTCGTCGAGCCCGAAGAAGTCGCCCATCTCGAAGCAGGTGACGTTGCAGCTCCCGAAGTCGATCTCGCCGCGGTTGTGGTAGCGCAGCGAGCTGTTGAGCCAGGCGGGCTTCTTGGCCGTCCGGTCGGCCGGGAGGACGATCGGGATCCGCGGCATGTCCCTCACCCGCATGCAGGGGAACGTGGTGCCGCCCGCGTAGCGCGCCGGGTCGAAGGGCCTGCCCGCGCAGTCGCGGTAGGGGACGTCCTCAGGCCCGACGTAGCTCGATCCGGCCGGAGTGATCACGTCGCCGGTGTGGTTGACGACCACGTCCAGGTAGACCTTCATCCCCAGGCGGTGGGCGCAGTCGACGAAGGCGCGGAACTCGGCGTCCGTGCCGAGGTGCGGGTCGACACCCGTGAAGTCGAGCCCCCAGTAGCCGTGGTAGGCGGCGCTGTCGGCCTGGACGGTGCGCTGCCCGACCGGCGGCGTCACCCAGAGCGCGCTGAAGCCGAGCGCCCGGATCCGCGCCAGTCCCTCGCGCGGATCGTCGCACGTGCCGGTCAGCCCGGCGAGGTCGCCGCCGTGGAAGAACCCCGGGCTGGTCGGGTCGAAGCCGTGCTGGGAGACCGAGCCGCCGATGCCGCCGCGGTCGTTCGACGAATCGCCGTTGCGGTAGCGGTCGGTCATCACGAAGTAGACGCGCTGCTCGGCGAACGCGGACACCGTCGGCGGCTGGGAGAGCAACGCGAGCTCGGCCGCGGTCGGCGGTGGCGGAGCCGCGACGGAAGAGGCGGCACCGGTCGCGGCGAGCACCCCGAGGGCGAGCGCCGCACACGCCGCGAGCGCAGGGATGCGTCGGCTCATGACGACACGGCGGGGGCCGGTGCCCGGACGACGCCCGTCCGGCCCCTACCGGAGCGCGGCACCGGTCTCCGGGTCGAAGAAGTGGACGTTCGCCGTGTCGATCGCGACCGGAACGTCGTCGCCGACCCGCAGCTCGAACCGCGGCGGGAAGTGGGCCGTGAGGTTGGCCTTCGCGCCGGACAGCTCGTGGTCGCCCTCCTCCTCCGCGGCCGGGTTGACGGCGCCGCGCACCGACGTCGCGTCGATCCAGAAGTACGCCATCTGGCCGGAGCCGAGCGCCTCGACGAGCTCGAGGCGCGCGGGCGCGCTCGGCAGGTCGGCTCGCCGGGCCGCAGGGTGGACGTCCTCGGGCCGGATCCCGACCACGACGGTCTTCCCGGCCCGCGATAGAAGGCCCGGATAGCGGGTGAGCGCTGCGGGGTCGAGCGCGATCCGGCGACCCGCGAGCAGGATCGCCGTGCCATCGCCGTCCGACTCGACGATCGTCTCGAGCAGGCTCATCGGCGGCGTCCCGATGAAGCCCGCCACGAACAGGTTGGCCGGCTCGTCGTACAGGTGCTGCGGCCGGTCGACCTGCTGCAGCACGCCCATGCTCATCACGGCGACGCGGTCGCCCATCGTCATCGCCTCGACCTGGTCGTGCGTGACGTAGATCGTGGTCGTGCCGAGGTCCTTCTGCAGCTTCGCGATCTCGGCGCGCATCTGGACACGGAGCTTCGCGTCGAGGTTGGAGAGCGGCTCGTCCATCAGGAAGACCTGCGGCTCGCGCACGATCGCGCGCCCCATCGCGACGCGCTGCCGCTGCCCGCCCGAGAGCTCCTTCGGCTTGCGCTTGAGGTACGGCGTCAGGTCGAGCAGCTTCGCGGCCCAGGTCACCCGCTTCTCGATCTCGTGCTTCGGCATCTTGCGCAGCTGCAGCCCGAACGCGATGTTGTCCGCGACGGACAGGTGCGGGTAGAGCGCGTAGCTCTGGAAGACCATCGCGATGTCCCGCTCCTTCGCGGAGAGGTCGTTGACGACGCGCTCGCCGATCCGGATCGTCCCGTCGGAGATCGACTCGAGCCCGGCGAGCATGCGCAGCGCGGTCGTCTTGCCGCAGCCGGACGGCCCGACCAGCACGAGGAACTCTCCGTCGGCGATGTCGAGCGACAGGTCCTGCACCGCGTGGACGCCGCCCTCGTAGACCTTGTCGACCTCGTCGAACAGCACTTCAGCCACCGTCGGCCTCCTCGCTCATCGTCAGATCACTCTCCAGGCGTGAAACGCCGGCCCGTCGCTCGGGAGGACGACGTCGTCCCCGTCGATCGTCGCGTCGCCGCCCGCGAGCGTCTCGAGCTCCGTGCAGCCGAGCGCGGCGCGCGGGAGCCGGATCGGGGCGTGCGCCGCCCGGGCGGCGAGGCAGAGCACCCGCTCGCGCGGGGTCTCGCGCAGCGTGGCGATCGCGTCGGGGCCGACCGCGACCGTGCGCAGCCCGCCCCGCCGCAGCGCGTCCGAGGAGCGCCGGAGCCGGACGAGGCGCCGGTAACCGTCGAGCAGGGCGGCGTCCCACCGCTCGGGCGCGTGCCAGGGCATCGGGCGGCGGGCGTCCTCGCCCCACGCCCCACCGACGCCGATCTCGTCACCGGCCCAGATCATCGGCACGCCGGCCCCGCTCATCTGAAGGCCGACCCCGACGAGCTGGCGGTCGCGGTCGCCGGCGACGACGCCGAAGCGCCCGGTGTCGTGGCTGTCGAGCAGCAGCCAGGAGTGGAGCGTGGCGGGCCACGGCACCCCGGCGCGGAAGGCCCGCATCGACGCATCGGCGGCGACGCCGTCGATCCGCGGCACGCCGACCGGGAGGCCCAGGAACCCCTCGGCGAGCGCCGGCGGGAGGTCGTCGCCGCGCAGCCACGCCCAGACGGGACGCAGGAACCCCATGTAGCTCATGATCCCCTGCCAGCCGTCGCCGGGCAGGTCGGCGCGAGCGTCGTGGCCGTGCTCGGCGACGAGCAGCCCCTGACCGGCCGTCGCCTCTCCCACCGCACGGCGCACGGCCGCTGCGACGTCGAGGTTGACGTCGACGTCGCGGTGGCGCCCGGTCATGTTCGCCACGTCGATCCGCCACCCGTCGAGGCCGTACGGCTGCCGCAGCCAGCGCTGGACGACGCTGTCCGGGCCGTCGACCAGCCGCCTGCGCAGCTCGTCCGAGCGATGGTCGAGCTTCGGCAGCGAGCGCACGCCGAGCCAGGTCTCGTAGCCGTGCAGAGCGCCGTCGTCAAAGAGGAAGAACGAGCGCTCGGGCGCCCGGTCGTCGGCCAGCGCGGCGCGGAACCAGTCGTGCCCGTCGCCGGTGTGGTTCAGGGTGAGGTCACCGACGACGCGCATGCCGCGTGCGTGCGCCGCGGCGGTCAGCGACGCGAGCGCCTCGTCGCCGCCGAGCAGCGGGTCGACCCGGTCGAACGTGAGCGCGTCGTAGCGGTGGGTGCTGCCGGCCGGGAAGACGGGCGTGAGGTAGAGGACGTTCGCGCCGAGCGCCTCGACGTGGTCGAGGCGCTCCTCGATGCCGCGCAGGTCGCCGCCGAACCACTCCGCGCCGGTGCCGTGCCCGAGCGGGACGGGAAGGTCGTCCCACCCGCGGGGCACCGCCCAGGACGGCCGCTCCCCCACCGCGGCACCGCTCGTCGCGAACCGGTCGGGGAAGATCTCGTACACGACGGCGTCGAGGTGCCAGTCCGGGCCCGCGGCGCTGGTGGACACGGCGAAGTCGTCCGCGTCCGGCCGGTCGAAGGGAACGCGCCCGATGCCGGTGATCCAGCCGTAGGCGGACGTCCCGCCCGAGACGAGCCACCGATAGCGGGTGCTCGGGTTCCAGGCGGTGAACGTCGCGCTCCACCACCTGTCGGTCGCCGTCTCCTCGTCGACCTCGGCGCGCGCGATCCGCGGCTCGCCGTCGTGCGTGTAGCGGAGCGCGACCTCGTCGATCCCGCAGCCGCGCGGCACTCGCAGGCGCAGGACGACCTCGTCGCCGAGCGCCGACGGGGGGTCGGGGACGTACAGCTCCGAGCCGTCGTGGTGCGGCTCGTCGAGGAGCACCCGGGTCATCCCTTGACGGAGCCCTGGGTGAGACCGGACACGATGAACCGCTGCAGGTAGGCGAACAGGATCACGGCCGGCACCGCGGCGATCAGCACGCCCGCCGCGAACGGCCCCCAGCGCTCCCCGTACTGCTGGTCGATGAAGATCTGCAGCCCGAGCGGCAGCGTCCGCTTCTCGTTCAGCTCGAGCAGCACGCTCGCGATCGCGAACTCGTTGAACGTGCCGACGAACGAGAACAGCCCGACGACCGCGAGCACCGGCGCGGCGAGCGGCAGGATCACGCCCCAGAAGATCTGGCCGGGCGTCGCGCCGTCGACGCGCGCGGACTCGTCCAGCTCGTGCGGGATCGAGTCGAAGAAGCCCTTCATCAGCCAGACGTTCACCCCGAGCGCCCCACCGAGGTAGACGAGCCCCAGCGCGAACAGGTGGTTGAGGCCGAGCGCGGGGAACACCTCGCCGCTGCGCAGCACGATCAGGTAGATCGCGACCAGCATCAGGAGCTGCGGGAACATCTGGATGAGGAGCAGGAACAGCATCCCCATCCGCCGCCCCTTGAACCGGAACCGCGAGAACGCATAGGCGGCGAGCGCGCCGAGCATCACCGTGAAGAAGGCCGTGAAGACCGCGACGAGGATCGAGTTGAGGAACCAGCGCGGGTACTCGGTCTCGGACTTGTCCGCGGGAGGGTTGAAGAGCTCGCGGAAGTTGTCGAGCGTCACGTCGCGCGGGATCACGCTGGCGCCGCTGATCGACTGGTCGGCGTTGAACGCGGCCGAGACGACGTAGACCGCAGGGAAGATCGCGAAGCCCACGGCGATCAGCGCGATCAGATGCCGCCACCACGTGTCGCCGAACGACCTCGGCGGCGCCGGCGCCTCGGCTGCCGCGCGGCCTGCGACCGCCAGCTCCTCGGCGCGCAGCGTGGTGCGGAAGTCGACGGGCTCGTCGGCAGTGCTCACTTGACTCCCTCCAGTGCCTTCGTCCGCCAGAACGCGATCCCCGAGATGGTCGCCACGATCAGGAAGACGTAGATCGAGACGGCGCTCGCGAGGCCGTAGTCCTGCCCCTTGCCCGCCTGGAAGGCGAGCTTGTACGTGTACGAGATGAGGATGTCCGTCGAGCCTGCGACCGACTGGTCCTCGGCGGCCGGGCCGCCCGCGGTGAGCAGGTAGATGTTGTTGAAGTTGTTGAAGTTGAAGGCGAACGACGCGATCAGCAGCGGCGCCACGACGATCATCAGCAGCGGCAGCGTCACGCGACGGAACACCTGCAATCGCCCGGCGCCGTCGACCCGCGCGGCCTCCGTCAGCTCGGACGGGATCGACTGCAGCGCGCCCATCGAGACGAGCATGAAGTACGGCACCGTCAGCCAGGTGGTGACCATGATCACCGAGACCTTCGCCCAGAACGGATCGAACAGCCATGGGCGCTCGAGCGCGTCGGGGAGGATCTGGTTGACGACCCCGAAGTCGTCGTTCAGCAGGCCGGCCCAGACGAGCAGCATCAGGAAGCCCGGGATCGCGTACGGGATCACGAGCAGCGACCGGTAGGTCTTGCGGAAGCGCATCCCCGGCTTGTCGAGCACGATGGCGAGGAACAGGCCGATCGCGAACGAGAAGAACACCGACATCGTCGCGAAGGTCACCGTCCACAGGAACGTGCGGAAGAACGGGTCGCGCACGAGCGGGTCGTTGAACACGGCGGCCAGGTTGTCGAGGCCGATGAACGTCCTCCAGCCGGGCTCGAGCTCCGAGCCGTCGGGGGCCGCGAACGAGCCCTTGCCGTTGTCGGAGTAGACCGTGCCCGTCTCGATGCTCGTGAAGGTGTCGGCGACCGGGTCGTACTCCAGCGTGGGCTCGACCTCGACCGCCGCCGAGATGCCCTCCGCCTGGATCGCCGCGCCGCCCTCCGTGGGCACGGTGTACTCCGCGAGCTGCGCGTCGAGCGCGAAGAGGTCTGCGCCGGTGACGAGCGTGAACTCGTCGCTCGTGGTGGTGATCGTGCCGACCTCGTCGACCTGGAGCGTCCCCGGCGGGAGCTCCGTGAGCCCATCGGGCGAGCCGACGGCCTGCGTGCCCGACTCCTCGTCGACGAGGAGCAGGACGAGGTCGCCGTCCTCGTCGTAGGCGGGCGCCATCAGGTACGTGGCACCCGTCGGCTGCAGCGACTGCAGCTCCACCGCCTGGATCGCCTCGTCCTTCGTGAGCACGTGGCCGGTGGAGTAGATCTGGAAGGCGGTGGTGACCGTGAAGACGATCGGGATCACCAGGTAGGCGATCAGGAACACCGTCCCCGGGGCGATGAACTTCGCCGGCACGAGGCCGGGGACGAGGTAGATCGCGTCGAGCAGCGCGAGCGCGCCGATCGTGATCAGCGCCCACAGCCAGCGACCCTGCGTGAAGAGCTGGACGATCGCCCACAGGACGAACGCGTTCAGCAGGCCGAGCAGGACGAGCTTGACCACGCGTCCCGTCGACCCCGAGAAGGCGGCGACGGCTCGCGCGAGGAGCGACGGCTGGTAGTCGCCTGGCGGTGTCGTCGCCGTCGTCGTCGTCACTGACACGTCCCCCGTTCGCTCGTCGCATCGGCGGTGCAGGACGATTCTGCACCAGCCGCCCCCTTCGGGTGCCGCGTTGCACGCGGTACCCGCGCGCGCCGAGCCGGGAGCGGAAGCTCCGGGCGCGTGTGGGGCGAGCCC
>CAZUVW010000107.1:0-8305 GCA_964623875.1 uncultured Gaiellales bacterium
GGCCCGCTGGCCGCCGCCTCGGGCGATCGCTCCACGTGGTGGCGAACCGCGGCCAGGGCGACGTCGTGGAGCCAGTCGTCGGCGACGGCGAGCGCAGGGTCGAAGCGCGGCGCCTCCGCCCAGACCGCTCTGAAGATCTCTCGGGTCGCCAGCTCGGCGTGCTCGTGGTCGGCGGCGTGCGACAGCGCGAGCCCATACGCCGACCGCGCGTAGCGACGGTACAGCTCCGCGTACGCCGAGCGGTCGGCGCGCGCGACGCGCAGCACGAGCACGTCGTCGGAGAGCCGCTGCCGCTGTGTGGTGGCGCTCTGCGGGGTCGCGGACGTCATGCCGGCGATCGCCGCGAGGGGTCGCCGGGGGTGGGAGCCGGCGCCCCCACCCCCGGCGACGGCCCTACCCGCGTGCGGCCTCGTACTTGGCCGAGACGGCGTCCCAGTCGACCACGTTCCACCAGGCGGCGAGGTAGTCCGGGCGCCGGTTCTGGTAGTGGAGGTAGTAGGCGTGCTCCCAGACGTCGATCCCGAGGATCGGCGTGCGCCCCTCCATCAGCGGCGAGTCCTGGTTCGGGGTGGACTCGACCGCGAGGCCGCTGCCGTTCCACACGAGCCAGGTCCAGCCGGAGCCGAACCGCTTGACGCCGGCGTCGTTGACCTGCGCCTTGAGCGCGTCGAGCGAGCCGAACGCGCCGTCGATCGCGGCCGCGAGCTCGCCGGAGGGAGCGCCGCCGCCGCCGGGCCCCATGATCTCCCAGAACAGCGTGTGGTTGGCATGGCCGCCGCCGTTGTTGCGGACCGCGGTGCGCTTGTCCTCCGGGACACGGCTCAGGTCGGCGATCAGCTGCTCGATCGGCAGGTCACCGAGGTCGGTTCCCTCGAGCGCCGCGTTGAGGTTCGTCACGTAGGCGGCGTGGTGCTTGTCGTGGTGGATCTCCATCGTGCGCGCGTCGATGTGCGGCTCGAGCGCGTCGAACGCGTAGGTCAGATCGGGCACGGAGTGCGCCATTCCCTGGCTCCTTTTCGGTCGATTCGACTCCCGCCCACAAGGATATGCTCACTGCCCTCACTGTCCGCGCCGATCGAGGAGCCACGATGACCGCCTTCGAGCAGATCGCCCCCCGCCCGCTCGACCCGCGGCTGCTCTTGCTCGACGGGATCTCGCGCACGACGATGGAGGCCCACCACCGCCTCTACCGCGGGTACGTCGCGAAGCGCAACGAGATCGTCGAGCTGCTCGCGGGGGCGGATCGGGACGCCGCGAACCAGGTGCACTCGGAGCTCCGGTCGCTCAAGGTCGAGCTGACCTTCGCCCTCGGCGCGATCAAGAACCACGAGGTCTACTTCGGCCACCTCGGCGGCGGGGGCGGCGACCCGGACGGCGCGTTCGGTCGCCTCGTGGCGCGGGACTTCGACTCGGTCGCTGCCTGGCGCGCCGACCTGCGCGCGACCGCCATGGCCGGCCGCGGCTGGGCCTGGACGGCCTACGACTGGGACGAGCGGCGCCTGCTCAACCTGATCGGCGACGCGCAGAACACCTTCCCGGTCTGGAACGCGACGCCCCTCGTCGCGATCGACGTCCACGAGCACGCGTACTTCCTCGACTACCAGACCGATCGCGCGGCCTACCTGGACGCGTTCTTCGCGAACGTCGACTGGGCCGTGGTGAACGGCTGGATCGCGTCGTACGGGATTCCCGCGTAGCGTCGGGCCAGGCGTGGCTCCGCTGCGCGGAGCCACGCCTAGTAACCTGCCGCCGTGTTCAGCGATGTGCTGTTGGTGCTCGGCGGCTACCTGCTCGGGTCGATCCCGTTCGGGCTGGTGCTGCCGCGCCTCTTCCGCGGAGAGGACATCCGCGAGCAGGGCAGCGGCAACGTCGGCGCGAGCAACGTGTTCCGCGTCTACGGGCGCTCGCTCGGCGTCCCCGTCGCCCTGCTCGACGTGGCGAAGGGCTTCGTCCCGGCGTTCGTCGGTCTGCAGGTCGGGGGCGAGTGGGTCGGCGTCCTCGCCGGCGCGGCGGCGATGCTCGGCCACGCCCGCCCCGTCTGGCTCGGCTTCTCGAAGGGCGGGAAGATGGTCGCCACCGCCGGAGGCGTCAGCTTCGCCCTCGCACCGCTGGCCGCGCTCGTGTGCCTCGCGATCTGGGTCGTGACGTTCGCGCTCACGCGCTATGCGTCCGTCGCGTCCCTGGTGACGGCGATCTCGCTGCCGGTGCTGTGCGTCGCGTTCGGCGCGGCCTGGCCCGTCGTGGGCTTCGCAGCCGTCGCCTGCCTCGGCGTCGTGGTGCTCCACCTCACCAACATCCGCCGGCTCGTCGCCGGCACCGAGCCGAAGTTCCGGCGGCGTCCCCGTACCGTCGCGGGGTAGGAGCGGGCGATGCCCGGGCGGAGCGCCCGCGTCGCGCGGCTCAGCCCGGGAGCGTCAGCCAGTCCTCGAGGGTCGTCTGCCGGGTCGTCGGCGCTCCGCCCTCGAGCTCACGGCGGATCTCGCCGATCGTCCCCCAGCGCTCTGCGACCACGTCGTGGTCGTGGATCGTCTCCAGGTTCACCTGACGCGAGAGGACGAAGTCGTCGTCGTCGAGCCCCGGCGCCGTCTCCAGCAGCCCCTTGAGCGCGACCCGCACCGAGTCCTCGACGAAGCGGGGCTGGAGGTGGGCGTGCTCGACCACGAACAGCTCGTCGGGCCGCTTGAGCAGCTCGAACACCGGGGCGCTCATGGACTCCTCGACCACGCGCACGAGATCCTCGGCGTCGAGCTCGCGGCGGGTCCCGACCAGCAGCGTGCCCCGGCCACGCTGGTTGTGCGTCGCGATCGGGACGAGGTCGAGGATGCGCTCCCTCTCGGCCTCGTCGTAGCCCGCCTCGGCGAGCCGCTCCGCTGCGCGGCCGCGGACGAGGCCCTGGGCGCAGGGGCACGCGTTGATGCCGGTGGCCTCGACCCCGACGACACGGCGCGTGCCCCTCTCCGTCGCCGCCGCGATGCCGACGAGCGAGACCATCTCCTGGGTCGGCAGCCGCGTGACCGGCGTCTCACGCCGGAGCGGCCACCGCGCGCTGATCCGCACCTCTGCGCGGAGCGCGCCCTGCCGTCCGACGATCTCGTGGGCGATCCGCTCCGCCAGCACCTCGACGAGCAGCCCCTCCCCGAGCACGACCCCCTCGATCGCCTCGTCGAAGAGCTCCGGGAAGCGCGACATGTGGACGCCCTTCTGCGAGCGCTGGAGGTCGACGGTGCAGTCGATCGTCGCCGCCATCAGCATCTCCTGCTCACCGCGGCGCACCCGAACCGCCTTCTGCACGCCCGTCACCCCGGCCCGCGACAGGGCGAGCCCGACCGGCGGCGCGGACGCCTGCATGTCGTCGACCCGCGGCAGCTCGCCCATCGTCGGACGGTAACAGTCGGAGCACCGGGACGGCCTGCGGGTTGCCGCGGTCGCCGACGCACGGGAGGATGTCGGACGTGGGCCTCTCCAGCGACGAGCCGTCCGGCACGAGCCCCGCGCCGTCCGCCCGTCGTGGCCGTGCCCGGCGCGCGGAGGCTCGGGCGGACGACGCCGGCTCGACGCGGGCGCCGGGGTTCTCCGGTGGGACGTACCGGCCGCTCTCCGCCGCCGACATCGAGCGCATCCTCGACGCGGCGCTCGAGGTGCTGGAGCGCGTCGGGATCGGCGACCCGATCCCGGAGATCCTGCGCTACGCCGTGCCGCGCGGGTGCTCGCTCGACGAGCGCGGCAGGCTCCTCTTCCCCCGTGGCCTCGTCGAGGAGCTGCTGGCGGGCGCGTGCCGCAGCTACGTGCGCCACGCGGTCGACCCGGCGCTCGACCAGGAGCTCGAGGGCGAGCGGGTCTACTTCGCGACCTCGGGCGAGGCCGTCACCGTGCTCGACCACGCGACGCGCACCTTCCGGCCGTCCACCCTCGTCGACCTCTACGACGCCGCTCGTCTGGTCGACCGCCTCGACAACGTCGACGGGTACGGCCAGCCGTTCATCGCCACCGAGCACAGCGCCGACCTGTTCGTCCACGACGTCAACGCCGCGTACGCAGCGGTCGCGGGCACGCGCAAGCCGATCTCCCTCAGCGTCGCCACCGCCGAGCACCTCGAGCCGCTGATCGTGCTGTTCGACCTCGTCGCGGGCGGCGACGGCGCCTTCCTCGAGCGCCCGTTCTGCACCGTCGGCGGCTGCCCGATCGTCTCGCCGCTGCGGTTCGCGCGCGAGAACGCGGAGGTGCTCGTCCGGGCGGCCGAGCTCGGGCTCGTCTACGACATCGCGGTCGCCCCGCAGGCGGGCGCGACGGCGCCGGCCGCGCTCGCGGGCACGCTCGTCCAGTGCCACGCCGAGACGCTCGCCTGCCTGTGCGTCGCGAACCTGGTGCGGCCGGGGATGCCGTTCGACTACGGGATGTGGCCGTTCGTCTCCGATCTCCGCACCGGCGCCTTCACGGGCGGAGGCGGCGAGGAGGCGCTCCTGATGGCGGCGAGCGCGCAGATCGCGAACCACCTCGGGCTCCCGTCGAGCGTCGCCGCCGGGATGACCGACGCGAAGTCGATGGACGCGCAGGCGGGCTACGAGAAGGGCATCTCCGTCGCCGCTGCCGCGCTCGCCGGGGGGAACCTCGTGTCCGCGTACCCCGGCATCGTCGGCAGCCTGATGGGCCAGTCCTTCGAGGGCCTCGTGATCGACAACGACCTGCTCGGAGCGGTGCAGCGGCTGCTCCAGGGGATCGAGGTCACCGACGAGTCGCTCTCCGTGGACGTGATCGCGGAGACGGTCACCGGCATCGGCCACTTCCTCGGCAACGAGCAGACCCTGCGCCTGATGCGCACCGAGTTCCGCTACCCGGAGCTCGCCGACCGCTCCGCGCCGGGCGCCTGGGAGGAGGAGGGCAGCCCGGCGATCGTCGAGCGCGCCCACGAGCGCGTGCGCGAGATCCTCTCCACCCACTACCCCGCGTACATCGGGCCGGCGCTCGACGCGGAGATCCGCTCCCGGTTCCCGATCAGGCTCGCCGAGGCCGACATGCAGCCCGGCGGGGCGCGCTGGTAGCGGTCACGGGGACGACCACCTAGCGCAGCAGGCGCGACAGCCGGCGGTCCTTGAGGACGCGTCCGCCCGTCTGGCAGGACGGGCAGTACGTGATCGTGTGCTCCTCGAAGTCCACCCGTCGCAGCTCGTCGGCGCAACGGGGGCACGGCGCCCCGAAGCGCCCGTGCACCTCGTAGACGGCGGCGTCGCCCTTCCCGGCCACGCGGAGGGTGAGCGCGCGCTCGAGGTCCTCCGCGATCGCCCCTGCGAGCCCGGCGACCTCGGTCTCGTCGAGGTCGGTGGAGAGCCTGAACGGCGAGAGCCGTGCGCGCCAGAGGATCTCGTTGGCATGCGCCCGCCCGATCCCCGCGATCGCCCGCTGGTCGCGCAGCAGCGGGTGCAGCTGGCGCCGCTCGGCGCGGAGGATCGCCGCCAGGCGCGCGGCGTCGAGCTCGAGCGCGTCGGGCCCGAGGTGCGCCAGCTCCGCGTCGAGCGCCGCGGGGGAGAGGAGCCAGACCCCGGCGCGTCGCCGCTTGCCCGCCTCGGTGAGGACGAGCTGACCGCCGTCCACGAAGCGCGTCCTGAACATCGACGTCTTCGGGCTCTTCCCGCCGGGTGGGACGTAGCGGAGGCGACCGGCGCTCATCAGGTGCACGCGCAGGACGAGCTCGCCGTCGTCGGTCGGGAAGAGGAGGTTCTTGCCGCGCCGTCGCGCACCGGCGAGTCGGCGGCCTGCCAGGGCCGACGGAGGCGGGTCGAACGACTTCAACGTCGCGACGTGCTCGGCGCGTGCGCTCTCGACGGGGGCCAGGCCGACGAGCGGGTCGAGCTCTCTCACCCAGGCCTCGACCTCCGGGAGCTCGGGCATGGCGCCAGCGTACTCGGTCCCATCCCGAACCCCGGGCCACGCGCGGGTGTGCGCCGACGTCGTGTCGGCGGTGAGCCGACTCGCGTCGGATGGTGCGGTCGGCGCGCGTCGCCGTCGCCGGGGACGGACTAGGCTCGCCGCGTGGAGCCGCTCGTCGTCGAGGTGACCAGGGGTGAGGTCGTCGAGGCGCGCCACCGCGTGCACGTCGTCGCCCTGCGCGGGACGACGACCGAGCTCGTCGCGGGCGATGCGGAGCGCCTCACCTTCCTTCGCTCGGCGGCCAAACCGGTGCAGGCGCTCCCGGTGGTGCGCGCGTGCCCCGAGCTCGACGACGAGCAGGTCGCCCTGTGCTGCGCGTCGCACCTCGCGCGCCCCGAGCAGCTCGCCGCCGTGCGGCGGACGCTCGCGCTCGCGGGCGTGAGCGAGGACGACCTCGAGTGCGGGGCCGACCCGACCCGTCTGGAGCACAACTGCTCTGGCAAGCACGCCGGCTTCCTCGCGCTCTGCACGGCGAGCGGCTGGCAGCGCGCCGGGTACCGGCTGGCAGGGCATCCCTGCCAGCAGGCGATGCTCGACGAGGTGGCCGCCGTGACCGGCATCCGGGCAGCCGAGCTGGTCACCGCCCCCGACGGCTGCGGCGTGGTGACCTTCGCGGTGCCCCTGCGCGCGGCCGCGGCGCTGCTCGTCCGGCTGCGCGAGCGCGACGGCGCGGCCCGCGTGCTCCGCGCGATGCGCCGGCACCCCGATCTCCTGCGCGGGCCCGTCGCGGCCGACGCGGTCGCGATGCGCGTCCTCGACGGCTGGATCGCGAAGGGCGGTGCCGAGGGGCTGTTCTGCGCGAGCGCTCCGGACGGCCTGGGGCTCGCCCTCAAGGTCGAGGACGGCGCCTTCCGCGCGATCCGGCCCGCGCTCGAGCTCGTGCTGGAGCTGCTGGGACTGTCGGGGGAGGGCATCTCCGACCCCCTCGTGCGCAACAGCCGCGGCGAGGTCGTCGGGGTGCTCCAGGCGCGCGAGGGGCCGGCGTAGACAGCTGGCAGGGAGCCGCTCCGATCGGTGCCCCGCCGGCGAGAGGCACCCTCGACGGGCCGTGGCCGCCCACCCTTCCCAAACGCCGGACCCGTCTATACGATGCGGCGCCTAGTGGATCTGGGGGCGGGGCCGGGGAGGTCCGGCTCCTCGTTGGAACGGTGGTTCGGTCTCCGTCAACCGCGAAGGAGAAAGAGAGGTCCATGCTCTCCGCAGACATCGCCCTTCCGGACGTCGAGGAGCTGCACAAGCTCGTCGACCAGGGGCAGGAGAAGGGGTTTCTGACGTACGACGAGGTCGCGACCGCGCTCGAGGACGTCGATCTCACGAAGGAGCAGGTCGAGGACTTCACCGCGTACCTCGCCGACCAGTCGATCGAGCTGGTCGAGGGAGAGCAGCACAAGACGCATCCGTTCGAGCAGCCCGTCGCCGCTCCCGCCGAGGAGGAGGCGAAGGTCGTCGCTCCGAAGCTCGACCTCACCGTCGAGCCGTCGCTCGACTCGCTGCGGCTCTACCTGCGCGAGATCGGGAAGGTGCCGCTGCTCACGGCCGATCAGGAGGTGGCCCTCGCGAAGCGGATCGAGCGAGGGGACATGGCCGCCAAGCAGCACATGATCGAGGCGAACCTCCGGCTCGTGGTCTCGATCGCCAAGGGCTATCTCGGGCGCGGCCTCTCGTTCCTCGACCTGATCCAGGAGGGGTCGCTGGGCTTGATCCGGGCGGTCGAGAAGTTCGACCACCGGAAGGGGTTCAAGTTCTCGACGTACGCGACCTGGTGGATCCGTCAGGCGGTGACCCGGGCGATCGCCGACAAGGCGCGCACGATCCGCATCCCCGTCCACATGGTCGAGAAGCTCAACAAGGTCGTGCACATCGAGCGGCAGCTCGTCCAGCGCCTCGGACGGGAGCCCCACCCGGAGGAGATCGCCGAGGAGCTCGACATGACGGTCGAGGAGGTGCGCGACATCCTGCGCATGTCCCAGCTGCCGATCTCGCTCGAGAAGCCGGTCGGCGAGGAGGAGGACTCCTCGCTCGGCGACTTCGTCCAGGACGAGCAGGCCGAGTCCCCGTTCGACACGGCGTCGGTCTCGCTCCGGCGGGAGGACATCGAGCTGGCGCTCGCCTCGCTGCCGTTGCGCGACCGCCAGGTGATCGAGCTGCGCTACGGGCTGAACGGCGACACGCCGCGCACGCTCGAGGAGGTCGGTCGCGCGTTCGGGGTCACCCGCGAGCGGATCCGCCAGATCGAGAACAACACGCTGAAGAAGCTCGAGTCGCTCCCGGAAGCCCAGGCGCTGCGCAACTGCATGTAGCCCGTGCCGAGCCCGGGGTGTCGCGCCTGCGGCGCGCCACCTAGGGTGAGGGCTCGGCTCGGATCAGGTCCTAGGTGCGG
>CAZUVW010000107.1:8315-10096 GCA_964623875.1 uncultured Gaiellales bacterium
GTGGGGTGGGGCGCGGGGGGGGGCCCACCTTGGGTGTGGGCGCGGCCGTCTACCGGTTCTGGGGGGGCGGCCCAATGGCGCCGCACCCGGTGAGTGATCCAATCGCGCACCGTCTCCGTATGTATGGACATAAGTTCGACAGAGATCGAACACAACGTCCGGAAGGAGACAGCAATGCGCAAGATCATGCTCACGCTCGCGGTCGCCTCGCTCGCCCTCGCGGCGATCGTCGCCCCCGCGACCGCCGGGTCGGCCAAGCAGACCCAGAAGTCGGGCAACATCGTCCAGACCGCCGTCAAGGCCGGTCAGTTCAAGACCCTCACCTCGCTCGTCAAGAGCGCGGGGCTCGCCGGGGCGCTCTCGAAGCCGGGTGCGAACCTCACCGTCTTCGCGCCGACCGACGCCGCGTTCGCCAAGGTGCCGAAGGCCACGCTCGCGAAGCTCGGCAAGGACAAGAAGGCCCTCCAGGCGGTCCTGCTCTACCACGTCGTCAAGGGCAAGGTGCCCGCGGCGAAGGTCGTCACCCTCAACGGCAAGTCGGCCACGACGCTGAACGGCGCCCCCGTGAAGATCGCGGTGCGCGGCGGCTCGGTGTACCTCAACGGCAACACCAAGGTGATCACCACCGACGTCAAGGCGTCGAACGGGATCATCCACGTGATCGACAAGGTCCTGCTTCCGCCCGCCAGCTAGCTCCTTCCGGCAGCGGATGGAGGGGGGGCCGCGCGAGCGGCCCCCCGTCGTTGTCGGGACTGAGGTTGTCGGGGCTCAGGCAGCGAGCAGGCCCGCGTCGCCGAGCGCTTGTAGGCCGACGCTCCGCACGTCGCTCTCGACCGCAGCGACGTCGGCGTCGAGGGGCGTGAACACCCGGACCGTGACCCAGGCCGAGCCTCCGTCGATCCCCGTGACCAGCACGCGAGGCTCGTCGACCGTCCCGGCGACCGCCGCGGCGGCGTCGCGAAGCGTGGGCAGGACCCGGTCGAGGGAGACGCCGAGCGGCACCGGGAACGCAGCGGACACCGCGCGGCGCGGATCCATGATCGTCCGGTTGACGATCGGCATCGCGGTGAGCTGGCTGTTCGGGATGAACACCCGGCGATCCTCGTCGGTCCGCAGCGTCGCGTACAGCTGGGTCTGCTCGTCGACGTTGCCGTTGTGCTCCCCGATCGTCACCCGGTCGCCGAGGCGCAGCGGCTGGCTGAACGCGACGAGCATCCCCGAGCCGAGGTTCGAAAGGGGCGTGCTGAAGGCGAGCCCGGCGAACAGCGCGAGCACGGCGCTCGACGCGAGCAGGGCGCGCGCGATCTCCTGGGTCTGCGGGAAGATCGAGAGGACGTTCCAGACGCCGATCGTCGCCACGAGGGCGACGAGCACGCGCTGGAGCATGAGGAAGGTGGTCCGCCGCTGGGCTGCTCCCTCGGGGCGGCGGCGCGCGACACGGACCTCGTACAGCCGGTAGACGCGCTGGAGCGCCCAGCGCACGACGAGCACGACGACCAGCCAGACGAGGGCGGTGAGGAGAGCCTCGACAGCGCGGTCGCTCATCGCCGACGATGTTCGGCCTCGGGCGTGGCAGTTCCTCTCGCAGGGGTTCGGCCGCGGTGCGGCCGAACCCTAGAAGAGCACGTCAACGGCCCGGGTTCGGCTGCGACGCAGCCGAACCCCGCTGCAAGCAGGGTCAGATCGTGGGCTCGACGACCGGGTCGTGCTCGAGCGCGAACGCCTCGTGGAGGGCGCGCACCGCCTCCGGGATCCGGTCGCGGTCGATCATGCAGGAGACC
>CAZUVW010000108.1:0-10083 GCA_964623875.1 uncultured Gaiellales bacterium
CGTAGCTGCCCATCACGATCGGCCTCTCCGCGCCCACCTCGTCGAGGAACGTGGCGCCGAACGGCGCCGAGTACCGCGTGCCGAGCTTGAAGATGTGCCCGACCTCGATCGCGGTCTGGAAGCGCAGGGCGCCGTCGCAGCGCGGGCAGCGGTCGCCCTCGCGCGGCAGACGGATGTCGGCGAAGCGAGCAGTGAAGTCCCGGCCGTGCTCGACGCCGCGCAGGTGCCAGCCGGTGCGGTTCGCCCCCGCCACGAACTGGCCGTCGCGGAGGGTCTCGTCGGCGACGATCTCGCCGGAGAAGCCGACCGGCCCGAGCGAGCCGGGATCCGCGCCGAACGCGGCGACGATCTCGTCCTCGGTCGCGGGGCGGAAGCCCGAGCCGAGGGCTGCGGCCAGCTTCGCCTCCTCGAGGCGGTCGTCGCCGCGCACGAGCGCGAGCACGAGCGTGCCGTCGTCGCGCACGACCGGCATCGCCTTCGACGTCGCGGCAGCGTCGATGCCGAGGAACGCGGCGAGCGCCTCGATCGTCGTCACCCCCGGCGTCTCGACCTCGGCCGGCGCGTCCAGCCGGTCGGGGAAGTCGGGAGCGCGCGGCACGCCTTGCGCGATCTCCAGGTCGGCGGCGTAGTCGCACGCGTCGCACGTGACGAGCGTGTTCTCACCGCTCCCCGAGGGCGCGAGGTAGTCGATCGACTCGCTGCCGCCCATCATCCCGGACTCGGCCTGCACCGCGAACGCCTCGATCCCGCAGCGGTCGAAGATGCGCTCGTAGGCCCCTGCGTGCTTGCGGAAGCTGACCTCCAGCCCCTCCTCGTCGCGGTCGAACGAGTACGCGTCCTTCATGATGAACTCGCGCACGCGCAGCAGGCCGCCACGGGGGCGCGGCTCGTCCCGGTTCTTGACGGAGAAGTGGTAGAGGATCTGCGGCAGCTGGCGGTAGCTCTGGATCTCGAGCGCGTGGAAGGTGACCGTCTCCTCGTGGGTCATCGGGAGGACGAACGGCCTGCCCGCGCGGTCGGTGAGCTTGAAGACCTCGGGGATCACGTAGCGACCCGAGCGCTCCCACAGCTCGGCCGGGGTCAGCACGGGCATGAGCATCTCCTGGCCGCCGATCGCGTTCATCTCCTCGCGGACGATCTGCACGACCGTCTGGTGCACCTTCCAGCCGACCGGCAGGTACGTCCAGACGCCCGCGCTCACCTGGCGGATCAGCCCGGCGCGCACGAGCAGCGTGTGGGACACGGCCTCCGCCTCGGCGGGCGCCTCGCGCAGCGTCGGGAGGAACAGCTGGGTCTGGCGCTGGAGCACGTCCGTAGGCTAGTCGAGCCGCGCGCGCAGCGTGGCCGGTCGTTGCCCGTGGAGGCGATGAGCGCGCCGAGGCGGTGCGCGGGTCGCTCAGTCGAGCGGGATCAGGCTCGCCTCTGCCATCGC
This sequence comes from uncultured Gaiellales bacterium, assembly GCA_964623875.1. Taxonomy (GTDB): domain Bacteria; phylum Actinomycetota; class Thermoleophilia; order Gaiellales; family Gaiellaceae; genus Gaiella. Next base: position 1,433 of record CAZUVW010000108.1, read on the forward strand.
GAGCGCCGCCGGCTTCGCCAGCTTGGGACGCTCCGGCCGGATCATGCCGCCTGCGATCCAGCGGTCGATCTCTGCGAACAGCTCGTCGATGAGCGTCTCGGAGGGGACCTTCCGCAGGACGCGCCCGTGGGCGTAGATGAAGCCGACGTCGCGCCCTCCGGCGATGCCGAAGTCCGCGTCCCCGGCCTCGCCGGGGCCGTTGACGGCGCAGCCCATCACCGCGACCTCGAACGCCTGCGGGTAGGCCTTGAGCCGCTCTTCCACCACGACAGCGAGGCTCTCCACGCCGACGTTGTCGCGCCCGCACGAGGGGCACGCGATCATCACGGGGCCGCGCTCGCGGAGCCCGAGCGCCTTCAGGATCTCCCACGCCACCTCGACCTCCCGCACCGGGTCGGCGGTGAGCGAGACGCGGAGCGTGTCCCCGATCCCGTCGGCGAGCAGCGAGCCGAGGCCGATCGCGCTCTTGACCGTGCCCGAGAAGGGCGTCCCGGCCTCCGTCACCCCGAGGTGGAGCGGGTAGGGCACCTTGGCGGCGAGCATGCGGTAGGCGCGGATCATGGTCGGCACGTGCGAGGCCTTGACGGAGATCTTGAAGTCCCGGAAGTCGAGCCGCTCAAGCAGCTCCACCTGCTCCAGCGCCTCGACGACGAGCGCCTCCGCGGCGTCCTTGCGGGCGAGCTCCTGCAGGTGGGCGGGCAACGACCCGGCGTTCGCGCCGATCCGCAGCGGCGTTCCGGCCTGCTTCGCCGCGCGGACCACCGGCTCCGTCTTGTCCGGCCCGCCGATGTTGCCCGGGTTGATCCGCACCGCGGCCACGCCGGCCTCGATCGCGCGGAGCGCGAGCGACGCGTTGAAGTGGATGTCGGCGATCACGGGGATCGGCGAGAACCGCACGATGCGCTGCAGCGCGTCGGCGTCCTCGCTCTTCGGGACGGCCACTCTCACGATCTCGCACCCGGCGGAGACGAGCGCGGCGATCTGCGCAGTCGTCGCCCCGACGTCGTGCGTCTTGGTCAGCGTCATCGACTGGACGACGACGGGCGCACCGCCCCCGATCGGGACGCCGCCGACCCGGATCTGGACCTCGCTGGCCATCTCGGCTCAGTGTAGAGGCGGGTCGTCGGGCCACGGTGCCTACGATCGGGGTGTGAGCCCTCCCCTGGATCGTCGGGCCGGGACCGTGCGCCTGCCGGTCGCCGATCGAGCCGCCGGGCGGCCCTCGACCGGGACCGTCGAGCCTCCGTCGTCGGCCTGGCAGCTCGGTCGGGCACCACTCGACCATCCGAGCGACCTCTGGACGCTCGGCGCCGACCTCGCACCGGGCACGCTCCTCGCGGCCTACCGCGTCGGGCTGTTCCCGATGCGCCTGCCGGACGGAAGGCTCGGCTGGTGGTGGCCGCAGGCGCGAGGCGTCGTGCCGCTCGAGCAGCGGCCGGCACGCACCGTGCGACGCGCCGCGGCACGCTTCGAGATCCGTCTCGACACCGCGTTCACGGACGTCGTGGCAGGGTGTGCCGACCCTGCTCGCCCGGGCGGCTGGATCGACGCCGACATCGCGGCCGCCTACGAGGAGCTCCATCGCCTCGGCTGGGCGCACTCCGTCGAGGCGTGGGACGACGAGGGGCTCGCCGGCGGCCTCTACGGCGTGGCGGTCGGCGGCCTCTTCGCGGCCGAGTCGATGTTCCACCGGCGCACCGACGCCTCCAAGGCGGCGCTGGGTGGCCTGGTGGAGCTGCTGCGCGTGGCCGGAACACCCGACCGCCGCCTGCTCGACGTCCAGTGGCTCACCCCCCACCTCGCGCTGCTCGGCGCGATCGAGCTGACCCGTGCCGAGTACCGCCGCCGGCTCGCAGAGGCGCTCGCCCTGCCCGATCCGTTCCTCGGCACGGCGGCCCGCCGGTCGGCGGGCTGACCCCGTCTGCCACCGGACCTGCCCTCCTCCTGGCACCGTGTGCCGCCGCAGGCGGCACCTGGCGGCGGGCGCAGCCCGCGCGCCGCTTCGGGGTTTCCGGCGCAGCCGGTCCTTTGGCGGACGGGAATCCACTCGGTGGACTCCCGGTAGCCGGCTAGGACAGCCGCCCCAGGTCGTTCGACAGCCCGATGAAGAAGAGCAGCAGCACGAGGCCGATCCCGACGACCGACACCCGCTCGTAGATCTCCCGCCTCACCGCGCGGCCGCGGATGCCCTCCGCGACGGCGAACACGATGTGCCCACCGTCGAGCGGCAGGAGCGGCAGGAGGTTGAGCAGCGCGATGGAGAGGGAGATGAGGCCCAGGACGACGAAGAAGCTCTGCGCCCCGTCCTTCGCTGCGTCGCTCGATCCCTGGACGATCCCGACGGGGCTCGAGATGTCCTCCCGCCCCTCGCCCTGCACGAGGCGGCCGAGGGACTTGCCGATCTCCGCCGTCACCGTCCAGGTGAGGGACGCGGCCTCGCCGACCGCTGCGGGGAACGCCAGCCCCTCGCCGGCCAGGACGAAGCCGAGGCGATACGTGCCGTCCACCTCCTCCGGCGCGGTCGCCGGCAGCGCGACCTGCGCGCCGTCGCGCTCGACGACCACGACGACGGGCGCCCCCTCGGAGGCCCCGATCGCCGCGGCGACCTCGCCCGGCTGGACGGGGCTGCCGTCGATCGAGACGATGCGGTCGCCCGGCAGGAGACCGGCGCTCGCCGCGGGGGAGTCGGCTCGGATGCTGTCGACGGTCGTCGTCGCCTTGCCGGCCGAGGTCATGAAGAGGATCGTGAAGAGGACGAACGCGAGGAGGATGTTCGCCGCCGGGCCGGCGGCGATCGTCGCGACCCGCTTCCACGTGGCGGCCCTCCAGTACGCGTCTGGCCCCAGGGCGTCGTCGAGGTCGTCGAGACCCTTCTCGGCCGCCTTGCGCGCCGCGTCGCTCAGGGCGCGACCCTCCAGCTGCTCCCGCAGGCCGGTGATCTCGGCCCTGGCGACGTCGTGCTCGCCTGCCGCGACGGCGGAGCGCAGCCGCGCCTCGGCCCCGGCCAGGCCGGGCGCCTCCTCGACGGCCCGCCCGAGTGCGACGTCGACGTCGGACGGCGCCGGACGGTGCATCCCCGGGATCTTCACGAAGCCGCCGAGGGGGATCGCACCGATGCCGTACTCGATGCCGCCGTGCGTGGTCTTCCACACCGCGGGCGGGAAGCCGACGTAGAAGCGCCGCGGGCGCATCTTGAGCGCCAGCGAGACGAGGAAGTGCCCGAGCTCGTGCACGAGGATGAGGAGGGCGAGACCGAGGATCGAGACGGCGATCGTCATGCGACAGCAGCCCTCTCCGTCGCAGCTGCACGAGCGTCGCGGTCGGCCGCGAGGAGGTCCTCGAAGTCGCGCGCGGCGGGCCAGTCGGAGGCTGCGAGCGCCTGCTCCACGGTCGCTGCGATCTCCAGGAACCCGATCCGTCCGGCGAGGAACGCCGCGACGGCCTCCTCGTTGGCGGCATTGAAGGCGCACGGCGCCGTCCCGCCCTGCTCGCCGGCAGCGCGGGCCAGTGCGAGCAGCGGGAAGGCGTCCAGATCGGGTGCCTCGAACCGGAGGTCGAGCCCACTCGCCAGGTCGAGCGGCGCCGTGGGCGTGGCCGCGCGGTCGGGGTAGGTGAGGGCGTACGAGATCGGCACCCGCATGTCGGGGAGCCCGAGGTGGGCGAGCAGCGCTCCGTCGCGAAAGCGGACGAGGCCGTGCACGATCGAGGACGGGTGCACCACGACCTCGATCCGCTCGTAGGGCACTCCGAACAGCCAGTGCGCCTCGATCAGCTCGAGCCCCTTGTTCGCGAGCGTCGCGGAGTCGACGGTGATCTTCGGCCCCATCCGCCAGGTCGGGTGTGCGAGCGCGGCCTCGGCGCTCACCTCGGCGAGCTCTGCACGGCTGCGGCCGCGGAACGGGCCGCCCGAGGCGGTGAGCACGAGGCCCACCACCGTCGCGGTGTCGCGTCCCTCGAGGCACTGGTGCAGCGCGGAGTGCTCGCTGTCCACGGGGAGCAGCGCACCTCCCCCCCGGGCGCGCGCCGCGAGCGCGAGCTCGCCGGCGGCGACGAGGCTCTCCTTGTTGGCGAGTGCGAGCGTGACGCCGTGCTCAAGCGCCCAGAGCGTCGCGCGCACGCCGGCGAAGCCGACGACGGCGTTGAGCACGACATCCGGCTCGCTGCGCTCCAGGAGCTCGGTCGGGTCGCCCCCCACCTGGACGTGGTCGACGTCGTGCGCGGCAGCGAGCGCGTCGAGCGACGACGTGCCCGACTGGAGCGCGCAGAGGCGCAGGTCGGGATGAGCTGCGACGACCTCGATCGCCTGACGGCCGATCGAGCCGGTCGCGCCGAGCAGGGCGACGGTCCGCACCGCGGAAGGATGCCTGCACCGATCGCTCCCCGGGCCACCCAAAGCTCCGCCTTCCGCAAGACGCAACACGCGCGCGGAGCGGTGGAGGGTCGCGCGGTCTACCCCGTGAGGGCGAGCAGGGCGTAGTACGCGGCCGGGCCCGCCCACAGGAGGGAGTCGACGCGGTCGAGCACGCCGCCGTGGCCACCGAGGATCCGACCCGAGTCCTTGACGCCGAGATCGCGCTTCACGGCCGACTCGAACAGGTCGCCGAGCGTCGCGGCGAGCGCGATCACGAGGCCGAGCACCAGCGACTCCCAGATCTCGAGCACGTCCTGCTCGTAGAGGGCGAAGAACATCACGGCGAGCGCCGCGACCGTGCCGCCGACGAAGCCCTCGACCGACTTGCCGGGGGAGATCGCGGGAGCGAGCTTGCGCCGTCCGATGGCCCGGCCGACGACGTACGCGGCGGTGTCGTCGGCGAAGACGGTGAACAGGAGGGCGAAGATCAGGAGCCGGCCGTCGTCGGGGAGCTCGCGCACCAGCAGCAGATGCCCGAGCCCTCCACCGATCCAGACGACCGCGAGCAGCGTGATCGCGAAGGACCCGGTCGCGCTCTGACGCGCGCCGGACACGAGGAAGAGCACGAACGAGAGCCCCAGCGTGGCCATCACCCCGCCCAGCAGCCACGCCGGCCCACCGAGCTGGGCGCCGACGAGCGTCAAGGCGAGCCCGGCGAACGCCGCGAGCACCAGCGGGCGCTGGCCGCGCGCCATCACCGACAGCTCGTGCACGGCGACGAGTCCCCCGGCCAGCGCGAGTGAGGTCAGCCACCAGCCCCCGAGCCACACGGCGCCCAGCACGAGCGGCAGCAGCAGTGCGGCTACCAGGATCCGCGAGAGCAGTGGACTCATCGGCCGCCGAACCGCCGTCGACGCTGCGCGTACTCCGCAACGGCCGCCCGCAGCTCGTCCCCGCCGAAGTCGGGCCAGAGCGCCGTCGTGAACACGAGCTCGGCGTAGTGCGCCTGCCACAGCAGGAAGTTGGACAGCCGCAGCTCGCCGGAGGTGCGGATCAGGAGGTCCACGTCGGCGAGCCCGGGCGCTGCGAGCCGTGCCGCGAGCGCGTCCTCGTCGACCGCCTCCGCCGGCACGCCGTCCGCGACGAGGCGGCGCGCCGCCTCGACCAGCTCCGCCCGCCCCCCGTAGTCGAAGGCGATCCACAGGTCGAGCACGTCGAGCGAGCCCGTCTCGCGCTCGAGCGCCTCCATCTGCGCCACGAGGTCGTCCGGGATCCTGTCGCGGCGACCCATGAAGCGCGTCCGCACGCCCTGTCGGGTCAGATCGGGGAACTCGCGCTCGATCGTCTCGGAGAAGATGCCCATCAGATCGGCGACCTCGTCTGCCGGCCGCGCCCAGTTCTCGGTCGAGAACGCGTAGACGCAGAGCGTCCCGATGCCGAGGTCGATCGCGCTCTCGACGGTGCGCCGGAGCGCTCGCGTGCCGGCGCGATGGCCCTCGGCGACGGGCAGCCCGCGCGCCTCCGCCCAGCGACCGTTGCCGTCCATGATGATGGCGACCGTCGCGGGGACGTCAGCCGGGCTGGGAGAGACGGTCATGCGTCGAGACCCGGTGGACGGCGGCAGCCGTCACACCTCCATGATCTCGGCTTCCTTGTGCTTCAGGAGGTCGTCGATCCGCTTGACGTGGTCGTCGGTCAGCTTCTGCACCTGCGCCTCGGCGCGCCGCTCCTCGTCGTCGCCGACGTCGCCGTTCCGAACGAGCTCCTCGAGGTGGCGCATCACGTCGCGCCGCACGTTGCGGATCGCCACCTTGCCGTCCTCCGCCAGGCGGCGCACGACCTTCACGAGCTCCTTGCGACGCTCCTCGGTGAGCGAGGGGATCGGGAGCCGCACGATCTTGCCGTCGTTCGAGGGCGTCAGCCCGAGGTCGGACTCCATGATCGCCTTCTCGATCGCCTTGATCTGCGACGGGTCGTACGGCTGCACCGAGATGAGGCGCGGCTCCGGCGCCGAGACCGAGGCGAGGTTGCTGAGCGGGGTCGGCGTGCCGTAGTAGTCGATCACGATGCGGTCGAGCAGCGCGGTCGACGCCCGTCCGGTGCGGACCGTGTTGAACTCCGTCCTCGTGTGCTCGATCGCCGTGTCCATGCGCCGCTGGCAGTCCGCGAGGAAGTCCTCGATCGCGCTCATCACGCCTCCTTGACGGTCCGGATGATCGTCCCGACCCGCTCGCCCGACGCGACCCGCCGGATGTTGTCGCCGGCGAGCTCGAAGACGAGGATCGGGAGCTCGTTGTCCATGCAGAGCGAGAGCGCGGTGGTGTCCATCACCCGGAGGCCGCGCTCGATCGCCTCGAGGTGGGTGAGCTCGGGCAGGAACACGGCGTCCGGGTCGAGCCGGGGGTCGCCGTCGTACACGCCGCGCACGCCGTTCTTCCCCATCAGGATCGACCCGGCGCCGATCTCGAGCGCACGCAGGGCGGCGGCGGTGTCGGTCGTGAAGAACGGGTTGCCGGTGCCGGCCGCGAAGATCACCACGCGCCCCTTCTCCAGGTGGCGCATCGCCCGCCGACGGATGTACGGCTCGGCGACCTCGGACACCTCGATCGCCGACTGGACGCGCGTGGGCACGCCCAGCCGCTCGAGCGCGTCCTGCAGCGCCAGGGCGTTGAGGAGCGTGGCGAGCATGCCCGCGTAGTCGGCCGTCGCGCGATCCATGCCCTCGGCTGCCGCCTTCATGCCGCGGTAGAAGTTGCCGCCGCCCACGACGATCGCGAGCTCCGTGCCCGCCTCGTGGACCGCCTGCACCTCGCGGGCGATGGCGGTCACGGTGGCCGGGTCGACGCCGTACTCGCGGTCTCCCATCAGCGCCTCGCCCGACAGCTTGAGCAGCATCCGGCGCGCCGGGGGGTCCTCCGCCGTTGGCTCCTGCTCCACCGCGTCGCCGGACTCGACGCTCACGACCCCGCGACCGAGACCCGCGTGAAGCCCCTCACGGTTGCGCCCGCCTCGTCGAGCGCCTGCCCGACGGTCTTGCTGGCGTCGTGGATCCACGCCTGCTCGACGAGCACCCCGCCGGGCGCGGCCGCGAAGAAGCGCTTGCCGAGCATGCCGTCCACGATCTTCTCACGCGCAGCCTCGGGCTTGGACTGCACCTCGTCCGAGTTGAGGTAGACCGCGCGCTCGGCCTCCAGCACCTCCGCGGGCACGTCCTCGCGCCGCTGGTACTCGGGGGCGGCGAACGAGATGTGCATGCCGAGCTGCCGTGCGAGCTCCTCCGAGCCGCCCTCGAGCTGCACCAGCACCCCGATCTTGTTGGCCGGCGGATGGACGTACGCCGCCAGCGTCCCGCCCTCGTAGCGCTCGGCCCCGGCGATCACGACGTTCTCGCCGAGCTGGGCGATGAGCTCGGTCCGCTCCTCCTCGAAGCCGGCAGCTGCGTCCTTCCCGCCGGCGTGGACGGCGCGCAGGACCTTCTCGCCGAACGCCTGGAAGGCCTCGTTCTTCGAGACCGGCTCGGTCTCGCACCCGATGCCGACGATCGACGCCACCCCCGGCTCCACGATCACGCCGACGAGGCCCTCCGTCGTCGCCCGGTCGGCGCGCTTGCCCGCCGCGGCCAGGCCCTTCTCGCGGAGCAGCGTGCGCGCCGCCTCGAGGTCGCCGTCGGTCTCCTGGAGCGCGCGCTTGCACTCCATCATCCCCGCGCCCGTGCGGTCGCGGAGCTGCTTCACGAGCGCTGCGGTGATCTCCGTCATCGCCTACTCCTCCCCTGCTGCGTCGGGCGCGGTCACGACCGCTTCGACCGTCGTCGGCTCTGTGGTCGGGGGCGTGGGCTCGGGAGCCTCGGCCGCGGCGACGTCGGCGGCCGTCGTCGGCGCCTCGGCGGCCGCGACGCCCTCGACGGCGGGGGTCTCGTCGTCGGGCGGTGCGACCTCCTCGCCGCGGGCGGGCGGCTCCGGGGCGCGCGCCGCAGCAGCCGCGAGCTCCTGCTCGGTGACCTTCGTGCGACCGGCCGCGATGCCGTCCGCGATGGCACGCACGATCAGCGAGCAGGAGCGGATCGCGTCGTCGTTGCCCGGGATGACGTAGTCGGCCTCGTCGGGGTCGCAGTTGGTGTCGACGAGCGCGATCACCGGGATGCCGAGCCGGCGCGCCTCGTTGACGGCGAGCTGCTCCTTGCGCAGGTCGACGATGAAGATCGCGTCCGGCTGGCGCTTCATGTTGGCCACGCCGCCGAGGTTCGACTCGAGCTTCTCGAGCTCGTTCAGCATCGTGATCCGCTCCTTGGCGGGGAGCA
>CAZUVW010000109.1:0-10075 GCA_964623875.1 uncultured Gaiellales bacterium
AGATGCGCGCGTAGCGCTCTCCGGCGGAGACGCGGTGCTCGGGGGTGTTCTCCGCTGCGACGACGCGGATGCAGTCGGACGGGCACGCGGCGGCGCACAGCGAGCAGCCGACGCACTTCTCGAGGCCGTTCTCGTGGCGGTGCAGTCGGTGCCGACCACGGAAGCGCGGGTACACCGGCCGCTTGAACTCCGGGTACTGCTGCGTGATCGGCTTCTTGAAGATGTGCTTGAAGGTGACGCCGAAGCCCTTGAGCGTCCCGAACGGTTGCAAGGTCATCGACCCCCTTCGGGGGTCGCTGACCCGGGACCACCGACGTGACGCGCCATCCGGCGCTGCACCCTAGCCATCGTGGTGGTGGCCGTCATACGGCCACCACCCCGATGGCCGTGACGACGGCGTTGATCGTGGCCACCGGCAAGAGCACCTTCCAGCCGAAGCGCATCAGCTGGTCGTAGCGGAGCCGGGGCAGCGTCGTGCGCATCCAGATGAACAGGAACAGCAGCACGAACAGCTTGAGCAGGAACCAGAGCGGACCGGGAACCCACGGACCGTGCCAGCCGCCGAGGAAGAGCGTCACGGCGAGCGCGGACAGCGTGATCAGGTTGATGTACTCGGACATCGAGAACAGCCCGAAGCGCATCCCGCCGTACTCCGTGTGGTACCCCGCGACCAGCTCCTGCTCGGCCTCGGGGAGGTCGAACGGCGCCCGTGCCGTCTCGGCCGTTCCGGCGAGGAAGAAGACGACGAACCCGACGATCTGCGGCAGCACGTACCAGACGTCGGCGTCCTGGGCCGCGACGATGTCCACGAGCGAGAGGGACTTCGCCATGATCACGACCCCGAGCACGCTGAGCGCCAGCGACACCTCGTACGAGACGAGCTGGGCGCACGTGCGCATCGCGCCGAGCAGCGAGTACTTCGAGTCCGAGGCCCAGCCGCCGAGGATGAAGCCGTACACGCCGAGCGAGCCGATCGCGAAGATCAGGATGAGCGCGATCGGGACGTCGGCCACGTACCCGTTCACCTGGTAGCCGGCGATCTCCCAGCCGGGACCCCAGGGGATCACGGAGAACGTCGTCAGCGCGGTGAAGGCCGCGAGGAACGGCGCGAGGATGTAGAGGACGTCGACCGCCGCGGCGGGGAAGAAGCTCTCCTTGCGGATCAGCTTCACGAGGTCGGCGATCGGCTGGAGCAGGCCGTACGGGCCGGCGCGGTTCGGCCCGTAGCGCAGCTGCATCCGTCCCATCACCTTGCGCTCGGTGAGGGTCAGATACGCGAACGTGACCATCACGAGGTTGATCACGACGACGGCCTTGATCGCGGCGATCCACCACGGCTCGCCGTTGGCCCCTGCGCTGAGGAGCACCGCCCAGGTCACCACGATCCTCCGGTCATGACGTCTTCACGACCTCGACGGTCGCATGGAGGTCTCCCGCATGCTCCTCCGCGACACGGGCCACGCCCGCGACGAGAGCGCGGTCGACGCGCGCGCGGAGCTCGACCGACGTCCCGTTCGAGCGCAGCACGACCGTGTCGCCGCTCGCGATCCCGCGACGCGCGGCGTCGTCGGCAGCGAGGGCGACCTCGCGCTCGGGGCGCTGGAACTGCAGCTCGGGCACCCGCTCGACCTGCGGCCCGGAGAAGAGGGGCCGGTAGCGGAGCAGGCGGAGCTCACCGACGAACCCGTCGACTGGCACATCCGCCGATGGCGGATGTGCCACGGGCGGCAGCTCGGGCGGCGCGTACGGGGCCGGGGCCCCGAGCGGCGCCACCAGGCCGATGCGCTCGAGGTCGAGGCCGCCGAAGATCGTCCCGGCGAGCTCGTCGAACACCGACGACGCGTGCGGCGAGAGAGGGACGTCGAAGCGGCCTGCGAGCTTCGCGATCCACGCGAGCTCGTCGGGCACGGGAGCGATCACCGCACGGCGCAGGCGCTGCACGCGTCCCTCCAGGTTGACGAGCGTGCCCTCGCGCTCGAGCGCCCCGGTCGCAGGGAGCACGACGTCCGCCCAGCCGACCGCGAGATCGTGGAACATCGCGATCGCGATCACGTGCTCCGCCTTCTCGGCGAGAGCCCGCACCGCCGGATCCGAGGCCGCGTCGTCGCCGGAGATCAGCAGCAGCCCGATCGGGGCGCCAGGGTCGGTCTCGTCCTCGTCGGCCGCAGCCGACCAGGCGTCTGCGACGCCGCGTGCGTTCGGCGTCTCGGGGAGATGGAAGGCCGCGCAGCCCGGCTTGCCCTCGAAGCCGAGCGCGTGCGCGGCGTCCGCGAGCCGCGCGCCCCCGCCCCCACCGGCCCCTGACCAGATCAGCACCGCCGCCTCGGACGCCCGCAGCCGCGCTCCGAGCTCGTCGCCGGGCGCGACGAGCCGCTCGAGCACGGCCGGAGCGGGCTCGGCGGCGCCGACCGTGACGATCTCGGCGCCGTTGCGGCGGGCCTGGCGGATCCAGAGGTCGACGATCGGCGCGCGGTCGACGACCGCGTCCTCGCCCACGACCACGACGAGCTGCGCCGAGGCGATCGTCGACAGGGGTGCGCGGAAGGCGTCGAGCGCGGACGAGGTCGACTCGGGCAGCAGCGCAGAGTGCGCGCCCAGCCCAGCGCGGAGCAGGCGACCGAGGCCGTAGGCGATCTCCGTCGTCTCCGAGCCGGAGAGGGCGGTGACGGCGTGCGCGCCCGCATCGCGCAGGAGGCGCTCCACCTCGTCCAGCGCCTGCTCCCACGAGACCGGTGCGAGGCCGTTCGCGCCGCGGACGAGCGGCTCGACGATGCGGTCGTCGGCGGTGAGGTGCGGGTAGGTGAAGCGGCCCTTGTCGCAGAGCCAGCCGCCGTCGAGCTCGGGGTGGTTGCGCGACTGGACGCGCTTCACCCTCCCTTCGCGGACGGTCACCGAGATGTTGCAGCCGACCGGGCAGAGCCCGCAGACGCTCGGGACCGACTGGATGTCCCAGGGGCGGGCCTCGAACCGGTACTGCGTCGAGGTGAGCGCGCCGACGGGGCAGAGCTCGATCACGTTGCCCGTGAAGGGCGCGCGGTACGGGTCGGTGCCGAAGGTCGCGATCTCACTGCTCGCGCCGCGGTTGCGGGCGATCAGCTGTCCGTCCTCGGCGACGTCGCTCGAGAACCGGGTGCAGCGGTAGCAGAGGATGCAGCGCTCGCGGTCGAGCGCGATCAGCGGTGAGACCGGGATCGGCTTCTCCAGCGTCTGCTTCGCGAAGGTCATCCGGGTCGAGCCCGGGCCGTAGCGGAAGGTGAGGTCCTGCAGCGGGCACTCCCCGCCCTTGTCGCAGACCGGACAGTCGAGCGGGTGGTTGACGAGGATGAACTCGAGCGTCGAGCTCTGGCCGGTGGCGGCGCGCTGCGAGGTGGCGGACGTGCGCACGACCATCCCGTCCTGCGCGGCGAGCGTGCAGCCCGCCTGGAGCTTCGGGAAGCCCTCGACCTCGACGAGGCACATGCGGCAGGCGCCGACGGGCGGGCCGAGCCGCGGCTCGTAGCAGAACACGGGGATCTCGATGCCGGCCGCGGCGGCGGTCTCGACGAGGCCCGTGCCCTTCGCGACCTCCACCTCGCGGTCGTCGATCGTGACCTTGACGAGCTCTGTCATGCCGACCGCTCCCGGGTGTCCGGCTGCGCCGGACACCTAGACGTCCACCGCGGCCGGCTCTGAGCGTGCTCGTGCCCGGCTTCAGCCGGGCTCCATCCCCACGCGGCGCTCCGAGACACGTGCGATCCGCGTGGGATCACGCGAGCACCTCGAGCGGCCGGTCGATGGTCGTGTGACCGTGGGCGGCGTGCATGTCCGTCGGCGCGAGGATCCCCTCGAGCGACGACGTGCCGCCGAACGGGCAGGCCTCGCCCTCGACGTGCGCGACGAACTCGTCACGGAACTTCGCCACGTAGCTCGCGACCGCGATCGCGTCCGAGTCGCCGAGCGGGCAGAGGCACGTGCCGTTGATGCGCTCGCCCACGTCGAGCAGCAGCTCGAGGTCGGCGTGCGTCCCGCGTCCCGCCTCGATCTTCTTCAGGATCTGCGTCAGCCAGCGCGTCCCGACCCTGCACGGGGTGCACTTGCCGCACGACTCGTGCTCGTAGAACTGCGACACGCGGATTGCGAGCTGCACCATGCAGACGCGGTCGTCGAGCGCGATCACCGCAGCCGACCCGATCGCGGTTCCCGCACCGGTCATCGAGTCGAAGTCGAGCGTCACGCGGCGCGCCTCGTCCGCCGTGAGGATCGGCGTGGACGAGCCGCCCGGGATCACCGCCTTGAGCGCCCGCCCCTCGGCGATGCCGCCGCCGATGCCGTCGATCAGGTCGCCGAGGGGATAGCCGTGCGGCAGCTCGTAGTTGCCCGGGCGCACGACGTTGCCCGACAGCGAGAACACACGGGTGCCCGTCGAGCTCTCGACGCCGAGCGTCGCGTACGCTGCGCCGCCCATCTCCACGATCGGCGTGACCGTGGTGATCGACTCGACGTTGTTGACTGCCGTCGGCGACGCGTACAGACCGGCGATCGCGGGGAACGGGGGCTTCGTGCGCGGCTGGCCGCGCTTGCCCTCGAGCGACTCGAGCAGCGCCGTCTCCTCGCCGCAGATGTAGGCCCCGGCGCCGCGGTGGATCACGATCGTCGTCCCGTCGAGCAGCTGCTTCGCGCGCATCTGCTCGAGCGCCGACACGAGCACCTCGAACTCGCGCTCGTACTCGCCGCGGATGTAGACGAAGACGTGATCCGACTGGATCGCGCGGGCCGCGATCAGACAGCCCTCGAGGAAGCGGAACGGGACCCGCAGCATGATCTCGCGGTCCTTGAACGTGCCGGGCTCCGACTCGTCGGCGTTGACCACGAGGTAGTGCGGCCGGGCGACCTGATCCGGCTTCGGGAGGAAGCTCCACTTCCTGCCCGTGGGGAAGAACGCGCCGCCGCGTCCGCGCAGCGCGGACGCGTTCAGCTCCTCGATCAGCGCGTCGGGCTCCATCGTCCGCGCCTTGCGGAGCGCGGCGAACCCGCCGACCGCTTCGTAGTCGGCGATCTGCGTCAGCGCGCCGCCGTTCGTGCCGGCGAAGATCACCTCGGGGAGGGTCGTCGTCTCGGTCATCGCCGCAGCTCCTCCACGATCCCGGGGACGTCGTCGGCCGTGACGTGCAGCCGGTGACGGTTGTTCACGGCGACGACGGTCGCCCAGCCGCAGCCGCCGAGGCACTCGACGGTGCGCAGCGTGAACGCTCCGTCGTCCGACGTCTCGCCCGGGCCGATGCCGAGCTCGTCGGCGAAGGCGTCGACCACTGCCTGCGCGCCGCTCACGGCGCACGAGACGTTCGTGCAGACCTCGACGCAGCAGCGGCCGACCGGCTCCAGCCGGAACATGTCGTAGAACGACGCGATCCCGTAGCAGTACGCGGGGGTCAGGTCGAGGGCGTCGCCCACCTCGCGGAACGCCTCTTCCGGCAGCCAGCCGCCGTGCCGCTGCTGGGCGAGCTGCAGCGCCGGCAGCACCGCCGAGCGCGGGTCGGGGTATCGCGCTCGGAGCTCCTGGACCTCGTCGTAGAACGTCGTGCTCATGGCCGCGCCAATCTAGGTGAATCTCGCGGAGCGGGATTCACCTGTCGACGTCTCCCATCACCGGGTCGAGGCCGCCGCCGACGGCGATCAGGTCGGCGATCGCGACGTCGTAGCAGCAGGCCGCCGTCGCCTGCAGCGCAGCGAAGCTCGGGGCCCGGAACTTGATCCGCCAGGGCTTCACGCCACCGTCGGAGACGAGGTAGCAGCCGCACTCGCCGCGCGCCGACTCGACCGCCACGTAGACCTCGCCCTCGGGCACCCGAAAGCCCTCGGTGACGATCTTGAAGTGGTGGATGAGCGACTCCATCGAGGTGTGGAGCTCCTCGCGCGGCGGCAGCACCACCTTGCGGTCGTCGGCGATCCACGGGGCGCCGCGGAGCTCCTCCAGTCGGTCGACGCATTGGGCGACGATGCGCGCGGACTGGCGCATCTCGTCCATGTGCACCTTGTACCGGTCGTAGACGTCGCCGTTCGGGTACACGGGCACCTCGAACTCGACCTCGTCGTAGTGCAGGTACGGCTGGTTGCGCCGGAGGTCCCAGTCGACGCCCGAGGCGCGCAGCATCGGGCCGGTCTGGCCGAGCGCGATCGCGTCGTCGGCGGACAGCAGCCCGATGCCCTTCGTCCGCTCGAGCCAGATCTGGTTGCGGTCGAGCAGGCCCTCGTACTCGTCCACGGCCCTCGGCATCCGCTTCGCGGCGGCGCGAGCAGCCTCGAAGAACCCCTCCGGGATGTCCTCGGCGAGCCCGCCGATCTGGAAGTACCGCGTGTGCATGCGCACGCCAGTCACCATCTCGAACAGGTCGAGGATCATGTCCCGCTCCCGGAACGCGTACCAGAACATCGAGATCGCGCCGACCTCGAGCGCGGAGGTGCCCAGCCAGACGAGGTGCGAGTGGATGCGGTTGAGCTCCGACAGGCACATCCGCATCCAGGAGGCCTTCTCGGGGGTCTCCAGGGAGAGCAGCTTCTCGACCGCGAGCGCGTAGACCAGCTCGTTCGCCTGGAAGGAGAGGTAGTCGATCCGCTCGGGGTAGGTGACGCCCTTCCAGTACGTCTTGTGCTCCATCGTCTTCTCGAAGCCGGTGTGGAGGTAGCCGATGATCGCGCGGATGCCGGCGACCTTCTCGCCGTCGAGGTCGACCACGAGCCGCAGCACGCCGTGGGTCGAGGGGTGGTTCGGCCCGAAGTTGACCGTGAGGATGTCCTCGAGGCGGTGCTTGGCGGGATCGACCTCCATGATCGTCGGCGTCGGGTAGGGGATGCGCGTCCCCTCGTAGATACGGGTTGCGGGCAGGACGCTCATGCGCTCCCTCGCTCGCCCGTGGGAGGCGTCCGCCGGCCGTGGCGGACCTCGACGCTGCGCGGCGGCGTCGGTCTCATTCCTCCCCCGAGAATCGGACGGGCTCGCCGCCGATCGGGTAGTCCTTGCGGAGCGGGTGGCCCTCCCAGTCGTCGGGCATCAGGATGCGGACGAGGTTCGGGTGGCCCCGGAACGTGATGCCGAACATGTCGTAGGCCTCGCGCTCGTACCAGTCGGCGGCCGGCCAGACGCGGATCACCGTCTCGATCTCCTCGCCGTCGTCGAGCCATGCCTGCAGCCGCACACGGGCCGGCTCGTCGGCGACGCGAAGGAGGTGGTAGCTGACGGAGAAGCGCTTCGGCTTGGGATCGGGCACGCGCTGGAAGCCCTGGGAGCCGGCGGCGTTGAGGTCGCGGCCCGTCGGCGTCCCGATGTAGCCGGCCACGCCCACCGAGCCCCAGCCGAGGTAGTCGGCGGGGGAGATGTCCACGAGCATGTTGAAGCCTTCGACGTCGCGCAGGTGCGTCGCCGCCTCGACGATGCGGGCGGGATCGACGACGAGCGTCGTCTCGCCGCGGTCCTCGACCGTCTCCACGAGGCCGGGGACGGCTGCGTAGGGAGACGTGGACTCGCTCACGCGCTCACCTCCGGCGGGCCGAGAGCGGGCGAGGCATGCCTCGCCCCTCCGACGGTGATCGTGCGGAGCGTGATCACTGGGCGACCCCGCGGATCTCGTATGCGGGCGGCACGCCGGCCCGGATCTTCTCGTGCAGGCGCACGATGCCCTCCATCAAGGCCTCGGGGCGGGGTGGGCAGCCGGGCACGTGGATGTCGACCGGGAAGATCTTGTCGACGCCCTGGAGCACCGTGTAGTTGTTGAACATCCCACCTGAGCTCGCGCAGGCGCCCATTGCGATCACCCACTTGGGCTCGAGCATCTGGTCGTACACCTGGCGGGCGGGCGCCGCCATCTTGTGCGTCATCCGACCGGAGATGATCAGGAGGTCGGCCTGCCGTGGCGACGAGCTGAACCGCTCCATCCCGAAGCGCGCGATGTCGTAGCGCGACGAGACGATCGACATCATCTCGATCGCACAGCACGCGAGCCCGAACGTGTCGGGCCACATCGAGTTCGACTGCGCCCACGAGAGCGCCTTCTCCACCGTGGTGGTCAGCAGCGCGTCCTCGATCTTCTCGATCTCCTGCTCGAACACCCCGGGCCCCTTGTCGGGCCACAGCGTCCGCTCGGTCTTGAGACCCGCGCGCGCCAGAGGCCGGTCGGAGAGGAGCGGGAGCTTCCTCCCGATCGGCTCTACCGCCATTCGAGGGCCCCCTTGCGCCAGATGTAGACGTAGGCCACGCCGAGGATCGCGATGAACACGAGGAACTCGACCAGCCCGAACCAGCCGAGCGCGTCGAGCTGCACGGCGAGCGGGTACAGGAAGACGATCTCGATGTCGAACAGGATGAAGAGCATCGCGGTGAGGTAGAAGCTGACCGTGAAGCGCCGCTCCGTCCCGGGCGCCTCGGCGGCGACGCCAGACTCGAAGGGCAGCATTCGCTGGCTCGTGCGCGTCGTCGGACGGTGCGCGAAGACGAAGGAGAAGACGATCATCGAGGCCGGGATCGCCGCGGCGAGCAGGGCGTAGATGAGGAACGGCAGCCAGTCAGCGAGCATCGTCGACGATCCGCCCGTCCAGGGCGACCTCGGACGAAACCTACCACTCCGGACATGGGTGCCACGAAGGTGGCGCAGAACGACGGTGCGATGCGGGATCGCCGTGTCACGAAGTGGTGATCCCGCCACCGCGGTCGGCGGTCACGTGGCACGCGTTCGCTAGCATCGTGTCATGAAGATCACCGAGCGCCCCACCGAGACGCTGATCGACCTGACCCCGGCCGCGGCTGCGAAGGTGAAGGAGCTGATGGCAGCGGAGCCCGATGGTGACACGCTCGTGCTGCGCGTGGCGATCGAGGGTGGTGGCTGCTCGGGCTTCCAGTACGGCCTCGGCTTCTCGACGGAGACCGAGGAGTCCGACCACGTCCTCGACCTCGAGGGCGTGACCGTCGCCGTCGACCCGTTCAGCGCGCCGTACCTCAAGGGCGCGCGGATCGACTACCTCAACACCATCAACGAGGCGGGCTTCAAGATCGACAACCCGAACGCCGTCTCGTCCTGCGGCTGCGGCCACTCCTTCCAGGTCGAGGAAGGCGAGGAGCTGCCCGAGGGAACCGCGCTGGGCGGCTGCGGCTCCGGTTGCTCCCACTGAGCGGACGCTGACGCTCTAGATTGCGTGGCGGATGTCGAGCCGCCCGCTCAGAGTCGCCGTCGTCGGGTCTGGCCCTGCTGCGTTCTACGCGGCCGCGCAGCTCCTCGCGAGCGACGACCCCCCGGTCGAGGTCGACCTCGTCGAGCGGCTCCCGACGCCGTGGGGGCTCGTCCGGCTCGGGGTCGCTCCCGATCACCCGCAGCTGAAGACGGTCTCGCGGGCGTTCGAGAAGATCGCCGCGCGACCGGGCTTCCGGTTCCTCGGCAACGTGGAGGTCGGGCGAGACGTGACGCAGGAGGAGCTTGCGGCGCGGTACCACGCGGTCGTGTACGCGGTCGGCTCACAGGCGGACCGTCGGCTCGGGATCCCGGGCGAGGACCTCCCCGGCTCGTGGCCGGCCACCGAGCTCGTCGCCTGGTACAACGGCCACCCCGACTTCCAGCACCTCGAGCTCGACCTCTCGCACGAGCGAGCCGTCGTCATCGGGAACGGGAACGTGGCGCTCGACGTCGCGCGCATGCTGGCGCTCACCCGCGAGGAGCTGGCGACGACCGACACCGCCGACGCGGCGATCGAGGCGATCGTCGGCTCCGGCATCCACGAGATCCTCGTCGTCGGTCGCCGCGGCCCGGTGCAGGCCGCGTGGACGTCCACCGAGCTCGGCGAGCTCGGCGAGCTCGCGGGCGCGGACGTCGTCGTGGATCCCGCGGAGCTCGAGCTCGACGAGGCGAGCGCCGCCGAGCTGGAGAGCGCCTCCAACGTCGTCCAGCGGAACGTCGAGATCCTCCGCGAGCTCGCCGGGCGTGCTCCGGAGGGGAAGCCGAAGGTCGTGCGGCTGCGATTCCGCCTCTCGCCGGTCGCCATCCTCGGCGAGGAGCGGGCCGAGGCGATCGAGCTCGTCCGGAACCGGCTCGAGGCGGACGAGTCCGGGCGCGTG
>CAZUVW010000110.1:0-10056 GCA_964623875.1 uncultured Gaiellales bacterium
GCGAGAAGCCGAGCGTCGTCTGCGTCAGGTCGTTCGTGCCGAACGAGCAGAAGTCCGCGGTCTCGGCGATCTCGTTCGCACGGACGCAGGCGCGGGGCAGCTCGATCATCGTCCCGCAGAGGTACTCGACGGGCGGCTCCTCCGCGGCCACCCGCTCGGTGAGCGCGCGCAACCGCCGCAGCTCCTCGCCGAAGCCGACGAGCGGGTGCATGATCTCGACCAGCGGGGCCACCCCCGTGCGCTCGGCGACGGCCTTCGCGGCGCGCACGATCGCCCGCACCTGCATCTCGTAGATCTCGGGCCACTGCAGCCCCAGCCGGCAGCCACGGGTGCCGAGCATCGGGTTCGACTCGTGCAGCTGCTCGATGCGCCGGCGCATCTCGTCGGAGGTCGCCTCCTCGAGCGACGGGAGGAACTCGTGCAGCGGGGGGTCGAGCAGCCGGATCGTGACCGGGAACCCGGCCATCGCCTCGAAGATGCCCTCGAAGTCGCCCTGCTGCATCGGCAGCAGGCGGTCGAGCGCGGCACGCCGCGCGGGCTCCGACGACGCGAGGATCATCTCCTGCACGATCGGGAGGCGCTCTTGCGCCATGAACATGTGCTCGGTCCGGCACAGCCCGATGCCCTCGGCGCCGAACTCGCGTGCCTTGGCCGCGTCCTCGGGCGTGTCCGCGTTGGCCCGCACACGCAGGCGGCGGAGCTCGTCCGCCCAGCCGAGGATCGTGCTGAAGTTCTCGTCGATCGCCGGCGGGACGAGCTTGACGGCGCCGACGATCACACGACCCGTGCCGCCGTCGATCGTGATCGGGTCGCCCTCGCGGAGCGCGTGCTCGCCGATGCGCAGCGTGCGCGCGGCCACGTCGATCTCCAGTCCCTCGCAGCCGGCGACGCACGGCTTGCCCATGCCGCGCGCCACGACCGCCGCGTGCGAGGTCATCCCGCCGTGCGCGGTCAGCACCCCGCGCGCGTGGACGAGCCCGTGGATGTCGTCGGGGGTGGTCTCCCAGCGGACGAGGACGACGGCCTCGCCGCGCTTGCCGCGCTCCTCGGCCGTGTCGGCGTCGAGCACGATCGCGCCGGACGCGGCCCCCGGGGAGGCGTTGAGCCCGCGCGCCACGACCTCAACCTCGGCGTCGGGGTCGATCATCGGGTGGAGGAGCTGGTCGAGCTGATCCGGGTCGATCCGGGCGACGGCCTCCTCCTTCGAGATCAGGCCCTCCTCGACCATCTCGGCGGCGATCCGCAGAGCGGCCCGCGCCGTCCGCTTCCCCGTCCGCGTCTGCAGCAGGTACAGCGTCCCGTTCTCGACCGTGAACTCGATGTCCTGCATCTCGCGGTAGTGCAGCTCGAGCCGGTCGAGCGTGCTCACGAGCTCCTCGTAGGCCTCCGGTAGGAGGTCCGCCATGCGCGCCATCGGCTCGGGCGTCCGGATCCCGGCGACGACGTCCTCGCCCTGCGCGTCGACGAGGAACTCGCCGTACAGCACCTTCTCGCCGGTCGAGGGGTCGCGCGTGAAGCAGACGCCCGTGCCGGAGCGCTCGCCCTTGTTGCCGAACACCATCTGGACGACGTTGCACGCCGTGCCGATCGAGTCCGGGATGTCGTAGGTGCGCCGGTACACCCTCGCGCGAGGCGTGTCCCACGAGTCGAACACGGCACGGTACGCGCGCCGCAGCTGGTCGTGCGCGTCCTGCGGGAACGGCTCGCCCACCTCGCGCTCGTAGATGGCCTTGAACGTCGTGACGAGCTGGGCGAGATCCTCAGCGGTCAGCTCGACGTCGAGGGAGACGCCCCGCTCGGTCTTGAGCGCGGCGATCGCGTCCTCGTAGAGGTGGGGCTCGACGCCGTCGACGACCTCGCCGTACATCTGGATCAGCCGGCGGTAGGAGTCGTAGGCGAAGCGGGCGTTGCCGGTGCTGTGCGCGAGTCCGGTGACGGCGACGTCGTTGAGGCCCAGGTTGAGGATCGTGTCCATCATCCCGGGCATCGAGATCGCCGCACCGGAGCGCACCGACACGAGCAGCGGCTCGGCCTCGTCCCCGAACCGCTTCCCCGTCTTCGCCTCGAGGCGCTCCAGATGCTCGTCCACCTCGGCGTCGAGTCCCTCGGGCACCTTGCCGCCGGCGTCCATGTACGCGCGGCACGCATCCGTGGTGATCGTGAAGCCGGCCGGCACCGGGATGCCGAGCGCCGTCATCTCCGAGAGGCCGACGCCCTTGCCGCCGAGCAGCTCCCGTCCCCCCGGAGCGTCCTCGTCGAAGCCGTAGACGTAGCGCACGCTGCGATCCTCGCACAAAGCCCGTCTCGCCCGCATCGGTTGGGAGACACCGCGGACTGCGGTGTTCCCGCAGCCGATCCTGCGGGCGCGCCCCGCCCGACGACCTGCGTGCCCGATGGCACGCTGCGCCGTGTGAGCTGGCCTAGCGGTGCGCCACGCGTGGCCCCGACGCCGCCGCTACACGAACCGAGCTCGCGTGCCTCAGGACGGTGCGGCTGTGCAGCACCACCGACGTGGAGCGGTTCGCGCGGCACGTCCGTACGATGCGGCGGTGAGGCTCAGAGGTCGCCGCGTGGTCGTCGCCGCGCTGGCCGCGGCCAGCGCGGCTGCGGTCGGAGCCCCGCCCCCGGCTGCAGCTCCGATCCGCGCGGTGACCGTCCGGGTCACGGCGAAGGACTTCGCCTTCGTGCTGTCTCGCCGGAGCGTCCCTCGCGGCACGACCGTCCGGTTCCTCGTCAGGAACACGGGGGCGGCGCCGCACGACTTCGTGATCGGAGGCCGGCGGACCCGGGTGCTCCGGCCTGGCGGATCGCAGACGCTCACCGTCCGCTTCTCGGAGGCGGGCACCGTTCGCTTCCTGTGCAGCGTCCCCGGCCACGTCGGGCTCGGGATGCAGGGCCGCTTCGGCGTGTCGCGCCCTGCGCCGCCCCCGTCACCACCTCCCCCGCCACCGCCGCCCACGACGGTCGCGGGCACCGTGCGCCTGACCGAGATCGCGCGGTTCGCCTCGGTGACGCACGTCAGCGCCCCGCCGGAGGACGTCCGCCGGCTCTTCGTCGTGCAGCAGACCGGGCTCATCCGCGTGCTCGTCGACGGCGTACCCCGCAGCGAGCCGTACCTCGACATCAGCGATCGTGTGCTCGGCGGCTCGAGCGAGCCCGGGCTCCTGTCTGTCGCCTTCCCCCCCAACCACGCGACGAGCGGTCTCGCATACGTCTTCTACAACGCGCGACAGGGCAACGGAGACATCCGCATCAGCGAGTTCCGTCAGACTCCCGGCGACCCGAATCGCCTGGACCCCGCATCGGAGCGGGTGCTGCTCGAGATCCGCAAGCCGTGGGAGAACCACAACGGCGGGCTGCTCCAGTTCGACCGGAGCGGGATGCTGTATGCGAGCGTCGGCGACGGCGACTCCGGCGTACTCAACCCGCCTGGCGCGTTCGCGCAGCGTCGTGACGACCTGCTCGGCAACATCCTGCGCATCGATCCACGCGGCGCCCCGTACGCGGTCCCCGGAGACAACCCCTTCGTGGACGAGGTCGGTGTCCGCCCCGAGATCTGGGCCTACGGCCTGCGGAACCCGTGGCGCTTCTGGCTGGACGAGCAGACCGGACGGCTCTTCGTCGGGGACGTCGGGCTCGGCGCCCGCGAAGAGATCGACCTCGTCCCGGCCGGGCGCTCGGGGCTCAACTTCGGCTGGCCCTGCCTCGAGGGAACGCTCCCCTTCGACACGAGCGCGACGTGCGTCGACTCCGTCGGACCGATCTGGGAGAGCGACCGCTCGGACGGCGGCTGCTCCGTGATCCTCGGTGTCGTGGCCCGCGACCCGCGGCTACCGGCCCTCGCTGGCCGACTGCTCTACGGCGACTTCTGCACCGGGAGGCTGGCAGCGCTGACCGTCCCCGCGGACAGCGTGACTGCTGACGTCGAGCTCGGTCTCGCCGTTCCCCGGCTCTCGAGCTTCGGCACCGACGGCCTGGGCCGCATCCACGTGGCGACGATCGACGGCATCGTCTACCGACTCGACCCCGCCTGAGTCGGTCGCGATACCAGGCGGCGCTGAATGCGGCCACGCCGGTCGCTGACCCAGGCAGCGGCGCGCAGGCCCAGCCAGAGCGGGGTCAGGACGACGTAGAACAGCACGACGGCGATGCCGAGCGCCGTCCACCAGAGCGCCCAGTAGCGGGCCGGCACCCAGCCCCTCTCGCGCATGTCCCTCCGCACGCCCCGCGCGAGCACCCCGTACTTCTCGTTCGGGCCGCTCACCGTCGGCGCCCGCGCCCGCGCTCGCGCTCACGGCTGCGGTCGGCCACGAGCTTGATCACCCGGATCGCCGTCTCCTCCACGGACAGGTCGGAGACGTCGATCACGGGGCAGCGGAGCCGCCGGTGCACGCGGGCCGCCGCCTCGAGCTCCTCGAAGACCGCCTCCAGGTCCGCGTAGCGCCGCCGGGGCGCGCCCATCGAGCGGACGCGCTCTCCCCGGATCTCCGCGAGCCGCTCTGCGTCGATCGTCAGCCCGACCACCTTCTCGCGCTCGACGTCGAAGAGCGCGCGCGGCGGGTCGACACCGCGCACGATCGGGACGTTCGCCGCCTTGTGCCCGAGGTAGCCGAGGTAGATCGACAGGGGGGTCTTCGAGGTGCGCGACACGCCGACCAGGACGATGTCCGCCTCGTCGAGCCCGCCCCCGACCCCGTCGTCGTACTTCACGGCGAACTCGATCGCGTCGATGCGCTTGAAGTACGTCTGGTCGAGCGGGGCGCGGGCACCCGGCTCCATCCGCGCGGCGACGCCCGCGACGCGTGAGATCGAGTCGATCGGGTGTCCGAGCAGGTCGCAGTAGTGGATGCGACTGCGGCGGCAGAGCTGGCGCATCGAGGCCCGCAGCCCCGGCTCGACCAGCGTGTAGACCATCACCGCGGGGCGCCCGCGGGCGCGCTTGACGGCGAGCGCGAGGTCCTCCACCGACTCGACGCGCGGGTGGCGGATCTCCTCGAACACCTGGTCCGGGAACTGCGCCTCGAGCGCCAGCACGAGCTTGGCAGCCGTCTCCCCCGTCGAGTCGGAGACGATGTGCAGCTCGACCGGCGTGCCCGTGGACATCGGCCGGAGGCTACCCGTGCGAGCCCGCCGGCTCGCTCACCGGCGCGCGATCGTCGCGACTCGAGCGCCGGTCAGCTCGACGAGGTCCGTCGGTGCGAGCTCGAGCTCGAGCCCCCGCCGGCCGGCGCTGACGTGAACCGTCTCGTAGTCGAGGGCGGACGCATCGACGACCGTCGGCAACGGCCTGCGCTGCCCGAGCGGGCTGATGCCGCCCGCGACGTACCCGGTCGCTCGCTCCGCGGCCCTCGTGTCGGCGAGCGCGGCGCGCTTCCCGAGCGCTCGAAGATCGAGCTGCGTCTCGACGGGGACGACGGCGACGGTGAGGACGCCGTCCACGTCCACGACCAGGGTCTTGAGCACCCGTGCCGGATCGACGCCGAGCTTCGCTGCCGCCTCGAGCCCGTACGAGCGCGCGCCCGGGTCGTGGGCGTACTCGTGCACCACGTGCGGCACCCCGGCGCGCTCGGCTGCGGCGATCGCCGGTGTGCGCCTGCCTGCCATTCGCGCACGGTATCGCGGCCCGCGCCACGGCACCCCGCTACGGTTCGGAGCCGTGGAGCTCACGATGGACAAGATCGTCTCCCTGTGTCGGCGACGTGGGTTCGTGTTCCCCTCGTCGGAGATCTACGGCGGGCTCGGCTCGTCGTACGACTACGGTCACTACGGCGTGCTCCTCAAGGAGAACGTCAAGGCGCGCTGGCTGGAGGCGATGGTGCAGGAGCGAGACGACATCGTCGCGCTCGACTCCGCGATCATCCTCCACCCCCAGGTCTGGGAGGCGTCCGGTCACGTCGGGGGCTTCACCGACCCGCTCGTGGACTGCCGGCACTGCAAGAAGCGCTTCCGGGCGGATCACCTCGACGTCGAGCACTGCGGACAGCGGCCGAGCAAGCGCCCGGGCGAGACGTCGGACTGCGACCTGACGGAGGCGCGCCAGTTCAACCTCATGTTCGAGACGCGGGTCGGACCGGTCGAGGAGACCGGCAAGACGGTCTACCTCCGCCCCGAGACCGCCCAGGGGATCTTCATCAACTTCAAGAACGTCGCCCAGCTCGCTCGGCGCAAGCCGCCCTTCGGCATCGCCCAGGTCGGCAAGTCGTTCCGCAACGAGATCACCCCGGGCAACTTCATCTTCCGCACCCTCGAGTTCGAGCAGATGGAGATGGAGTTCTTCGTCCCGCCCGACGAGGCCGAGCGCTGGTACCGGTACTGGATCGACGAGCGCCTCGGCTGGTACGTCCGCTACGGGATCCGCCCCGAGAGCCTGCGCGTCCGCGAGCACGACCCCGAGGAGCGCTCGCACTACTCGAGCGGCACCAGCGACATCGAGTACCTCTACCCGATCGGCTGGTCGGAGCTCGAGGGGATCGCGAATCGCGGCCAGTTCGACCTGACGGCGCACACGGAGGCCTCGGGGACGAAGCTCGAATGGGTCGACTCGGCCTCGGGCGACCGCTTCACCCCCGCCGTCGTCGAGCCGGCCGCCGGGCTCAATCGCTCGATGCTCGCCTTCCTGTGCGACGCCTACGCGGAAGAGGTCGTCGGCGAGCGCGAGCGGACCGTGCTGCGGCTGCACCCGGAGATCGCCCCGGTCAAGGTCGCCGTGCTGCCGTTGATCCCACGCAACGACGACATGGCCTCGAAGGCGCGGGCCCTCCACGGCGAGCTGCGCCGAGCGATGGTCGCGGAGCACGACGACAACGGCCAGATCGGCCGCCGCTACCGTCGCCAGGACGAGATCGGGACGCCCTACGCCGTCACGGTGGACGAGCAGACCCTCGTCGACGACACGGTCACCGTGCGCGACCGCGACTCGCTCGAGCAGGAGCGGGTGTCGATCGCCCGGGTGCGCGAGGCGCTGCTCGATCGGCTCACCGCGGACTGGTCGCCTCCGGCGCGCGGCTGAGGTCGGCCGGTGGGTGAGCGCCCAGCAGCGTCGGGCACGCCCACAGGGCCGACGGCGTGAGGCGCGCGGGTGCTGGTAGCGTCGGCCGTGCGATGCGTCTCGCAGTCGCCCTCGCCGTCGCGGTGCCACTCGCGCTCGTCGATCTCGCCGTGAAGGCGGCGCGACCGACGCCGTGGTGGGCGTGGCACGAGCGCTCGCTCGGGTGGCTCCTCCTGTGCGTCGTGGTGCTGGCGGCGCTCGTGGTCGTCCTGCGGGTGCCGGGAGTGCTGGTTCCGCCGGCCGCCGGCGTGCTCGCCGGCGGCGTCCTGGGCAACGCGCTCTCCGCCGCGTGGAACGACCTCGAGGTCGCCAATCCGCTCGTGATCGAGGGCGAACGGGCGGTGCTCGCCTTCAACCTGGCGGACGTCTGGGTGCTGGCGGGCCTCGCCGCGCTCTTCGCCGTGCTCGGCGTGTGGCTCGTGCGCAACCGCGACGGCCTGCATCGCGTCCGACGAGGGCACTGACATGCCGGCCGACGCGTACGGCAGTGGTGACCACGGTGTGCTGGGCACGCGCTCCCACCAATCTGGACAAATCCTTGACAAAGTTGGTGTGTCTCGGGTACGATGCCGGGCATGAGCACGCAGGCCTCCCCTCTCTTCGTCCCCGCCCTCGCATCGCTCGACGATCTCGTCCCACACGAGGGGATCCTCGCTCCCGAGGAGCTCGAGGAGATCGCCCGCGCGATCGCCGCACGGCCCGAGCTCTGGCAGCCCCTCGCTCGCACCCGCACCGAGCGCCGGGGCTACGAGCTCCTCTACGAGGACGACCGGATGGACGCGTGGGTGCTGTCGTGGATGCCGGGTCACGCCACCGGGTTCCACGACCACTGGATCTCGTCGGTCGGTCTCTGCGTCGCCGACGGGGCGATCCGCGAGGATCAGATGCGCTACGGGATGCCCGCGATCGAGCGCACCCTGACCGCAGGCATGTCGCGGCACGGCAACCCCGCGTACATCCATCGGGTGCAGCACTGGGACGGCGTGCCGGCGATCACCATTCACGTCTACTCACCACGCCTCGACTGGGTCGGCCAGTACCGCGTCGACGACGACGGCGTCGTGCGACGCGAGGTGCAGCCGGGGCGCAACGAGCTCAAGGACCAGCTCATCTCGGAAGGCGCGCTGCACGGCGTGCTCGAGCGCTTCTGACGCACGCGCACACGACCGACCCGCAAGACGAGCTCTTCGACGTCCTCGACGCGGAGGGCCGCCCGACGGGTGTCAGGAAACGCCGCGGCGACGTCCATCGGGACGGAGACTGGCACGCCGCGCTCCACGTCTGGGTGGTGACCACGGCGCCCGGCGTTCCGGAGGTCGTCCTCCAGCGCCGCTCCGCCGGCAAGGACACCTGGCCCGGTCGGCTCGACGTCGCGGTCGGCGGACACGTGCGCGCGGGCGAGACGCTCGTCGAGACGCTGCGCGAGTGCGAGGAGGAGATCGGGCTGACCGTCGCGACGGACGAGCTCGTGTCGCTCGGCCGGCGCTCCGTCGCGTCCAGCGGCGGCGGCGCCGACGACCGCGAGCACCAGGATGTCTACGCAGCCGTCGTCGACCTCGCGCTCACCTCGTTCGTGCTCCACCCCGAGGAGGTCGACGCGCTCGTCCGACTGCCCCTCCCGCTCGCACGTGCGCTGCTCGTCGACGGAGGCGTCGTGGACGCGGTCGAGCGACGGCGCGAGGACGAGAGCGAGCGCTCGGTCCGGCTGCGAGGCGACGACGTCGTCCCCGGGACCGCCGGCTACTACGCGACGGCGCTCGCCGCGCTGGAGCGCGTGACGGCGGGCGACCCGGTGGAGCCGTTCCGTCTGACGGAGCCCTTCACGCGCTGAGCGTGCGCAGGCGGAAGCCGCCGTGGTGCTCGTAGGCGGCGGTGATCACCGCGAGCACGGTGCGCGCAGCAGGCTCGCCGACACCCTGAGCGCCAGCCTCTCCGATCGGTGCGCCGAGCAGCGCCGCGATCGCATGGACGCCCTCCGGTGGGAGCGGGATCGAGCCGTGGTCGCACGCCGCGCAGACGGCTCCGCCGGCCGCGGGTGCGTAGCCGACGAGCCCTTCCGCCGTCCCGCACTCCACGCACTCGCCGAGGTGCGGCAGAAGCCCCGAGAGCCACAGGAGCTTCAGCTGGAAGCTCAGCACGACCGGCTCGAGCGACGGTCTCGCCGCCCCGCGCGGCGGCACCTCGTCGAGCGCGTCGAGGAAGCGCGTGAGCGCGAGGAACGCGCGCTCGTTGCGCTCCTCCTCCGTGTAGAGACGGAGCATCGCCTCGAGGCCGATCAGGCCGACCTGGAGCCTCCACGGCTCCGACCGGACGCGATCGTGCGAGCGGACGAGGCTCGCACCGGTCACGGTGTGCAGCTCACCGCGCCCGCGATGCAGCACGAGCTCGACGTGGGAGAAGGGCTCGAGCCGCCCGCCGAAGCGGCTCTTCGTGCGCCTCACCCCCTTCGCCACGGCGCCCGTCCGTCCGCCCTCCGCCGTGTAGAGGTGGAGCACGCGGTCGGCCTCGCCGAAGGCGAACGAGCGGAGCACGACCGCCTCGGTGGTCGACGGGCGGGCCACGAGAGGAGTGTAGGAGCCGTGGTCGTCGTCGCGGGGGACTGCGTGGCGCGGAACACACGGCCTCGTGACGCGTTCTCTCTCCTCGGTGCCACGCGTGACCCTCTACACGACCGGCTGGTGCGGCTTACCAGGAGCTCGCCGCGCTCGATCGCACGGGCTTCGAGGGATCAAGCGGCCCGAGTTTGGCAGCTGGCACACACCCAGCTGCCGCGGCCGGCGACGACGAGGCGCTCGATCGGCGTGCCGCAGCGCAGGCAGGGCTCGCCGCCGCGCCCGTAGGCCGCGAACTCCTCCTGCATCGCTCCGGCCGAGCCGTCCGGCGCCGCGTAGTCACGGAGGCTCGAGCCCTGGAGGTCGATCCCGCGGCGCAGCACGTGGCGCACGGCCCGATGCAGCCGGCGCACCTCGTCGTGATCGAGCGAGGAGGCCGGCCGGCGGGGGTGGATC
>CAZUVW010000111.1:0-9856 GCA_964623875.1 uncultured Gaiellales bacterium
AGCCGGCGCACCTGCGCTTCTTCCAGGCGCGCTTCGAGCCGCTCGCGCAGGTGCTCGCCGGCAGCGAGGCGTGCCGGGTCGCGCTCGCCCGCGCGTGAGGGGTCGCCCGCGTGAGGTCGGCGGGCGGCCCGTTCGCGTGGCACTGCCGTTCCTGGTCGAGTGAGCCTCGAGCGCTCGGGATCGCTCAGACGATCCCGAGCAGCTGCCAGATCCCGATCACGACGGTCACGAGCAGGCCGAGCCCGAGCAGGTCGAGCACGATCCCGACCCGCAGGATCCGGCCGGCCGTGTAGAGCCCTGTCGAGTAGGCGAGCATCGTCGGCGGGGTCCCGATCACCAGCGCGAAGTCGATCGAGGACGCGATCGCCACCACGACGACCAGGATCGTCGGGTCGATCCCGAGCACCGCGGCGAGCGGGATCGTGAGCGGGATCAGGATCGCCGCCGAGGCCGTGTTCGAGGCCACCGTCGTGAGCCCGAGCGCGAGCGCCGCGACCGCGGCCACGGCGACCATCGTGGGCAGCGCGGTCAGGTCGGCGAGCTGGGTGGCGATCCAGTCTGAGGTGCCGCTCTCCACGAGCGCGAGGCCGAGGGCGAGCCCGCCTCCGAAGGTGAGCAGCGACGCCCAGGAGATGCGGTTCAGGTCCTGCGGCAGGATGCGGCCGAGCATCGCCAGCGCGACGACACCGGCCAGGGCGACGATCCCGGGGTGCACCTCGTGCCAGGTCTGCGACAGCCAGCCCGCGACGACCCCGAGGAAGACGAGCAGCACCGTCCACTGGTCGTGCGTGGGCCGCCCGACGCGGGCCAGCTCGACCCTGGCGGCCTCCCGGGCGCGTGAGAAGCCGTCCTGGTCGATCTCGACGTCGGAGCGCCACCAGAGGTAGACGCCCATCACGGGCAGGAAGACGAGCACCATCGGCAGCCCGAACGCGAACCACTCGACGAAGCTGATCGAGCGGTCGGCGAAGGTGTCGAGGAACTCGATCGCCAGCAGGTTGGCCGGCGTCCCGATCGCGCTGCCGACGCCGCCGATCGTGGCCGCGTAGGCGATCCCGAGCACGAGCGCCCTCCGGTAGCCGACGTGGTGCAGCGGCTCGGTGATCGCGAGCGCGATCGGGATCAGCACCGCGACCGCGGCCGTGTTCGACATCCACATCGACAGGAACGCCGCGACGGCGAGCATCGTCGCGAACAGGACGACGGGGCCGCGCCCCGCCCGCGCCACGATCGCGACGGCGGCGAGATGGTCGAGCCCGACGCGGCGCATCGCCTCGGCGAGCATGAAGCCGGCGAAGAACAGCACGATGATCGGGCTGAAGAACGGCTCGAGCGCCGCGGCCGCGTCGAGCGTCCCGGCCACCGTCAGCACGACGGGGATCAGCAGCGAGGTCACGAACAGCGGGAAGAGCTCCGTCACCCAGAGCACGACGACCAGGCCGAGGAGCGCGAGCACGACGGCCGAGTCCACGGGAGGGCGCCGCTCGGCCACGAGCTGCTCGCTCGCCTCGTCCCAGCGGACGACCGGGACGAGCTCCACCGCGCCGTCCGGGAGGACGAGCTCCAGGACGACGTCGTCGAGCTCCGGCTGCACGGTGCGCCCGTCGCGCGTGGCGCGGATCGTCGCGACGACCTGCGAGTCCACGGGGATCCCGTCGGCGAGCTCCAGCTCGAGGTCCAGCGATGCCGTCGCCCCGCGCACCAGGACGGGGTCGGTCGTCCCGATCTCGACCGGTGCGTCGATCACGGCGACCTCCTCCACGCCGACCCGCACGGAGCCGGGCCCGGTGGGCCACGGGGGCGGCGCGACGAGCCACCCGAGCGCGGCCGCCCCCAGCGCGGCGAGCAGGAGCCACGGGCGGAACGGGCGTCGCTCGGCGGCCCCCTCCGGGTCGTCGCCGTGCGACGTCTCCGGGGTCGTGTCCATGCCGTGACCCTACGGCGTCGGCGAGCCCGGCCGCGTTCGGACGCGTCGAGCGAAGGACGGTTTGCCGCACCCACGGCCACCGGCCCGCTCCACCGCGCAGCGGCGCCGACGCTGTGAGGCTGCAGGGCACACCCGATCGAACCCGAGGAGGACACGATGTTCGCCGACACGACACTCCGAGCACCAACCGGCGCACCGAGCCGAGGCAACCGCCGCCGCAGCTGGGCGACCCGCGACGGACGCGAGCTCGGCCCCGCATGGCAGCTCAGCGCCCTGCGCACGCTGTACGGGGCGTGAGCCACGGCCCTGCCGTGCGTATGCTCGCGCGGTGACGCAGGCGACGGGCCCGCTCGAGATCCTCTTCCTGTCGGGTGACGACGTCGCGGCGCTCGGGCTGCCCGCCGACCGCGTGCTCGTAGCCGTGGAGCAGGCGCTCGCGGCGCAGGGCGAGGGCCGCGTGACGCTCGACGAGCGGGTGCACCACGTCCCGGATCCGGCGTTCCCCGGCCACTTCAACGTCCTCCGCGCTACCGTCTGGCCGCTGGCGGCGACGGGGGTGAAGGTCGTCGGCGACTTCGTCCCGAACCACGAGCGCGGCCTCCCCTCCGAGCTGGCGCTCGTCACGCTGTTCGACCCGCGGACCGGCGTCCCTCGGGCGATCGTCGACGCCACGGCGATCACCGAGCGCCGCACCGGCGCGGTCACCGCGCTCGGCGGACGTCACCTGGCACGCCCCGGGTCGCGCGTGCTCGCCCACGTCGGCGCGCGCGGGACGGCGTTCTCGAACGTCGAGCTCCTCGACCGCGTGCTCGGGTTCGACGAGATCCGCGTCACGAGCCGGCGGCCCGAGTCGCGCGAGGCCTTCGCCGAGCAGCTCGAGCAGGCGCTCGGCAAGCCCGTGCAGGCGACCGACACGATCGAGGAGGCCGTCACCGGCGCGGACGTCGTGGTCGAGGCGACGCGCCTCGTCGAGCCGGAGCCGATCCTCCGCACCGCCTGGCTGGAGGCCTGCACCCTGCTGATCCCCTACGGCACGATGAGCGCCGTCGAGCTCGACGTGATCGACGCCTTCCCGAAGGTCGTGGTCGACGACTGGAAGCAGTGCGGCCGCGACGACGCGTTCGGCGCGCTGCGGCCGCACGTGCGAGCCGGGCTCCTCACGGCGGAGACGCTCCACGCGGAGCTCGGCCAGGTCGTCGCGGGGCTGCGTCCCGGGCGCGAGCGCGACGACGAGCGGATCCTCTTCTGGCACCGCGGGCTGGGGACGACCGACGTCGCGCTCGCCTGCGACCTCGTCGCGCGCGCCGAGATCGCCGGCCTCGGCACGAGGCTGCGCTACCGCTCGTGACCCTCCTCGGCGACGCCCCGCTGGGACTCGACGACTACGTCGCGGTCGTCGCGCGCGGGGAGCCCGTCGTGCTCTCGGGCGACGCCCTGGCGCGGGTCGAGGACGGCCGCGCGGCGCTGCTCGAGCAGGTGGCCGCCGGAGCGACGGCGTACGGGGTCACCACCGGGCTCGGGCACCTCGCCTCGGTGGCGGTGACCGGGGCCGAGCAGGACGCGCTCCAGCGCTCACTCCTCACCGCACGCGCGGCCGGGCTCGACGCGCCCCTGCCGGCAGGGGTCGTGCGGGGGCGATGCTGGTCCGGCTGGCCGGGTTCCTGCACGGATCGGCAGGGGTGAGCGCCGCGCTCTGCCGCTACCTCGCGGCCCGCCTCGACGACCGCTGGACGCCCGTCGTTCCGTCCGGCCCGTACGGGGCGGCCGGGGAGATCGGCCCGCTCGCGCACCTCTTCCAGACCTTCCTCGGCGAGGGCTCCGTCTGGGAGGACGGGCGGGCCGTGTCCGCGCGGGACGCGCTCGCGCGGCGCCGGATCGAGCCCTACGCGCCGCTCGCGAGGGAGGGCCTCGCGCTCGTCGGCGGGTCGCCGTTCGCGACCTCGCTCGCGCTCCATCACGCCGACGCCGTCGAGACGACCCTCCGCCAGGCGACGCGCGCGGCGGCGCTCTCGGCCTGGGCGACCGGCGCGTCGACGCGGGCCTGGTCGCCGCGGGTCGCGCACCTCGCTGTCGGCCGCGCCGCCGGGCAGGTCGCCCGCGAGCTCGTCGCGCTCCACGCCCATCCCGCCGACGCGGCCCAGCCGCCCGTGTCGCTGCGCGTCGTCCCCCAGGTGCACGGCGCGCTGCTCGAAGCCGTCGAGCGCCTGCGCGCCGTCGCCGTCGCCCGCCTGGGGGCGGTGACCGACAGCCCGCTCGTGCTGCCCGTGGGGGACGGCGAGCCGGCGGGCCTGTACCCTACCGGGGCGTTCCACGCGCTCGACGTGACGCTCGCGCTCGAGGGAGCGACTCTCGCGCTCGTCCACGTGGCGAACCTCGTCGAGAAGCGCCTGCATCGGCTGCTCGACGAGCGCTTCTCCGGTCTGCCCGACCAGCTGACGGCGCGACCGGGGGCGCAGGCGGGGGCGGTCGCGCTCCACAAGACCGTCGTCGGCCTCGTGGCCGAGGCGCGGACGCTCGCTGCGCCGGCCTCCGTCCACGCGCTCGACACCTCGACCGGGCAGGAGGACGTGCAGGCGCACGGCTTCCTCGCCGCGGCGCGCCTCGCCCGCGCGACGGAGCTCCTCGCCACGGCGGTCGCGTGCGAGCTCGTCGCGCTGCGCCAGGCCGCGCACCTCCGCGACGACGACCCTCCAGCCGGGCTCCGCGAGCTCGTCGGCGCTCTCGCTGCCGCGGTGCCGCCGCTCGACGCCGACCGCTCGCTCGCCGCCGACGTGGGCGCCGTCCGCGCGCTGATCGCCGGCGACGGGTCGCTCGACGGCAGCTGAGGGCGAGGGGCCCGTCAGCTCGGGTCGCCGAAGCGCACGTGCATGTGGTTCTCGTGGTAGGGGTACGGAACGACCACCCCGCTCGGGCCGCGCAGACCGGTCGCGTACCCGACGAACACCATCCGCGCGCCCGCAGCGAGGAAGCGGTCGAGGAGGTCCTGCGCGAGCGCCCGGTCGACCTGGTCGCTCGAGAACGGCGCGCGCAGCGCCCGGTCGAGCCGTGGGTAGTAGACGTCCACGTCGAGCCCGTTCTGGTGGGAGCGGTGCTCCAGCATCGGCCCGCCGTCGCGCATGCTGATGTCACCGATCACGACGCGCGGCGCGTCCGGGTTGGCCGCGCGGTACCCGGCGAGCACGGAGACGATCGCGCGGATCGTCCGCTCGTGACCGTAGAGGCGGTTCGCCGCGTTCGGCCGGCTGTCGCGGAGCGGGCTCCACGTGACCCAGTCCGGCCCCTCCACCGGGAGCTGCGTCCCGCCGACCAGCGAGCCGGAGTACGGGAGCCCGTGGGACGTCGCGCGACGCCACTCGATCGTCGGCTGCGCCGCCGCGCTCGCGGGGGCCCGCTCGCGCCTCTCGACCGGCGGCGACGGTGGGCGCGTCGCCGCCGCCCGGGTTCGCGCGGCCGCGCCGGGGGCGAGACGCAGCGTGAGGCTGGGCGGATCCTCCTCCAGCGCGCCCCCGCCCTTCGCGCCCGCGCCGACCCGCGACCCGGCCAGCGTCAGCGCCACCGCCGGGCCGAGGACGAGCGCGGCCGTGCGCGTCTTGCGCGCGCTGCGCCTGCGGCGCAGCTCGGCTCGGCGCCTGCGGGACGCCGCGAGCCCGTTCGGGATCGGCCCGGCGGTCGCGGCCTCGGGAACGAGGCCGAAGAGCAGAGGCGCCCCGAGCGCCGACGCCGCCTCGGCGGACCGCTCGCGGAACCACAGCACCTCGCTCTCGAGCCAGACCTCGCCTCGTCGCCAGCTCATGGATCGACTCCCTTCGCGCGGAGCGGCCTGTGTCCTGCGCGGCGACAGGACATCCGGTGCGCCACCGCGAACCACGGGAGCGACATGCGCACACCGACACGACGCGACCTCGCCAGACGAATCGTGATCGGCGTGCTCGTGGTGTGGGGCGCGGGCTCGCTGATGGTCGCGTCGGACCTCGTCGACAGCCGGGACGGCAGCTTCGTGGTCGCGTGGCTCGCCGTGTTCGGCGTCGGCCTCGCGCTCCTCTACGCGCTGTTCCGGTTCGTCGTGCGTCGGTGACCCGCTAGCCGCGCCGGACGGCCAGGGCGGTGTCGTAGCGCTGCGCTCTCGGTCACCGATCGCGGGACGGTCGGCCCGCACGTGCGGCCAGCCTCTCCGGATCCGGCACGGTGATCCTCCCCCGACTCAGCTGCACGAGCCCGCTGTCCTGGAGGCTGTTGAGCACCTGGTTGACGGTGGCCCGCGAGGTGCCGGCCAGGCCGGCAAGCTCCTCCTGGGTGAGGGGGATCACCGCCTGCCCGTCCGTCACCCCGTAGAGCCGGGTCAGCTCGGCCAGCCTGCCGACGACCCTGCGGTCGACAGCCACGTAGAGGGCCTCGAGCAGCCGGTCGTGCAGCAGCCGCACCTCGTTGGCGAGGAAGTCGATCAGCAGCTGGTCGATCCCCGGATGCTCGTGCCGCAGGCTGCGGAACTCGCGCTCGAGCACGCAGAACGTCTCGCCCTCCTCCAGCGCCTCGACGGTGGCGGAGCGCTTCGCGCCCTCTGCGACGATCGCCATCTCGCCGAAGCTCTCGCCGGGCCCGTGGATCGCGAGCGTGGCCGGCTCGCCGACCGGAGTCATCACCAGGACCTTGAAGCGGCCCTTGGAGATCAGGTGCAGGGAGTCCGCGGGGTCGCCGTGGTGGAACACGACCTCGCCCTTGCGGAAGGTGCGGCGCCGCGCGACGGACAGCAGACGGCGTACCTCCTCTTCGGGCACCCCCTCGAGGAGCCTCCACTGCATCGCGCCGACCCTAGCGCCGGGGGATGCGATCGGCAAGCCGGGGGTGTGTCGGCGTCCTGACACGCGCAGCGTCGTGGCCACGAACGACGCCCGGACGCGGCTCGTCCATCCTGGGGGCGATGACCGAGCGAAAGGAGCTGCCCGTGGCCGCCTCACCCTCCAGCACGCCTACCGCACCCCCCTCGAAGCACGACGTCGGCATGCCCGTCCGGCGATTCAGGACGCTCGCAGGCGCCCTCGGCGCCGCGCGAGTCTGATCGGCAGGCTCACCCGCCGTCGCGCAGGGCGCTGCTGTGGCAGGCTTCCGGAAAGCCGCCACAGGGAGGGACGATGTTCCTGCTCGGAGTGATCCTCGTCACGCTGGCCACGCTCGGGGCGCTCACGGCGATGGCGCTGCTCGAGGGCTACCGGCTCGACCACCCAGTGCTCACGGCCGCCGCGCTGCTCGGCACGCTGCTGCTCGGCGCCGTGCTCCTCGCCGACTGACCGCTCCTCGTCGACTGACCGCTCCCCTCAGGCAACCGAACGCGGCTCGAGGACGACGACCGCCGTCTCTCGCGGACGTCGCGCAGCGTAGGCGTCGAGATCCTCGTCGAGCTCGCGCCAGCGCTGCCACAGCCGCTCGCGCTCCTCGCCCACCGCGGCCCGTCCGAGCACCTCGTGCCGCGCTCCGCCCGCGAGCTCGACGACCGCCTCCGGACGAGCCTGCAGGTTGAGCCACCAGGCGGGCTCGGCTGCGCCCCAGCCGTTCATGGCCATCGTCACGAAGCTCGAGCCGTCCTCGAAGTAGCCGACGATCACGCCCCGCGGCTCCCCGCTGCGACGGCCCGTCGTGGTGAGTCGCAGGGCGCCCCACTTGCCGGGACGCGGACGCCACAGCCCCTTGCGCCCGCCGCTCGCACGGACGATCCGCCGGTGCACGTGCCAGAAGGTGACGATGAGCCACCGCGGTGGCAGACGCGCCTTGCCTCCAGCCATCCCCTTCCTCCCTGACGCCCGACCGGCTCACCATATCCGGCGGAGCGAGCGCGATCGCCCGCGCCCGACCCACGGTGCCGGAGCGGACACGGTTCGGTTCCGACCCGGTGAAGACGCCCGGCTCCGGGGCGAGATCGGTCGCCTGACGGAGTGGCTCGAGACTAGTGTCGAATCACCGTTCCCGTTCGAAGGAGGAGTGCGATGTCGGTGTTCGACTCGATCAAGTCGGTGCTCTCCGGTGACGCGTCGCCGACGGAGCTGATGGACGACCTCAAGCAGATCGTCGGCGACGTCGATCTCGGCCAGCTGAAGGAGCAGTTCGACGCTGCCGGGCTGGGCGACAAGGTGCAGTCCTGGATCGGGACCGGTGACAACGAGCCGCTCTCGGCCGACGAGGTCAAGGAGGCCCTCGACCCCTCGCAGCTGCAGGGAATCGCGGACAAGGCCGGCGTCGACGTCGACACCGCCGCCGCGGACGTCGCCGAGACGCTGCCACAGCTCGTGAACAAGCTCACGCCCGACGGGGTGCTGCCGAGCGCGAGCTGACGCGTCGTCGGCGACGACTCGGGTCGGGTCAGGTCGCCCAGGCGGGCAGGTCGAGCCCCTGCTCGTCGAGCATGCGGCGGACGCCCGGCAGGGCGAGCGTGCGAAGGAAGTGCGCCCGCAGCTGCGGCCTGTCCCACGCGGGGGAGTCCAGCTGGCGCCCCCAGCGCGTCAGCATGAACAGGAAGAGGTCGGCCGCGCTGCGGTGCTCGCCCACGAGCCAGTCTCGCCCCTCGAGGCTCTCGTCCAGGAGCGCGAACAGCTCGCCGGCCTCTGCTGCTGCGAGCCGCTCGACCTCGGGCCCGCCGTAGCGCTCGGGGTAGAAGAACCGCAGCAGGCAGGTCTGCACCGTGTTCGTCATGAACACGAGCCAGCGGTAGAAGTCGGCGCGGTCGTCCGGGGCGAGGCGCGCCTGCGGGAACCGGTCCGCCAGGTAGAGCAGGATCGCCGCAGACTCGCTCACCACGACCCCACCGTCGACGAGCGTCGGCACCACGCCCCAGGGGTTCAGCGCCCGGTAGGCCGGGTCGGTCTGCGCCGTCTCACGGTCGATCTCCACGAGCCGATACGCGACCCCGATCTCGGCCAGCGCCGCGTGCGGCGCCATGGCAGCGGTTCCCGCTCGCCAGTAGAGGATCAGCGGCTCCACCGCCCGACGATATCCGCTCGGCCCAGCTTCCGCTCCGCCCAGGGGGCGCTCGGCGCGGCGGCGCGACCGGCTACTTGCGGGTGAGCACCACGCCCGCACGGCGAGCGAGCTCGGCGGCGCCACGGAACCTCGCGTCGAGCCAGTCGCCGAGCAGGGCGTGCGTGAGCGCGAGCTGCCTGGAGCGACTGATCGAGCCCGAGTCACAGCCGAGGCCGAAGAACGAGGTCGAGTCGTTGAAGCCGCAGTGATAGCCGCCGACGATCGCCGCGAAGGTCGCCGGAGGCGGCTTGGCGGCGTACATCGCGCGGGTCGTCGCCGGCGCCACGATCTCGTCCTGCGTGCCGACGACGAAGAGAGCCGGCACGCTGACACCTGCAGATGCCTCGGTGGCCGACGGCGTCGTCTCCGCGGCTGCAAGCGTGAGCACGGCATCGATCGCCGGATGGCGGTCGGCCGCGACGAGCGCGGCGCCCCCTCCCATGGAATGGCCGCCGACCGCGTCGAGCGTCGCGCTCGCTCCGCGCACGTTCGCGCGAGCCCAGCGCAGGGAGAGCCAGAGATCGTCGGCGAGGCGGCTGTGGCTCGGGAGGAGACCGGCCTCGCTCGCCGGGGCGATGACGATGGTCCCGCGCGCCGCCATGGCCGTGAGCGTCGAGGCATAGCGGCTCGGGGACTGGGCGAAGCCGTGGCCGAACGCGATCACGGGGTACGTGCCCACCTTCGCCGGCCGGACGAGCCGGGCCTCGAACGACCGCCCGGCCAGCGAGACCTCGACGGTCGACGTGGTGGTGGGGAGCCGCAGAGGCGTCGCCGCGCTCGCTCCGCCCGTGACGAGAGAGGGCATGGCCAGCGCCGCCACGCCGACCGCGAGCACGCGACGCCGCATCGTCGTGCAGGGTACCGCGCCACGGCGGGCGAGCCCAAGGATGCGTCGGCCTCGAGCGACAGGCGGATGTAGGA
>CAZUVW010000112.1:0-629 GCA_964623875.1 uncultured Gaiellales bacterium
GAAGCGTCGCGCACCCGATCGACGGAGTCCGAGATGGAGCGCGCGAGGACGAGCCCGGCGACCACGGCGACCGCAGCGGACGCCGACGAGATCGCGAGGATCTTGACGTCGGCGCCCATGTGGAACGCCACCCATCCGGAGAGGAGCACCGAGAGCAGCGGCAGACACACCGAGAGGACGGCGAGGCCCACCAGCTGGAGGCGGAGGCTCGGCAGGGTGCGCAGCACGAACGCTGCGGCGAGCCCGACCACCAGCGTGGCCACCGCGACCGTGATCGCGGTGCCCATCATCGCGACGACCAGGCCGTCGCTCACGGCACGATCCGGTAGCCGACGCCCCACACCGTCTGCAGGTGGCGCGGCTGCGACGGGTCGTCCTCGATCTTCTCGCGCAAGCGACGGACGTGGACCGTGACGGTGCCGGTGTCGAGCGCCGCCTCGTAGCCCCAGACGCGGATCATCAGCTGGTCGCGCCCGAACACGCGGCGCGGGTGGCTGGCGAGGAACCAGAGCAGGTCGAACTCCTTGGCGGTCAGCCTCACCTCGGTGCCGGCCTTGCGCACCTCCCGCGAGGCCGCGTCGAGCTCGACGTCTCCGAACGAGAGGCGCTCCGCCTCGCGCGCGCCGTTC
>CAZUVW010000112.1:639-9779 GCA_964623875.1 uncultured Gaiellales bacterium
GAGCTCGGCGCCGTCCTTGCGCACCTCGCGCGTCGTCGCGTCGATCGCGAGCTCGCCGAGGACCAGGCGCTCGGTCGGAACGAGCTGCGGAGCAGTGCGCCTGAGCACGGTCTTCACGCGGGCGACGAGCTCGCGGGGCGAGAACGGCTTCGTGACGTAGTCGTCGGCGCCGAGCTCGAGCCCGACGATGCGGTCGGCCTCCTCGCCGCGGGCCGTGAGCATGATCACGGGCAGCTCCGACCGCCCGCGGATCCAGCGGCAGAGCTCGAGCCCGTCGGTGCCCGGCAGCATCACGTCGAGGACGACGAGGTCGGGTGAGCGCCGCTCGAGCAGCGCGCGGGCCTCTTCGCCGTCGCCCGCCTCGAGCGTCGCGTACCCCTCCCGCTCGAGATAGCGGACGACGACCTCGCGCACGATGGGCTCGTCGTCGACGACGAGGACGGTGGTCACCCGCGGATCGTGCCTGAGCCGTGGTTACGCGGAGGTGAATTCCCGTGCTGCGCGACCCGAGTCTTACGCCCGGGTGAACGCTCGTGACCGTTCAGGCGGCCGTCAGACCCCGCTCAGATCTCCGCAAGACGTCGGGCGTACGGTCACGCCGTTCCCGACGAAGGAGGATCCGATGAGACGTGTCGTGTCGCTGGTCGTGGTGGTGGGCGCGCTCGCCGCGCTCGCGGCCGTGCCCGCCCTGGCCGCCGACGGCCCCGTCAGGCAGTTCTCGCAGCCGGTGACGCTCGGCTTCTACCGGGGGCAGGTGATCTCGTACTTCGACTTCGGGCCGGTCAAGCTCGCCAAGGGCAACAAGACCGCCCCGATCTGGGTGGTCACGAACGGCGCCGACGCTCAGCGCAACATCATCGACGTCGTGCCCGGTCAGAAGGGCTACACGCCGCTGTGGGCGGTGAGCACGGTGACCTGGAACGACGGCGTCACGCCGCGGGTCCTCCGGTCGCGCGCTGCAGTGGTGGCGGCGGCGAGGAAGGGCGAGCTGACGATCGCGAAGCAGGCGATCGTCGTCAACTGTCCCGTCCTCTGAGCCGGAGCGCTCCGCTCACACCGGCAGGCTGACCCGTCCGCCCTCGACGACGACGAGGCCGTCGCGCTCGAGCGAGCGGACGGCCTCGTCGTCGAGCTCGGCCACGGGGCGCGCTCGCTCGGCGACGAGCCGCAGCGCCCCCGCCCGGCGCTGGCGGAACGAGCCCTCGAAGCGCGACTGCTTCCGCGCCGGCTCGTCGCGCGTCCCTCGAGACGGGCAGTCGGTCGCCAGCGGGCATGCGTCGCAGCGTGGGACGCGAGCCAGGCACACCGTCGCGCCCAGGTCCATCAGGGCCTGGGCGGCAGCGCCGGAGAACTGGTGCCCGGTTCGCCGCTCCACGCGCTCGACGTTCACGTCGCGAGGGAGGACGTCCTCGCCGAAGGCGAAGTTGCGGACCGCCGCGGCGGTGTACGGGCCGACGCCCGGCAGGGAGGTGAGGTCGTCCGGCCAGCCGTGCCCGGCGACGTGCTGCGCGGCCCGGTGCAGCGCGAGCGCGCGTCGGTTGTACCCGAGCCCCTGCCACTCGACGATCACGTCGCCCGCGCTCGCCGCGGCGAGCGCCTGCGGCGTCGGCCACCGCTCGAGCCAGCGCAGGTACCGGGGCACGACGCGCTCGACCTGCGTCTGCTGCAGCATCACCTCGCTGACGAGGATCGCGTACGGATCCCTGGTGTGGCGCCAGGGGAGGTCGCGTCCGGCTGTCTCGTACCACGCCAGGAGCGGCTCCTCCACGACGCCCGATCCTACGCGTCGGCGAGGTCTCGAGGGCTGCAGGTAGATTCGGTGTGACCGAGGCGCCTTCCGGGAACGGCCAGGCGCTCGGTGGACGAGCTGCTCGGCCCCTCGAAAGGCCCGGCGGTGGTGGGGTGTCGACCGACCGGGGCTGCGATCTCACCACGCGATGGCCGCCCCCAGCAGTCCTCGGGCGACACCCAGGGGCGTCTTGCCCGGGGCCAACGAGAGGAGCGGACGAGGATGGGATCCAAGCGACAGATGACGCAGGCGAAGATGGCGCGCGAGCGCGACGTGAAGGAGAAGCGGGCCCGCAAGCTCGAGCGCCGCGCCGAGCGCAAGCGCGCCGCAGCGGAGGGCGCGACCACCGACTCGGCGATGGCGGTCGAAGGCGGCGACGAGCTCGCGACGGGGGACGCCGTACCGCAGACCGCCGGTGACCTGACGCCGGGCGACCCGCAGGCTGAGCCGACGGAGGGCTAGCCAGCGGGTCGACGTGCTTGCACGCCGCCGCGTACCATCACGGCATGCCATTCGGGATCGGGATCTGGGAGATCGTCATCCTCGTCGGCGTCGTGCTGCTGGTGGTCGGCCCGGCCAAGGCGCCGTCGATCGCGCGCTCGCTCGGTCGCGGGGTGCGGGACGTGCGCGAGACCGTCGACGGGACGCAGCGCGAGATCAAGGACGCGGTGCTCGGCGGCGACCGCGAGCGCGACGCCTGAGCGGCGCCCCCGGGCATCCCAGCAGATGCTGCTCTACGACTCGGCGGTCTCGGACAACTGCTACAAGGTGCGCCTCCTCCTCGCCCAGCTCGGGATCGCGTTCGACCGTCACGAGCTCTCCGTCGCCGATCGATCCGATCGCGCCGACGTCCTCGGTGGCCTGAACCCGGCGCTCCGCGTCCCGACGCTCGTGCTCGACGACGGCCGCGCTCTGGCGGAGTCGAACGCGATCCTCTGGTATCTGGCCGACCGCACGCCGTTCGTGCCGGTCGACCGCTTCGAGCGCGCGCAGGTGCTCCAGTGGCAGTTCTTCGAGCAGTACGACCACGAGCCCTCGCTCGCGGTCGTGCGGTTCTGGCGGGCCTACTCGGGTCGCCCGGACGACTTCGCTGACCGGTACGCGGAGCGCATGGCCGCCGGATACCGGGCGCTCGACGCGATGGAGCGCCACCTCGCAAGGCGCACGTTCCTCGTCGGCGAGCGGTATTCGATCGCCGACATCTCGCTGTTCGCCTACACGCACGTCGCGCACGAGGGGGGCTTCGAGCTCGACGGCTATCAGGCCGTCAGGGCATGGCTCGCCAGGGTCTCGGAGCAGCCGGGACACGTCCCGATCGACGCCTGAGCGCTCTCCGTCGCGCGGGTTGGCCCCGACGCCCGCATCAGACTCAGAGGAGGAGGAGCTCGGCGGTGACGAAGTACGCGAGCAGGCTGAGCACGTCCTGGATCACCGTCGCGACCGGGCCGCTGCCGAAGGCGGGATCGAAGCCGAGGCGCTCCAGCACCCACGGCAGGAGCAGCCCGATCGACGTCGCGATCGTGCCGGCCACGAGGATCGCGATGCCGACCGTCAGTCCGAGCAGGGCGTCGTCGAAGGCGAGGGCGACGCCGGCGACCGCGATCGAGCCGAGCACCGCGCCGATCAGCAGCCCGGTGCCCATCTCCTGCCAGAGCATCCGCCCGATCCGAAACGGCCCCAGCGAGAGGCTTCGCACGGCGATCGCCTCGGTCTGGGTTCCGATCGCGTCCGCGAGATAGACGATCGCCGGAACGAAGAACGCGATCGCGACGCGTTGCTCGAGCGCTCCTTCGAACGAGGCGACCACGAGCGTCGCGATCATGCTCCCCGCGAGGCCGACGATCAGCCAGGGGAGACGGTGGCGGAGTCGCCGCAGGGGCGGCTCGCTGAGCGCGTCGCGCGCCTGCTGGCTGCCCCCCGTGAAGCCCGCAAGCCGATGGATGTCCTCCTCGTGCTCGCGCCGGAGCACGTCGATGAGCGCGCGAGCCGGGACGACGCCGAGCAGCACCTCGTCCTCCCCCGTCACGGGCACGGACGTGAGCGCGTACTCGACCGCGAGCGTCGCGACGCGTTCCTGGTCGTCGCCGATCCGCGCGTGTGGAGCCTCGGCCTCCATCAGCTCCGACAGCGGCCGATCCTCGCGCGCCGTCAGCAGGCTCGGCAGGGTGACGAGCCCGCGCAGGCGCCCGACCGCGTCGACCACGTAGACCGCGTCGACGTCCGCGTACGCCTCGCCGCGCAGCGCGTCCAGCACCTCGTCGACGCGATCGTCGGCGCGGGCACGGGGGACGTGCCGGACGAGGTGCGTCCCTGCCGTCTCGGTGAGCGGCTCGGGCTCCGCGACCGCCAGCTCCTGGGTCACGGCTCGTCGATCTCGGCGTACGCGCGCACGGGGAACGTGCCGACGCCGCGGAAGCGGGGCGGCACCGCGAAGAACCGTGCGCCGGTCGTCGGCAGCGCCTCGAGCCCTCGGAGGTGCTCGCAGATCGGGATCCCGGCTCGCAGGAGGACGGTGTGGGCCGGTCGGCTCCCGTCGGCCAGGTCGTCGATGTTGACGGCGTCGATCCCGACGAGCGCCGCGCCGCGGTCGCGCAGGGTCTCGGCACCGGCGCGGCTGAGGAACGGGTGCTCGTTCGCCCCGTAGGCCTCGGTGCCGAACAGCGCGTCCTGCCCCGTGCGGAGGAGGACGGCGCAGCCGTTGACGTCGAGGCCGGCGAACGTCTCGGCGCCGAGCGACCGTGGCGCTCCGTGCACGACGTCCACGACGAGTGCCGGCCGTCCCGCGAGCGGGCCGAGCTCCTGGTCGGCGAGGTCGACGCCGTCCGCATAGCGATGGAACGGCACGTCGACGTACGTGCCCGTGTTCGAGACGAGCTCGATCCGTCCGATCTGGAACTCCGTTCCGGGCGCGTAGTGCGCGCGGCTCTCCTCGCGTGAGAGGAAGTCGCAGATCAGCGGCCCCGGAAGCCCTGGATAGGTCGTCATCCCGTCCGTGATCACGTGGCTGAGGTCGACGAGCACGGGTCGGACCGTATCGCAGCGGACAACGGCCGCGCAGCCCCGCGGCCTGCCGCGTCGGTTGCGAGCCCGTACAGTGGACGGGTGGGCGTCCGTGTCCGCTTC
Organism: uncultured Gaiellales bacterium; assembly: GCA_964623875.1. Lineage (GTDB taxonomy): Bacteria > Actinomycetota > Thermoleophilia > Gaiellales > Gaiellaceae > Gaiella. Next base: position 5,552 of record CAZUVW010000112.1, read on the forward strand.
GCTCCGAGCCCCACCGGCTCGCTCCACCTCGGCAACGCGCTGACGGCCGTGGCCAACCGGCGCTTCGCCGACGCGCACGACGGCGTCCTCATCCTGCGGATCGACGACACGGATCCCTCGCGCACGGTCGCCGGTGGGGAGGCGGCGATCCTCACCGACCTGCGCTGGCTCGGCGTCGGCTGGGACGAGGGGCCCGTGCGCCAGAGCGAGCGCGCCGAGCTCTACGCCGAGGCGATCGAGCACGCCCTCGGCGCCGGAGCGGTGCGTGACGCCGACGGCAGCGTGCGGCTCGACGGGGTCACGCTTGCGCGTCCGGACGGCAGTGCGACCTACCAGCTGGCGAGCGTGGTGGACGACCTCGAGCTCGGCATCACGCACGTGATCCGCGGCTCCGATCACCGGCCCAACGAGGAGCCTCAGCGGCGGATCGCTCGTGCGCTCGGCGGCGAGCTGCCCACCGTGATCCACCACGGCCTGCTGCTCGGCGAGGACGGGAAGAAGCTCTCGAAGCGCGAGGGGCACGCGTCGGTGGCCGACCTGCGGGACGACGGGATCCCGTCGTCCGCGGTGCGGACGTACCTCGAGGAGCTCGAGATGCCGGCGCACGACGTCAGGCTCGACCTCGGCCGCATCGGCCGTCTCTCGATCGAGGCGATCGCGGCGATGTCCGACGAGGAGCTCTGCGCGGCCGCAGGCGCCCCGCCGCAGCTCGTCCGGGTGCTGCGGGGGTCGAGGACGCTCGGCGAGGCACGTGCGAGCGCCCGGCTCGTGCTCCAACGGCCGGAGAGCGTGACGCTCCCACCCGAGGCCCACCCGACGCTGGTGCGGTTCGCGGAGCTGCGCGAAGGCGCGCCCGAACCGCTCGACGACGACGGCGCCCGAGCGATCGTGCGCGAGCTGAAGGCGGTCGGCGCTGACCTGCGGGCGCTGCGGCGGGCGCTGACCGGAGTCGAGCGCGGGCCCGAGCTGTGGGCGATCGTCGCGTGCCTGTCGCGTGACGAGGCGCTCGCGCGCGTCGGCGCTGCGCTCGGCGCGCCGAGGCGGCGGTGACCGTGGCTGGCAACCAGGCTCGTCGTCAGGCCGGCGCCAGGACGGCCAAGCCCAGAGCCTCGGCGGCGGCGCGGAGGCGCAGGTCGTAGCAGACGAACCCGTCGATCGAGTCGGCCGCCACGACTGCCGTGGCGAGGTGGATCGCGTCCAGGCTGCGGAGGCCCGGGTCGAGCTCGATCGCCTGCCGTTCGATCGTCGCGTCGAGCTCGACGACCACGAATGACGCAGCGAGCGCGTCGGCGCGATCGGCGCCCGCCTCGACTCGCCTCCCGACGCGACGGAGCTCGACGATGCCGACGCGGCTCGTGACGAGCGGCGTCCCCGCTGCGCGCAGGAAGTCCACGAGGGCGGTGCTCTCCGGCTCCGTGACCAGGAGCTTGGCGGTCGCCGAGGTGTCGAGGTACAGCACGGCTCTAGTAGCGCTGCGAGGCTCGGTCCTCCGCGAGGAGCTCGCTCGGGAGGCGCTCCCCGGCGCGCCGGGCGCGGGGTGGAGCGAGGCTGGCGAAGTCGAGGCTCGGCGCTCGGACCGTGAGACCGCGTGCCTCGAGCGCGGCGATCTGGCTCCGCGTGTCGGACGCCGGTACCAGTCGTGCCACGAGCTGGCCGTGCTCGGTGACGTCGACGGTCTCGCCCGAGCGCACGCGGTCGATGTAGCGCGACAGGTTCTGGCGAAGCTCCCTGATCCCGGCGTGCACCGACATTGTGCGTCATAAAGTAGCACATACGGGAGAGCGCGCCCCGCTTGCCGCCAAGCGCCGCTTGGACAGGCGCTGCTGTCACGTCGGGTCACTGTCATGCCTGGTCGACGCGCAGGAGACCGACGGTGGACGGCGCTGGATCCGGGTGGGGGACGGATCCACTGCACGGCTGGAAGGCGCCCTGCGTGTCCGTTGCCACGGGGCGGCGGTTCTGATAGCCACTCGCCCGTGGAGGTGCGGATGCTCGGGCCCCTCGAGGTCGTCGTCGATGACGGGCGGCCGCTCGACCTCGGCAGCGCGCGGGAACGCGCGCTGCTCGCGCTGCTGGCGCTCCACGCAAACGAGGCGCTCCCGGTCGAGCGGATCGTCGACGAGCTGTGGCCAGAGGACCCGCCGGAGACCGCGACGAAGATCGTGCAGGTCTATGTGTCGCGCCTGCGCAAGGCGCTCGGCGCCGAGCGCGACGTGCTCGCAACGCGTGGCGCGGGATACGCGCTGGTCATCGATCGCTCGTCAACCGACGTCGGGCGCTGCGAAGAGCTGGTGCGGCGCGCCCGCGGGCTCGAGGCGTCCGGGCGTGCGGCCCTGCTCCGCGAGGCGCTCGGGCTCTGGCGGGGAAGCCCCCTCGACGGTCTCACCGCCGAGCCGTTCGCAGCGCTCGAGGCTGCCCGGCTGCGGGAGTGGGAGCTCGCGATCCGCGAGGAGCGCATCGCCGCCGATCTCGAGCTCGGGGCGGGGAGCGAGCTCGTCGTCGAGCTCGACGGGCTCGTGCGCACCCATCCCCTGCGCGAGCGCCTCCGGGAGCAGCAGATGCTCGCGCTCTACCGGGCGGGGCGGCAGGCAGATGCGCTCGCGTCGTTTCGCGACCTGCGGACGCGCCTCGACGAGGAGCTCGGGCTCGAGCCCAGATCCGCGCTGCGGGAGCTCGAGCGGGCGATCCTGCGCCAGGACCCGTCGCTCCTCCCCGGGGCCGCCGACACCCACGATGCGCCCTCCGCGCCGGCGGTGGTGGTCGTCGCCTCGCGTGACGGGCAGCTCGACGGCACGGCAGCCGTCGCCGAGTCGCTGGCCAACGTCGACCGCGAGCGCGAGCTCGTGCTCGTCAGGATCGTGGAGGCAGCAGAGCTCGCGGAGGCGACGCGGACGCTCGCCGCCCGCCGGGACGAGCTCGCCGGCCGCGGCGTGGCAGCCCGCGTGGCCGCCTTCACGTCCGTGGACCCGGGGGGCGACCTCGCGCGCCTCTCGGCGGCCGAGCCGAGCGACCTGGTGCTCGTCGGCGTCGGGCCGGACGTCCTCGACGACGCGATCGTGACGCTGCTCGACCGGACGCCGTGTGACGTCGCGCTGCACGTGGTCGCCTCGGAGCCCGGGGAGGGGCCCGTGCTCGTGCCGTTCGGCGCTGGGAAGCACGACTGGGCGGCGCTCGAGGTCGGCGCCTGGCTCGCACGCGGGACGGGCACGACCCTGCGGCTCGTCGGCGCGACGTCCGACGATCCGGCGGTGGGCGACGCGAGCCGCCTGCTCGCGGACGCGTCGCTCGTGGTGCAGCGGGCGACCGGCGTCGTCGCCGAGCCGGCGCTCTCGCGTCCGGGCGCGGCGATCGCGGAGGTCGCTCGGGAGGCAGGATCCGTGGTGGTCGGCCTGCCCACGTCGTGGCGGGAGTCGGGCCTCGGGCCCGTGCGCACGGCACTGGCGACCGCTCCGCCGGGGCGGCTCCTGTTCGTGCACCGCGGTTCTCGCCCGACATCGGTCGCCGAGCGCGACGACGCGTCGAGCTTCGCCTGGTCGGCCGAGCACTCGCACGCGTCCCTCGCCGGCTGATGGGTCAGCTCTCGCCGTCGAGGCAGAGCTGTGTGAGGTCGACGATGCCGTTGTAGAGCGGGAGGAACTGCGTGCACCCGACGCGCTCGGAGAAGAGCTGGGGCGTCCGAAGCGTGCTCGAGAGCGGCACGAGCGGCACGGGGCCTTCCTGGAGCGCGGCGTCGAGCCGTCGATACGCGGCGACCCGCGCCGGCCCTGGGGTGGCGGCTGCCTGTCGGATGCGGGTGACCCACACGGGGTCGGTGAACCAGCCCTGGGACTCCGGATAGGCCGGGTCGAGCAGCGGGGAGACGATCGTCTCGGGGTCGGCGGAGTCGGGCAGCCAGCCGCTGACGAGCAGGTCGAGGTGAGGATCCTCGGTCTTGGCTGCCGTGTAGGGGTCGAACATCACCTCGATCTCGACCTCGATCCCTGCTTCCGCGAGCGAGGCGCGCACCACCTGGGCTCGCTCGAGCTGATTGCCGCCGCGGTCGTTGACGCCGAGGACGAGACGCGGGCGCCTACCGGCGAGCAGCGCTCGCGCGCTCGCGAGGTCGCGCTTCCAGCGCACGCGCGGCTGGTGCGCGGGGATGCCGGGCGTGATCATCAGCGGCTGCACGGTCCCGGCGTCGAGGTCGGCGATCGCCTGGCGGTCGACCGCGAGCGCGACTGCCCGCCGA
>CAZUVW010000113.1:0-9556 GCA_964623875.1 uncultured Gaiellales bacterium
CGCCCGCCGACCTCACGCGGGCGACCCCTCACGCGCGGGCGAGCGCGACCCGGCTGGCCTCGCTGTCGGCGAGCATCGGCGCGAGCGGCTCGAAGCGCGCCTGGAAGAAGCGCAGGTGCGCCGGCTCGTACGTCATGCGCAGCCCGGGCACCTGCTCGCGTCGCCGGAGCACCGCGATCACGACGTCGGCGACGTACTCGAGGTGCTCCTGCGTGTAGACGCGGCGCGGCAGCGTCAGCCGGACGAGCTCCAGCCCGTCGTAGGGCTCGTCGCCGTGCTGGCCGGAGACGATCCCGCGCTCCATCGACCGCACGCCTCCCTCGAGGTACAGGGCCGCGGCGAGCGCCTGCGCCGGGAAGGCCGTCTGCGGTACGTGGGGGAGGAAGCGCTTCGCGTCGAGGAACACCGCGTGCGCGCCGACGGGGACGACGATGGGCACGCCGGCGTCCTCGAGGAGGGTGCCGAGGTGCGCGGCCTGGTCGATCTCGTGGCGCACCATCGCCTCGTCGGCCGACTCGCGGATGCCCTGCGCGAGCGCCTCCATGTCGTGTCCCGCGATCCCGCCGTAGTGGGGGAAGCCCTCGTAGACGACGACGAGCTCGCGGAGGCGCTCGGCCAGGTCGTCGTCGTTGACCGCGACGAACCCGCCGATCGGGACGAAGTGATCCTTCTTGGACGAGAACACCGCGCCGTCGACCTCGTCCGCGATCGCGCGGACGAGGCGGTCGAGCGGCCAGTCCGCGTAGCCGGGCTCGCGGTCCTTGACGAACACCGCGTTCTCCGACACGCGCGTCGCGTCGAGGATCAGCGGCACTCCGTGCTCGCGCACGAGCGCCCGCACCGCGCGCAGGTTGGCGAGCGAGAACGGCTGGCCGCCCGCCATGTTGAGGCACGCCTCCTGGCGGACGAACGCCACGCCGTCCCGCCCCGCCTCGGTCAGGACGCGCTCGAGCGCGGCCAGGTCGATGTCGCCCTTGAAGGGCGCGTGCACCTCGGGCAGCGACGCCTCGGGCACCGAGACGTCCACCCAGCGTCCGCCTGCGAGCACGACGTGCTCGCGCGAGGTGGTGAAGTAGAGGTTGGACGGCACGATCTGGCCGGGCCGCACGAGCACCCGCGAGAGCAGGTGCTCGGCGCCGCGTCCCTGGTGCGTGGGGATCACGTGACGCCAGCCGTAGACGTCGTGCACGGCCGCCTCGAGCCGGAAGAAGCTGCGCGAGCCCGCATACGCCTCGTCGCCGAGCTCCATCGCGGCGCGCTGCTCCTGGGACAGCGCCGAGGTGCCGCTGTCGGTCAGCAGGTCCACGAACACCTCGTCGGAGCGCAGGAGAAAGGTGTTGTAGCCGGCCCCCTCGAGCGCCGCGAGGCGCTGCGCGCGATCCGCGAGCGTGATCGGCTCGACGACCTTGATCTTCCACGGGGGCGGACGCATGGCCACGCTCATGCTCCGGCAGCCCCGGCGCCGGCGCATCGGGGCGCGTGCCGATCCCGGACCGCGACAACTACGGACGCACGTCGCGTCGGACGCCGAGCGCGCTCGCGGCCCGGTCGAGCTGGTCGTCGCACATGGCGGGTTGTGTCGCGGTGCCGGGCGCGAGACGATGGGGGCGTGGAGGACGAGCTGGTCGGCGTCGAGCGTCGCGGGGCGGTGTGCCTCGTCACGCTGCGTCGGCCCGGGAAGCTCAACGCGCTGTCCACGGCGCTCGAGCGCGCCCTCGCCGAGGCGCTCACCTCGGAGGAGGTCGCCTCGAGTCGGGCCCTCGTGCTCGCCGGCGAGGGGCGCGCCTTCTCCGCGGGCGCGGACGTGACGGAGCTCGCGGACGCGACGCCCGGATCGATCGCCGCCTACTACCGCTCGACGGGCGACGTCTACGAGCGCGTGGCGGCGCTCCCGCAGCCCACGGTGAGCGCGCTGCACGGGTGGTGCGTCGGCGGCGGGCTCGAGCTCGCGCTCGCCACCGACTTCCGCGTCGCCGACGAGACCGCGACGTTCGCGCTCCCGGAGGTCGCGATCGGCATCCTCCCGAGCTCGGGCGGCACCCAGCGCCTCGTGCGCCTACTCGGCACGGCGCGGGCGAAGGAGCTCGCCCTGCTGCGCGAGCGGCTCGACGCGGCCGAGGCGCTGCGGCTCGGGCTCGTGACGGAGGTCGTGCCACCGGGCGAGGCGCCCGACCGCGCACTGGCGCTCGCCGGGCGGCTCGCGGAGCTCCCACCGCTCGCCGCGGCGCTGACGAAGCAGGCGATCGACGCCATGGCGGAGTCCTCGCGCGAGGCTGGCCTGCTCGTCGAGCGGCTCGCCTACATGGCGCTCTCCCAGACGGACGAGGCGCGTGGTGCGGTGGACGCGTTCACCTCGCGTCAGGGCTCGACGGGCGGGGGCGGCTCGGCCTGACCCCAGGCGTCGGCGCCGCCGTCGACGACGACCGTCGTGCCCGTGACGTAGGACGCGGCCGGGCTCGCGAGGAACGCGATCACCGCGGCGACCTCCTCGGGCCGCCCCAGCCGGCCCATCGGCACGCTTCGCTCCCAGGCGGTCACCTGCTCCGTGCCGTACTGCTGGAGCCCCTCGGTGGCGATCGTGCCCGGGCACACGCACAGCGAGCGGATGCCGAACCGGCTCCACTCCAGCGCGAGGCCGGAGGCGAGGCGCTCGAGCGCAGCGCGCGCGGCCGCGGCGTGGGCGAAGCCCGGGATGCCACGGCGCGGGCTGAACCCGACGAACACGACCACGCCGCCGCGGCGCGGGATCATCGCGCGCTCCGCCACGGTGCGGGTCACCTCCCAGGCGGCGTCGACCGCGAGTCGGTGGACGGCACGCCACCCGTTCGCCGTGATCTGCTCGGCGGGCGCCGTGAACTGTCCGCCGGCGCAGTGGACGAGCACGTCGATCCGACCGAAGCGCTCGAGCGCCCCGGCGACGAGCCGCTCGACCTGCTCCGGCTCGCGGACGTCGGTCGGGAGGGCGAGGCACTGCCCGCCGAGCGTCGCGATCGCCTCGCAAGTCTCCTCCAGCGGCTCCGGCCGTCGCCCGCAGACGACGACGCCCACGCCGTCACCGGCGAGGGCGAGCGCGGTCGCCCGGCCGATGCCGGTGCCGCCGCCGGTCACGAGCGCGACACGCTCCGCCCCGGCCACGCCCTAGATCAGCCCACCGAGGTAGCGCCACGGCTCGGGCGCGAACCGGATCCCGCGCTTGCGGCAGAGCTCGCGCACCGACTCGTGGAGCGGCCCGCCGCCCGCGCCGTGCACCTGGCGTCCGATCAGGTCGAAGACGCTGACGCCCTCGGGCACCTCGCCGTCCTCGTAGGCGAGCGTGAGGACGACCGTCTCCGCCTCGGCTCGCGCGAGCGCGGCGACGTCCGCCAGCCGTGGCACGAGCGTGACGCTCGAGCGGCCGCGCTCGGTGTCGACGTCGAACGTCGGCGTCGCTCCGCCGCGCAGGCCGCTGACCGTGTGCCCGCGCAGCGCGAGCAGCTCCGCGAGGTCCTCCACGATCCCACGGGCGAGCTCCTCCCGCCGAGCGGCGGACACCGCGCGCGCGGCCGAGCCCGAGGCGCGGGCCGGCACGCCGATCGCGAGCGCGTCGGGCGGGATGTCGGAGACCACGTAGGAGCTCGAGGCCACGATCGCGCCGCGGCCGATCCGGCAGCCCGCGTAGACCACCGCCCCGAGACCCAGCTGCGCCCGGTCCTCGAGCACGACCGGGGCGAAGCGGTTCTCGTAGCCCTCGAGCACCGAGTGGCCGATGTTGTGCGTGACGATCATCGAGCGCATCGTCACGAAGGTCTCGCGCCCGATCAGGACGGGCCGGCAGACGTTGACGAAGGCCTCGTCGCCGACGAAGGCGAGATCGCCAACGACGAGCACGGCCCACGGCTCGCGGTGGCCGCCTCCGCCGAACCGCACCGACCGCCCGCCCCAGATCCCCGCGCCGAGGTACGCGCTGCGGCAGGTGAGCTCGAGGTTCGGGCCGAACGCGCTGTCGGTGCCGATCGCGACCACGTCCGCGCAGCGGACGGTGCCGCCGGGCCCGATGCGCACCCCGTCGGCGAGCACGATCCGCGGCGCGACGACGATCGCGCCCTCGCCGAGCATCACGCCCTCGCCGATCGAGGCGCCGGCCGCGCGGTAGCGCGCGAGCTTCTCCTCGGCGGGGAGCGCCCGGAAGGCCGACTCGTCGGCGCGGAGCTGCTCGAGGAAGGCGGAGTCGAGCGCTCCCGCCGCGCCGTCGAGGGAGAACGACGCGGGGAAGGTGACGCCGTCGGTCGCGATCCCCGCCAGCGGATCGTCCGCGACGCGGGCTGCGCCGGCGGCCTCGGTGGCGCCGGTCGTCGCGGCGATCAGCGCCTCGACGTCCTCGGTCGTCACGAACCCCTGCTTGTCGATCGCGTCGAGGTCGATCCCGTGCCGCTGCGCGAGCTCGACCGCCTTGCGCGTCGCCTTGCGCTCGGTCGGCGCGGCCGGCTCGGGCGCCGGGGCGGCGCTGCGCCTCGCCCGGGCGGTTTCGAGCTCGGCGGCGGTCTCGGCGACCAGCGCGATCAGCTCGCCGGGCTCGACCTCGGCGCCCTCCTCGTAGAGGTGGACGAGCGTGCCGTCGCCGGGCGCCTCGATCTCGAGCGACGCCTTGGTCGTCTCGACCACGACGACCGCCTGGTGGCGGTGCACCTCCTGCCCGTCGGCCGCGAGCCACTCGGTGACGATCGCCGACTCGGTGTTCGCGTCCTCGCGCGTGAGGATGATCTCGAGCACCGCTCAGCCGCTCCCGCCGGCGACCGCCGCGACGGCCCCCGTCACGTCCGCCACGCTCGGGAGCATCGCGTCCTCGAGGCCGCGCGCCGCCGGCACGATCCCGTCGCGGGCGGCGACCCGGCGCACGGGCGCGCGCAGGTCGGCCCAGGCGAGCTCCTGCACGCGGGCTGCGAGCTCGGCGCCCACGCCCGCCGTCAGCGTCCCCTCCTCGGCCGTGACGAGGGCGCCGGTGCGCCTGACGGACTCCAGCACCGGCCCGAGCTCGAGCGGGAGGAGGCTGGAGAGCGCGACCACCTCGCAGAACTGCTCGTGCTCCAGGACGAGCTCGGTCGCGGCGTCGAGCACGACCGGCAGCATCCCGCCGTAGGTCACGATCGTCGCGCTGGCGGGGCCGAAGTCGTTGCCCGAGAACGTCAGCGCCGGGTAGCGCCCCTCGGACTCGACGCAGCGCAGCTCGTCCACGTACCCGTTCACGGGGCGCCGCTGCGGGCGGCCGTACATCAGCTTGTTCTCGACGAAGAACACGGGGCGGTCGTCCTCGACGGCGGCGATCAGCAGGGCGCGCAGGTCGTGGCACTCGCTCGGCGCGACGACGCAGATCCCGGGCACGCCGAGCAGGAGCTTCTCCAGCGACTGGCTGTGGGTGGGGCCGTAGCCGCGGCGGCCGCCCATCGGGGTGCGCACGACGAGCGGCACGGCGACCTGGTCGTCGAACATCTCGCGGAACTTGCCGATCCCGTTGACGATCTGGTCGAAGCCGAGCGCGATGAAGTCGCCGAACATGATCTCGAGGATCGGGCGACGGCCGCGCAGCGCCATCCCTGCGGCCACGCCGAACAGCGACGCCTCGCTGATCGGCGTCGTCCGCACGCGGTCGGGCCAGCGGTCGCTGAGGCCCTGCGTGACCTTGAAGGCGCCGCCATAGGGATCGAGCACGTCCTCCCCGAGCAGGACGACGTCGTCCCGCGTCTCGAACAGCTCGACCAGCGCCTCGTTGACGACGGCGACGCAGCGCCGGCCGCTCACGAGCCCGCCTCCGGCGCCGCCTCGGCCTCGGCGACGACCTCGGCGAGACGCCGTTCGCACGCCGCCTCGATCTCCGCGCGCACGTCGGCCGCCAGCCGCTCGCCCGCCACGAGCAGCGGATCGCGCTCGCGGCGCGCCGCGATCTCGTCCGGGTCCCGGTGGTCGTCGCCCTTCGAGTGCGGGCTGAAGCGGTAGGTGTTCAGGACGAGGTAGAAGGGCGAGCCCGTCTCGCGCACGTGGGCCACCGCCCGGCCCCCGGCGTCGACGATCTCCTCGACGTCGGTGGTGTCGAGCTCGTCCGTCGCGATCCCGAAGGCGGCTGCGCGCGCCCGCACGTCGCCCGCCACCGCGAGGTGGAAGGGCGTCGTCTGCGCGTAGTGGTTGTTCTCGACGACGACGAGCAGGGGGAGCCGCCAGAGCGAGGCGAGGTTGAGGCACTCGTACACCGTCCCCTGGCCGAGGGTGCCGTCGCCGATGAACACGGTGGTCACCGCCCCGGTGCCCTGCTCCTTCTCCGCGAGGGCGATGCCGGTCGAGACGGGGACGATGCTCCCCTGCACGCCGTTGGAGTAGAAGTTGCCGTTGCAGAGGTGCTGGCTGCCCCCCTTGCCGCCGCACACGCCGGTGCTCCGGCCCATCACCTCGGCCAGCAGCCCGACGGCGTCGTCCGTGAACGCGAGGTAGTGCCCGTGGCAGCGGTGGTTGGAGAAGACGACGTCGCGCTCGCGCTCGAGGTGGGCGATCACGCCGACGGCGTTCGCCTCCTGGCCGATGTAGGTGTGGGTGGTGCCGACGAGCTTGCCCGCGGAGAACAGCTCGAGCAGCGTCTCCTCGAAGCGCCGGATGAACACCATCCGCTCGTAGAGCCGCTCGAGCCCGGTGGCGGCGGTCTCGGTGTTCGCGTCGAGATCGGCGGGCATCGGCGGCTCAGAGGTACCCGAGGTCGGCGAGCCGGGCCGTCACGACGGCCTCCTCCTCCGCGGACAGCTCCTCGTGCTCGACGCTGCCCAGCTCCGCGTACAGCGCATCGCGCAGCTCGCCCGGCACCTCGCCGGGCACGCTCAGCCGCTCGCGCGGGTCGGTGTCGAGGCGGTAGGCCTCCTCGCGCCCGGTGGCGACGTGGTGGACGAGCTTCCAGGGGGGAACCCGGAGCGCGAGCTGCGAGAGCACGCCCTTGTCGGTGCCGACGACGAACGCCGGCCGGTCGCCGCGCTCGTCGCCCTCGACGAGGGGCACGAGGGACGCGCCGTCCGTCGGCAGCGGCTCCAGCCCGCCGAGCTCGAGCAGGGTGGGGAAGAGGTCGATCGTGCGCACCTGGTCGGCGACCACCCGCGGCTCGAGCCGGCCGGGGGCAGAGAGGATCAGCGGCACCTCGATCACCTCGTCGTGCACCGCCGCGCCGTGCATGTGGTAGATGCCCTTGACGTCCTCCTTCGACGCGAACCGCTCGCCCCACGACTCCCCGTGGTCGGCGAGGAACGCGACCGCCGTGCGCTCCCGCAGACCGAGCGCCTCGAGCTCCTCGAGGAAGCTCGCGAAGAGCACCTCCGACTGCCGCTCGACCGCCTGCCGGTAGCCCTCGCGCAGCGCCTCGAGCGCGCTCGCCGAGTCGCTCTGGATGCCGGTCAGCACCTCGGCCTTCGCGGCGAGCCATTCACGCCGCTCCGCCTGGGGCATCGCGTAGGGCATGTGGGTCGCCCAGCTGTGGAAGACGAGCAGGAACGGTCGGTCGCCGCGCTGTCGGAGCCACGCGAGCGCGCCGTCGAGGGTCTCGCTCGTCCCGAGCACGTTCGCGTCGGCGAACCCCTTGAACAGGAAGGCCTCGTCGAACACGAAGCTCGCGACGTCGTAGCCGGCCGCGGCAGCGCTCGTGAAGAGCGTCGGGAGCGCGGGGTCGAGCGGACGATCCCAGTGGAGCACGCCGTGGTGGTGCGGGTAGAGGCCGGTCACGATCGACGTGGTGGACGGGCACGTCCAGGGGGCGACGCTGATCGCCTGCGCGAAGCGCACGCCGGTCGCGGCGAAGTCGTCGATCGTGCGGGTGTTCAGGAAGCGCGCGCCGTAGCAGCCGAGATGGTCGGTCCGCAGCGCGTCGGAGACGTAGACGACGAGGTTCACGGCGCGGCCAGTCTACCCCCGCTCCAACCGCGGGCTCGGGGCCCAGCGCGGCGTAGGCACCGCGCTGACGCGCGGTGCCTAGGAAGACGAGCCCGCTGACGCGAGGGCGGGGAGGAGACTCGTGCCGCGCATCTCGGCGGGCACTGCGATGCCGAGCAGCTCGAGCACCGTGGGGGCGACGTCGAGCAGGTGCGCGTCGAGCGAGCCGTGCGCCGGCACGCCGGGCCCCGCCACCACGTAGAGCCCCTCCTGCGCGTGGTTCGCGTCGTCGGGGCCGGTGTCGTTCTCGAACGTGTGGACGCCCTCGTCGCCGCCGATCGTCCCGACCGAGCGCCAGAGCAGGTCGCCGAAGACGACGATCAGGTCGGGGGCGACGCCGTTCACCTGCGGGTACAGCTCCTCCGGCTTGTGGACGGCGGTCGCGAGCGGTCGGCCCTGCTCGTCGGGGATCGCCGCCAGCCGCCGGGCGAGGTCGTCCCGCACCGCCTCGTACGCGTCCGGCTCCACGACCCCCTCCGGCTCGCGTCCCTTCACATTCATGAAGACGCGCGCGTAGTAGCCGCCCTCGCCCCACGCGACCGTGCGCGACCAGTCGATCCCGACGTCCCGCGGCGAGCAGACCGTCTCGGGCTCGCGCAGCGTCGCGAGCAGCCCCTCGCGACGCAGCCACTCGTTCACGCGGATCCCGCCCTCGAGGCGCTTGGCGCCGTGGTCGGAGACGACGAGGACGACGGTGTCCTCGTCGGCGTGCTGCAGCAGTCGCCCGATCAGGCCGTCCAGGTGGACGTGGTAGTCGAGGATCGCCCGTTCGTACGGGTTCCCCGGCTCGTGCGCGCGGTGCTCGGCGTCCATGAACTTCCAGAAGCCGTGGTAGATGCGGTCGGGCCCCATCTCCACGAGCGCGAACAGGCGCCACGGCCGCGTCTCGAGCAGGTGGTCGGCGAGCGCGAACCGCTTGTCGGTCATCTCGTAGATCTGCCGGAGGAGGTCGTCCTTGTCGTTCGTCCGGAAGTTCGCGCAGTCGAAGAGGTACTCGCCGACGACCTGCTCGACCTCCTGCTTGAGCCCGGGCGGGTACGTGAAGCGGCTCTCCGTGGACGGCGTGAGGAAGCAGGTGACCATCGCGCCGTTGAACGGGCGCGGCGGGTACGTGCCGGGCACCCCGATCACGAGCGACGGGTCGCCGTTGGCGGTCATCAGGTCCCACAGCCGCGGCACCGTGATCGCGGAGCCGTTCGCGATGAACGCGCCGTCGTACGTGTGGTCGGAGCGGTTGCGGAACCCGTACACGCCGAGGTCGCCCGGGGTGCGGCTGGACATCATGCACGACCACGCCGGCACGGTGATCGGAGGGATCACGGACGTCAGACGCCCGTACGCCCCGCGCTCCATCAGGCCGGACAGCACCGGCAGCTGGTCGCGCCAGCGCTCGAGCAGGAGGGAGGGCTCGGCGCAGTCGAGCCCGATGATCATCACCTTCGTGTCGGCCATGCGGGAGTGGCGTAGTCGGCCGTGCGAGGTGCGGCGCGCACGGGCGGTGCCGGGTCGAGTGTACGTGGCGTTGCCGCTGCGCCTCGTGCGGTCCGACGCGGCGCCCGGCACGAGCTCGACGCACGGCTGACGCGAACCCGTCGCGCCCGTGGCCCGCTCTTGGCACGAAGTC
>CAZUVW010000114.1:0-9508 GCA_964623875.1 uncultured Gaiellales bacterium
GGTTCCCTGGCGCGGTTTCTACGCCGCCGGGGTGCTCGTAGAGGGCGAGGTTCATCGGCGAGCCGGCTCGCTAGTGGAAGTACTGCCCGCCGTCGATGACGATCGTCTGACCCGTGACGAAGTCGGACGCCGGCGAGGCGAAGTACACCACCGCGCCCACGACGTCCTCGGGCACCTGGTCGCGCTGGATCGTCCGCGCGGCGACGGAGACCTCGCGCAGCTTCTCGACCACCTCGGGGTTGTCGAGCACGCCCTGCGACATCGTGAACCCGGGCGCGACGCAGTTGACGCGCACTCCGTCCTTGCCGAGCTCCTTCGCGAGCGCCCGCGTGAAGGCCACGATGGCGCCCTTGCTCGTCACGTAGTGGAGCAGGAACGGGACGCCGCGGAACGGCGTTCCCGACGAGATGTTGACGATCGCGCCGCCTCCCGCCTCGCGCATCACGGGCACGGCAGCCCGACAGGTGAGGAACATCGACGCGACGTTGACGTCCATCACCTGGCGCCACTCCTCGAGCGGGATCTCCGTGAACGGACGCATGGCGAGCGACGCGTACAGACCGGCGTTGTTGACGAGCACGTCGACCGACCCGCACTGCTCGACGGTCTCCTCGACCATCCGCGCGACGTCCGCCTCCGACGCGACGTCCACCGTCACGCCGACACCGCCCGGGTAGGCGGCGGCCGCCTCGGCGGCGGCGCGGAGGTCGGCGACGACGATCCGCGCGCCGTCCGCGGCCAGCCCGTCGGCGATCGCGCGGCCGATGCCCTGTGCGCCCCCGGTGACGATCTCGACCTTCCCGTCGAGGGCGCCCATCAGCGGATCGGGGAGAAGGCGGTCGGGAGCATGATCCGGTTGTGCTGCGTGTGGATCAGGGGCTGTGCCTGCGCGAGGAACGCCTTCCAGTCATCCCGCGACTGGAGCTCGGCCCGGCGGCGCAGCCGCTCCTCGAACGAGTCGTACCGCCAGAGGTGCGTGTACGTGGAGAGCGCGCCGACCTCGGTCGTGAACGCCCCCACGAATCCCCCGAGCACCTCCGCCTGCAGATCGATCACCGTCTCGTAGAGGCGGAGCAGCTCCGGCAGCTTGCCCGTGTGCACGTGGTAGTCCCGCTGCTCGAGAATCACCCGATCCCTCCGTTCGCCCGCTCTTCTAGGCGTTTCGTGACGCAGTCACGAAACGCCCATCGCCCAGTACTTCAGCTCGACCCAGTCGTCGATCCCGAACGACGAGCCCTCACGCCCGATGCCGGACTCCTTGACCCCGCCGAACGGGGCGACCTCGGTCGAGATCAGCCCCGTGTTGATGCCGAGGATGCCGTACTCGAGCGCCTCCCCCACCCGCCAGGTGCGCCCGAGGTCGGTGGTCATGAAGTACGCGGCGAGCCCGTACGGCGTGTCGTTCGCGATCCGGATCGCCTCCTCCTCGGTCGCGAAGCGCGCGATCGCCGCGACGGGCCCGAAGGTCTCCTCGCAGGACATCTCCATCTCGGGCGTCACGCCCGTGAGGATCGACGGGCGGAAGAACTGCCCCTCCAAGCGCTCCCCGCCGCGGACGACCTCGGCGCCGCTCTCGACCGCGTTCGCGACGTGCCGCTCGACCTTGGCGATCGCGTCGGCGTCGATCAGCGGGCCCACCTGCACGCCCTCGGCGAACCCGTCTGCGACCTTGAGCGACGAGACGGCGGCGTCGAACCGCTCGAGGAAGGCGTCGTAGATCCCGTCCTGCACGAGCATCCGGTTGGCGGAGATGCACGTCTGACCGGAGTTGCGGAACTTGCACACGATCGCCGAGGCGACCGCCGTCTCGAGGTCGGCGTCGTCGAACACGATGAACGGGGCGTTGCCCCCGAGCTCCAGCGAGACCTTCTTCACCTGCCCGGCGCACTGGCGCATGAGGAGCTTCCCGACCTCGGTCGAACCGGTGAAGCCGAGCTTGCGGACGAGCGGGTTGGAGGTCATCTCGCCGCCGATCGACGGCGCGTCCTCGGCTGCACCGGTGACGATCGAGAAGACACCCGGCGGCACCCCGGCCTCCTCGGCCAGCGCGGCGATCGCGAGCGCGGTCAAGGGGGTCTGCTCCGCGGGCTTCAGCACCATCGTGCAGCCCGCCGCCAACGCCGGCGCGGACTTGCGGGTCGGCATGGCCGCGGGGAAGTTCCAGGGGGTGATGCCCGCGGTCACCCCGACCGGCTCGCGCGTGACGACGATCCGCTTGTCGGCCCAGGGCGTCGGGATCACCCGCCCGTCGAGCCGCTTCGCCTCCTCGCCGAACCACTCGTAGAAGGAGAGCGCGTACTCCACCTCGGCTCGGGCCTCGGCGAGCGGCTTCCCCTGCTCGGTGACCATGAGCGCGGCGAGCTCGTCCTTGCGCTGATCCATCAGCTCGGCGAGCCGGTGGAGGACGCGCGCCCGCTCCTTCGCCGTCCGGTGCTTCCAGCCGGGCAGCGCGCGCTGCGCGGCCTCGATCGCGCGCCGCGTCTCCTCGGCGCCCATGCGGGGTACCTGGGCAACGGTCTCGCCGGTCGCCGGATCGACGACGGGGAAGCGCTCCCCGGAGTCGGCGTCGACCCACTGGCCGTCGAGGTAGGCGTGCGTCCGGAGCAGGTCTGTCTCGAGCGTCGTCATGGGCGGGACACTAGCGTCTCGCCGATCCCCCTCCCGGGGGGCCTCGCCGGAGGGGGCGCATCCGACTACATTTGGGAGATGGTGGCTCTCCCCGCGAACGACGACGTGCGCCCGCCGGCGTGGCCCGCCGGAGCGGCTGGCGACCGCTCCGCGGCGGACGCACGTGCCACCTCCTGCGGTCCCGAGGGCTCCACCGACGGCTTCCAGCCCGTGCGGGACGACGACCGCGAGCGCTGGGAGCGGGGTCGGAGCTAGAGGTCGAGCGTGCGCTTGCGCCGCCGCAGAGTCGTCGAGCCGGCCCTCCCCTTCGACGCGGCATGGGCGGTGCCGGCGCGCTTCAACTTCACGCGCGACGTGGTCGAGCGGCTCGCCGCCGATCCGCTGCTGCCGGCCCTGACCTTCGTCGACGAGGAGGGGATCGTCGACCGGCGCACGTTCGCGGAGCTGGCCCGGGACGCCGCCCGGTGGACGCACCTCCTTCGCGGGCGGCTCGGCGTCGGCGACCGCGTGATCGTGGTGGCCGACCACGTGCCCGCCTGGCACGCGCTCCTGCTCGCGGCGCTGAAGGGCGGCGTCGTCCTCTCCCCCGCGGCCGGCTCGATCGACGTCGACGAGCTCACGCGCAGGGCTCAGCTGCTGCAGGCGTCGCTCGTCGTCGCCGACCGCGCGTCGGAGGAGGCCGTCGAGCAGATGCTCGCGCGCGGCTCTGCTCCCCCCGTCCTGTACCTCGACGACGCCGTCGACGAGCTGCGCCGCCATCACGGTCAGGCGCCGACCGAGGACACGAGCGCCCTCGACCCTGCCCTCGTCCTCTTCGGCCCGCAGCCCGACGCTCCGCCCGTCGTGCACCACCACGCGTCGACCTGGGCGACCGCCACCATCGGCGAGCACTGGCTCGCCGCCCAGAGCGGCGATCTCGTCTGGATCTCGGCGCCCACGGACTCGCCCGAGCTCGTCTTCTGCGGCGCGCTCGCGACGTGGTCGCGCGGTGCCGAGGTGCTCGCCCACGCGCTGTCGTTCGAGCCGGAGGAGCGGATCGGGCTCGTCCAGCGTCTCGGCGTGACGATCCTCGGGCAGAGCGCCGACGAGCACGCGCAGATCGCGCAGGTGCTCCCCGAGCTGCCGGCGCTGGCCCTCCCCCTTCGGCGCGCGCTCTCCTACGGGGGATCGCTCGAGCCGGCAGTCGCGGACGTCCTCGCCGAGGAGCTCGGGCTCGAGGTGGCCGAGGCGCTGGGCCTCGTCGAGCTGCCGCTCGTCACCGGCGGGCTCGTAGGATCGCCCGTCGCGCGGGGATCGCTCGGTGTGCCGCTGCCCGGCCACGATCTCGCGCTGCTCGACGGCGACGGTGGCCTCGCGCCTGCGGGCGTCGAGGGCGAGCTCGCCGTGCTCACGACACCTCCGACGCTGTTCCTCGAGTATCTCGGCCAGCCGGCGGCGACCGCAGCGACGTTCCGCGACGGCTGGTTCATGACAGGCGTCCGCGCGGTGCGCGACGAGGAGGGCACGCTCTGGGCCGCGGGGAGCGAACGGGCACATGCGGAGATCTCGGCGGCAGACGACGCAGCGCGGGCGGCGCTCGTCGCCGCTGCCGCGGAGCGCGCCCGCGCGATCGAGCGCGCCGAGCGCGAGCGGCGCGAGCGCGAAGACCGTGAGCGCCGCGAGGCGGAGATCCGAGCCGAGGAAGAGCGGGCACGACAGGAGCAGGAGGCGCGCGAGCTCGCGGAGCGACAGGAGCGAGAGGCGCGCGAGGCCGCCGAGCGGGCCGAGGCGGAGCGACAGCGGCTCGAGCAGGAGGCGCGCGAGGCCGCCGAGCGGGCCGAGGCGGAGCGACAGCGGCTCGAGCGAGAGGAGCGCGAGGCGGCGCTGCGCGCGGAGGAGGAGCGACGGCGTCGCGAGGAGGAGGCCAGGGAGCTGGCCGAGCGGCAGGAGCGCGAAGCGCGCGAGCAGGCCGAGCGCGAGGCACGAGCGGCCGCCGAGCAGGCCGAGGCCGAGCAGCGACGTCGCGACGAGGAGCGTCTTGCCGCCGAGCGGCGCGAGCGCGAGGAGCGTGAGGCGCGTGAAGCGGTCGAGCGGCGCGAGCGCGAGGAGCGCCGTCTCCAGGCGGAGCGCGAGAAGGCACGACGCGCTGCTGCTGCTGCGGCGGCAGCGGCAGCGGCGGCGACCGCCTCGAGCCAGCCGGAGGACGGAGGCTGGCTCCCGGCCGACGAGGCAGCGCGCAGACGGGCCGAGCTCGAGGACGCCGAGCGCCGGGCACGGGAGGCGCAGGCAGCGCACGACGCCGAGCTGAAGCGCGCGCAGCAGGAGCGTGAGATCGCCGAACGGCGCGCCCGGGAGGAGCGCGAGGCAGCCGAGCGGCGCGCCCAGGAGGAGCGCGAGGCGGCCGAACGGCGTGCCGAGGAGGAGCGACAGGCGGCCGAGCGCCGGGCGCTCGAGGCGCGAGAGGCGGCTGAGGCCGCGCGCCGCAGCCAGGAGGAGCGCGAGCGGCACGAGCGGGCCGAGCGCGAGCTCGCCAAGCAGCGCGAGCGCGAGGCGCGCGAGGCCGCCAAGCGCGCCGAGGAGGAGCGCCTGCGGGCCGAGGCCGAGGCTCGCGAGGCAGCGAAGCGCGCAGCGGAGGAGCGGAAGCGGCACGAGCAGGCCGAGCGCGAGCTCGCCAAGCAGCGCGAGCGCGAGGCGCGCGAGGCCGCCAAGCGCGCCGAGGAGCAGCGCAAGCGGATCGAGCGCGAGGAGCGGGAAGCGGCACGGCGGGCGCAGGAGGAGCGGCGACGGCTCGAGCGCGAAGCCGCGAGACGGGCCGAGCAGGAGCGTCGGCTGGCCGAGCGCCGCGGACGGCAGCCGTCGGTGCCCGAGCCCGGTGACGACGTCGACGACTCGCCGATCGAGGGCTTCGCGGAGCGGCTGAAGCACTACGGGGCATCGGCCGGCCGAGCGACGCCGGCCACCTCACCGGTCGAGCAAGCCGAGGACGAGCAGGTGCGCGGCACCTGAGCGCCGAGCCCATGCGCCTGTCCACGAGCGATCGTGCGATCTGGAACGTGCGCGAGCAGCGGGGTAGGATGTCGGGCTTGAAGCGACTGTCCGTCCCCACGGTCGACGCCCCCGAGCGTCCCGGCACGACCCGATCGACGCGGTAGGCGGGGAGGCCCATGTCACTTCGGCGGCGCAAGCGCCAGGACGACACCGCACCCGCCAGGCCGCGCACGTACGACGCCGCCTGGAGCGTCCCACCGACGTTCAACTTCGCCCAGGACGCGGTCGACGTCCTCGCCCGCGACCGTCTCCGGCCCGCGCTGATCCACGTCGCGTCCGACGGGACGGTCGACACCTGCACGTTCGCCGACGTGATGCGCGAGAGCCTGCGCTGGGCCCGCCTCCTCCTCGAGCGCGCCCCGGAGCCGGGTGGTCGCGTCGTCGTGGCGCTCGACCCGGGGACCGCCTGGGCTGCGGCGATCCTCGGGGCGCTCAGGATCGGACTGCTGCCCGTGCCGGTCGGCGTCGGGTTGGACGCCGAGGAGCTCGCCGTGCGGATCGTCCAGGTCGAGCCGTCGCTGCTCGTGGTGGACGACCGCAGCGCGGCACCCATGGCGGAGGCCGGGACGCGACTCCCCGAGCGGGCGGCGGTCCTGACGCTGGAGGAGGCGCAGTGGGAGCTCGTGCGCGTCGGCTCGCCGACCCCGCCTGCGTCCGAGCCGGTCGAGTCGCCCGCCCTGATCGTCTTCACCTCCGGAAGCACCTCGGGACGGCCGCGACCGGTGGTCCACGCGCACGCCGCGACGTTCGCCGCCTACGTCCCTGCCCGCGACTGGCTCGACGCGCAGCCGGGAGACCGCGTCTGGTGCAACGCGGACGGCGGCTCGACGATCGCGCTCTGGCACGGCCTGTTCGGGCCCTGGTCGGCGGGGGCCGAGGTGCTCCTCATCGACCGCGACATCGAGCCGGACGACCGCGTCGAGCTCCTCCATCGCCACCCGCCCTCGATCGTCGTCCAGCCCCCGGCGGGTCACGCGGCGCTCCTCGACGCCCTCGAGGAGTCCGACGCCCGACTCGACCGGCTGCGCAACGCGACGTCGACCGGGGCACGTCTCTCGCTCGCCCTGCGGCGCCGCTTCGAGAAGGCGACAGGCGTTCCGCTCCTCGACGGCTACGGGACCGCGGAGACCGGGACGATCGTCTTCCAGGCCTTCGGCACGAAGCCACGACCCGGCTCGATCGGCGCTCCGGCGGCAGGCCACGTCGTCGCACCGATCGACGACGACGGGTACGTCGCTCCGGTCGGCGTGATGGGCGACCTCGCGGTCTACGGCCGCCCCCCGTCCTTGTGCACTGGCTACTGGACGGGCTCGCCGCCCACGGACGCCCGCGACGGCGAGTGGTGGACGGTCACCGGCGACCGCGCTGCGTTCGACGAGCAGGGGAGCCTGTGGCTCGACAAGCAGCCCACCGTCCGCGAGGTCGATGCCGGCGCCCTCACGGCGGCGCGCTCGGCGCCCGACGACCTCGAGCTCGACGACGAGCCGGAGCAGCCTGCCGACCGCGACGCCGAGCCGGGTCGCACCGGGCGAGCGGCGGCCGGCTAGCGCGCCGCGCCGCGCGCAGGGCAGGCTCTCAGTCCTGCTGCATCGTCGCCCACAGGCCGTGGGCGTGGAGCCGGGACACGTCGAGCTCCGCCTTCTCGCGCGTTCCGGTGGAGACGACCGCCTTGCCGTCGTTGTGCACCTGGAGCATCAGCCGCGTCGCGCGGGCGCGCGAGTACCCGAACAGCTTCTGCAGGACGTACGTCACGTACGACATCAGGTTGATCGGATCGTTCCAGACGATCACGACCCAGGGCCCCTCCTCGACCGGCGCCTCGTCGCCGGCGGGCTCCTCGACCTCGATCGGCGCCTCGGTCAGCTGCGTGCTCACACCGGGATTGTCGCGTGCCGTAGCGTGTCGCGTGGTGATGGCACGTCGGCGCATCTCCCGGGATCGCGAGAGCGGCTATCGGGTTCGTCTCCCCCGGGCCGAGCGGGACGTGCTAGCAGCGCTGCCCGCCCAGCTCCGCGACGCGATCGCGGCCGACGAGCCGAGCCTCTATCGGCTCTTCCCACCGGCGTTCGTCGACGACGCCGCCGCGAACGTCGAGTACCACGCGCTGGTCGGCGAGCAGCTCGTGGACGGCCGGCTCCGGGCGCTGGCGGAGCTCGAGCGCACCGCCCACGCCGATCGGCTCACCGACGAGGAGCTCGGCTGCTGGCTGGGCGCCGTCGAGAGCCTGCGCCTCGTGCTCGGCACGCAGCTCGACGTGACCGACGACACGTACGTCGGCCGCGTCGACCGCCGTGACCCCGACGCACCGCGCCACGCCCTCTACCACTACCTGTCGTGGCTCCAGGAGGAGATCGTCGCGGCGCTCGCGTCGGCGCTCCCGGAGCGGGGCGCCGCCCACGACGACGACGTGCCGGGGCCGACCGATCCCTAGCCCGGCGTGACGAGCACGCGTCCGGGCTCGCCGGCGAGGCTGGCGGCGATCGCGTCGTTCACGTCGTCGAGCGCGAAGGACCGGCCGACGAGCGCGCCGAGCTCGAGCCGGCCAGCCGCGACGTGATCCAGGAGCACCGGCAGGGCGACCGCGGGGTCGGCCGACCCGTACAGCGTCCCGGTCAGGCGCTTCTCGCGCCTGATGAGCTGGAACGGGTCGAGGTCGAGCCGCAGGCCCGCGGCGGGCAGCCCGACGATCACGGCCAGCCCGCCGTCGCGCGTGTGCTCGAGCGCGATCGCGGTCGTCGCGGGGTCGCCGACCGCATCGAACCCGACGTCTGCTCCGTCGGGGAGCACCTCGTCCAGCGCCGCCGCCAGATCGTCCGGCGACACCGCGTGGGTCGCGCCGAGCGCGCGAGCCTGCGTCCGGCGCGCCTCGAGCGGGTCGACCGCGACGATCGTCCCCGCGCCAGCGATCACCGCCCCCTGCACGACGAACAGGCCGACGCCTCCCGCGCCGAGCACCAGCACGCTCGCCCCGCGCTCGACGCCGGCCGCGAACAGCACCGCGCCCACGCCGGTGAGGGCCGCGCAGCCGAGCAACGCCGCCTGCTCGAGCGGGATCGTGCTGCGAAGCGGCAGCACCGCCCGCTCCGAGACGACGCACCGCTCCGCCAGGCAGCCCGTCGCGGTGCCGCGGTAGACCGTCTGCCCGCGGTAGGACATCCCCGTCGTCCCGTCCGGCAGCGTCCCCATCGGGATCGCGGCGTTGAGCACCCGGCACGTCGCGGGGCGCCCTCGCCGGCAGCCGACGCACTCGCCGCAGCCGGGCGCCCAGGACAGCACCACCCGGTCACCCGGGCGCACGGAGCGGACGTCGTCGCCGACCGCCTCGACCACCCCGGCGCCCTCGTGGCCCAGCACCATCGGCGTCGGCCGGCGGAACTCGCCCCTGACCTGGTGCAGGTCGGTACCGCAGATCCCGACGGCGTGCATCCGCACGACGACGTCGCCGGGCCCGGGCTCGGCGAGATCCAGCTCGACGACCTCGAACGGCTCGCCGACGGCGTGGAAGAGCGCTGCTCGCGTCTTCATCGGAGCCGCCCGTCGGGCGAAGCGCTCATCCGCCCAGGGCGGCCTTGACGTCGGCGCAGGTCGTCACGGTCGCGACGTTCTGGAGCGCGTAGTTGATCGAGGCGTTGTGCCAGTCGGCGTTCATCGTCGAGCAGCCGTCCTCGGGCACCACCATGGTGTAGCCCTTGTCGGCGCCGGTGCGCGACGTGTGCTCGATCGACATGTTCGTCCAGGCCCCCGTCACGATCACCGTGTCGCGTCCGGTGCCCTGCAGGATCTGCTCGAGCTTCGTGTCCTGCCAGGCGCTCATGCGCATCTTCTCGACGACGAAGTCGCCGGGCTGGGCCTC
>CAZUVW010000115.1:0-9490 GCA_964623875.1 uncultured Gaiellales bacterium
CTCGACGTCCTGCTCGACGTCGAGCGCCGGCTCGGCCGCAGGCGCGAGGGCGAGCGCGAGCGCTGGGGGCCGCGTGCCGTCGACCTCGACCTGCTCGTCCACGGCGACGCGCGGGTGGCCGAGGCGGGCCTCGAGGTGCCGCACCCCCGCCTGCACGAGCGGGCGTTCGCGCTCGAGCCGCTCGCGGAGCTCGACCCCGAGCTCGTGCTGCCCGGTCGCGGTCGCGTGGCCGACCTCTTGGCGGCACTACACTCAGCGTCATGAGCCATCTCGACGATCTCGACGAGTTCGAGGCCGAGCTCGAGCTCCAGCTGAAGCGCGAGTACACGGCCGTCTTCTCGATGTTCCGCTACTGCGTGCTCACCCAGGACGCCACGTACCTGTGCAACAACCTCGACCTCAAGGTGGCGCCGCAGGCGAGCTACCCGTTCTGCCACCTGCAGATGGAGGACGTCTGGGTCTGGGACAAGAACCGTCCCTCCCGGATCATCCCGCGCGCCGAGGTCTACACGACCGGCGACGTGACCGTCGAGGAGCTCCGGGGCGAGAACGACGAGCCGCGGCTCACGGCCGAGTCCCTCGCCGAGCGTCTGGGAGATCCGCTCCCACCTGACGACCCGCTCCCCTAGGCACGGCTCCGCAGGAGCCCGGCCGACACGCTCCGACTACCATCGCGAGATGCTGCTCGCGGTCGACGTGGGGAACACGCAGACGGCGCTCGGCCTGTACGAGGCCGAGCGACTCGTCGACCACTGGCGGATCGCGACCGAGCGCTCGCGCACGGGCGACGAGCTCGGGGTGCTGCTCGCGGGCCTGCTCGACGCCGAGCTCGTCTCGGGCATCTGCCTCTCCTCGACCGTGCCGACGCTCGTGCGCGAGTGGGAGCGCCTCGCCGAGCGGTGGGCCGAGGCCCCGCTGCTGTCCGTGGGGCCCGGCGTGCGAACGGGCGTCCCGATCCGCTACGACGACCCGCGCGAGGTGGGCCCCGACCGCATCGTCAACGCCGTCGCGGCCAGGCAGCGGTACGGCGCTCCGGTGATCGTCGTCGACTTCGGCACCTCGACGAACTTCGACGTCGTGTCGGCCGCCGGGGAGTACGTCGGCGGCGTGCTCGCGCCCGGGATCGAGATCTCCATGGACGCGCTGTTCGCCCGCGCCGCTCGCCTGGTGAAGGTCGACTTCGCCGCGCCGCCGAGCGTGATCGGCAAGACCACCGTCGGCGGCCTCCAGTCGGGGCTCGTCTACGGCTTCGCGGGCCAGGTCGACGGGATCGCTGCGAGGATCCGTGCCGAGCTCGAGGCTCCCGAGGCCCCCGTCGTCGCGACGGGCGGGCTGGCCGACCTCGTCGCACCGCACAGCTCCGCGATCGCGACCGTCGACCCGTACCTGACCCTCGACGGGCTGCGGCTCGTGTGGGAGCTGAACGCCGACGCTCTCGCCGGCGACGCCGACGGTCACGGCTGGTCGTGACCGTCGACCCCGCCACGCTCTGGGTCTTCGCGCTGGCCGCCCTCGCGCTCGCGGTGGTGCCCGGCCCCGCCGTCCTCTACATCGTCGCCCAGAGCGTCCACGGCGGCCGATCCGTGGGAGTCGTGTCGGCCCTCGGGATCGCGAGCGGGGGGCTCGTGCACGTGGTCGCGGCGGTGGTCGGGCTCAGCGCGGTGCTGGCGACGTCGGCGACGGCGTTCGACGCCGTCAAGCTGCTCGGCGCCGCCTACCTCGTCTGGCTCGGCATCCGCACGCTGCTCGCAGGCGACGAGCGGCGGATCGGCGGCCGGCTCCCGGAGCCGACCCGTCGCAGGGTGTACGCGCAGGGGGTGGTCGTGAACGTGCTCAACCCCAAGACCGCGCTCTTCTTCCTCGCCTTCCTCCCGCAGTTCGTCGCTCCCGACGAGCCCGCCCGGCCGCAGCTCGCCCTGCTCGGCGCGGTCTTCGTGGTGATCGCGCTGGCCAGCGACCTCGTCTGGGCGCTCGTGGCGGGCACGGCGGGAGCCGTCCTGCGCGAGAGCAGGCGGTTCCTCCGCGCGCAGCGCTGGGTCTCGGGGACGATCTTCCTCGGGCTCGGCCTGGCAGCCGCGCTCACGGGCCACCGCCCCTCCTCCGCCTAGCGCCGCCTGCTTCCCCGCCGCCTGCTAGGCGCTCTCGAGGTGGAGCGTCAGGCGCGGAGGGAGCTTGACGACCCAGCTGTCACGGCGGCGCTTCGCCTCGTACATGGCGGCATCCGAGCGCCGGATCGCCTCGCCCGGCGGCTGCGACCCGTCGAGCAGCGTCCCGCCGACCGAGACGGTCACCGGGAGGGCCGTCCGCCCGGCGACGAGCGGCTCGTCGCCGACGAGCCGGCGGATGCGCTCCGAGAACTGCTCCAGCCCGCGCCGGCTGCGGATCCCGGGCGCGAGGACGGTGATCTCCTCGCCTCCCCAGCGAGCGACGACGTCGATCCCGCGCAGCCCGTGCTGGAGCCGCTCGACCACCGCGACGAGCACGTCGTCGCCGACGTCGTGGCCGAACCGGTCGTTGATCGACTTGAAGCGGTCGATGTCGATCATGAACAGGCCCGCAGGCTGCCCTCCACGGACGACGCGCTGGTGCTCGAGCGCGAGCGCCTCCTCGAACGCCCGCCGGTTCGGCGCTCCGGTGAGCTGGTCGCGGCGGGCGTTCTCCTGCTCGCGTGCGAGCGCTGAGGCCGCCGTGGCGCGGATCCGCTCGATCAGCAGCAGCCCGAGCACGAGCGAGGCGACCACGCCGACCACGAGCGCCGGGCTCTCCTGGGCGACGTAGAGCAGCGTCGCGAGCAGCGGCGCGAGGACGATCGCCTCGACGAGGTCGACGAGCAGCCCTCGCGCCCAGGTCTGTGCGAACGGGCGGGTGCGGCGCTCGATCATCGTCAGAGCGCGGCAGACGGTGTTCACCGCGATCGCGGCCAGGTACGCGCCGAGCACGACTGCGACGGCCCCCGCCGCCTCCGACCACGCGACGAGGCCGACGCACCCCGCGACGATGCCCTGGAGCGCGCCCACGCCTCCCTCCGCCGCCCGGCGGCGCCACACCGTGTCCCCGGAGGCGACCTGGGTGCTCGCCCCGGCGAGCGCGCCGACGAGCGGCCCGCCCACCAGTCCCGAGAGCACGACCGCGGGGGTCGAGGCCGTGTACCGACTGCGTGGGCCGAACTGGATCGTCAGTCGCTCGCTGGCCGCTGCCGCCACGAAGAGCGCGACGAGCAACGCGGGTGCGCCCGAGACCTCGATCCCGCGGGTGACCGCGATCCCCGCGACGGACAGGACGGCGACGAGGGGGAAGGCGATCGCGACGATGGTGCCCCGCGTCGGATCGGCCACGCCGGTCGGCGCAGCCTGCAGGGCCGCAGGGCGACGGAGCGGCCCCCTCGATGCCGCAGCATGGGTGCCCACGTCGCTCTCAGTCAACCCGGGCCGGGCCTCGTTGGACATCCCTCGTCCGGGTGAGGCGCGCCCGATCGGGGGAGCTCGTCGTCGGCCTCGGCGTCTACCCGCCGCCGAACGCCGAGATCGGCAGCGCGAGCGTGATCTCGTCGCCGTCCGGCAGATCCGCCTCGAGCTGCGCGAGCAGGGCGACGGCGCCCGGCGCCGCCTCGAGCAGCCTCCGCTCGACCTCCGCGGTGGAGCCCAGCACGACGAGCTCCTGCTTGAACGCGCGCGGGAAGCGGCCGCGTCCGAGATACCAGCCGTAGAACTTCTTCAGGAAGCCGCTCGCGCGACGCTCGCCGAGCTCGCGCACGGTCTCCCGGACGAACAGGACGAGCTCGGCGACGACCTCCTCGCGGGTCGGCTCGGCCGGTGTGCCCGTGGCGATCTCGGCGAGCGCCCACGGGTTCCCCTGTGCGGCCCGGCCGACCATCACCGCGGCAGCTCCCGTGGTGGCGAGCACGGTCTGCGCACGGGCGCGGGAGGTGATGTCGCCCGAGGCGATCACGGGGACGTCGACGAGCGCGACGAGCTCCGCCGTCAGCGCGTGGTCGGCGGAGCCCGTGTACATCTGGCGCGCGGAGCGGGGGTGGAGCGTGAGCGCCGCAGCGCCGACGTCGGCCAGGAGCGGTCCGGTCACGAGGCAGTCGCGTGAGCCGTCCCGCACGCCGCGGCGCATCTTCACGGTGACCGGGAGGTCGACGGCGGCCACGATCGCCTCGACGATGCGGCAGGCGAGGGCCGGGTCCTCCAGCAGCGTCGCGCCGGCCCCCGTCTTCGTCACCTTCTTGACGGGGCAGCCGAAGTTGAGGTCGATCAGGTCGGCGCCGGCCTCCTCGACCATCCGGGCGGCCTCCGCCATCGTCGCAGGGTCGGACCCGAAGAGCTGGATCGCGAGCGGGTGCTCGTCGGACGCGACGCGCAGGTACCCGAGCGTCCGCTCGTTGCGGTGCTCGATCCCCGCGCAGCTGACCATCTCGGAGCAGACGAGGCCCGCGCCGAACCGTCGCCCCTGCCGGCGGAACGCCTGCACGCTGACGCCCGCCATCGGCGCGAGCACGACCCGCGTCGGGATCTCGACGCCCCCGATCGACCAGGGCTGCTGCAGATCGACGTCCATTCCGGGCCATGGTAGACCCCGCCTCCGCCGCGTCTGCCGGCCCGAGTTGCGACGCCCCGCACGGGGCGGCTAGGATGCCCGCTCTCGCGGGCGCGGTTGCGCCCGTTCAGCGCACCCGAACGACAGCCAGGAGGCCCCCTGAAGGACGTGATCCTCACCCCCGAGGGCTACGAGACGCTCAAGTCGGAGCTCGAGACGCTGCGCACGGAGGGCCGTCGGGAGATCGCCGAGCGGATCCGCGTCGCGCGCGAGTTCGGCGAGATCGCGGAGAACGCGGAGTACGACGACGCCAAGAACGAGCAGGCGATGCTCGAGCACAAGATCGCCCAGCTGGAGGAGCGGCTGGCGAACGCGCGCGTGATCGACACCGGCGACGTCGACACCTCCGTCGTGTCGATCGGGTCGGTCGTGCGGCTGCGCGACGTCGACGCCAAGCAGACCGTCGAGTACCTGATCGTCGGCTCGGCCGAGGCCAACCCGGCCGAGCAGAAGCTCTCCAACGAGTCGCCCGTCGGCAAGGCGATCATCGGGCGCAAGAAGGGCGAGACCGTCGAGGTGACGACACCGCGCGGGGCCGTGATCAAGTACAAGATCATGGAGATCAAAGCCGCCTGACGCACCGGCCGCGGGTCGCTCCCGGCCGGCGGAGCCGGCCTCCGCGACCCGCTGACGCCGCTCGCGGCACGCGGCTCTCCGGGTCTGGCCTACCGGGCTATCCCCTCCGGCCGCGCACCGCGAGCGACGCCCCGGAGCGCCAGGCGAGCCGTGGCGGAGTGGCCGAACGGTGCACGATCTGCCGCAGCTCCCGACCGGCGGGGCCGGGCTCTCCTAGGATCCAGCGATCGATGACCGACACGCCGCAAGCACCGAAGCGCTTCCCCGACCGCGACGCGGTCGCGGAGGTGCGCGCGGAGGCCGAGCCGCTCGAGGTGGGCGGGGAGCTGGAGACGACCCGACGCATCGCGGGGCGCGCGATGGCGCGGCGGGGGATGGGGAAGCTCGTCTTCCTCGACGTCGTCGATCGGTCGGGACGGATCCAGGTGATCTGCGAGGTCGCGAGGACGGGGGAGATCGACGTCCACCTGGGCGACGTCGTCGGCGTCACGGGTCGTCCGGCGAAGTCCAAGCGCGGCGAGCCGTCCGTGCTCGCCGACGCCGTCGAGGTGCTCGCGCGCAACACGCAGCCGCTGCCGGACACCTTCCACGGGCTGACCGACGTCGAGCTGCGCTATCGCAGGCGCTACCTCGACCTGCTGATGAACGACGAGACGCGGGAGGTGTTCCTCACCCGCGCCCGGATCGTGACCGCGGTCCGCCGCTACCTCGACGAGCAGGGGTTCGTCGAGGTCGAGACGCCGATCCTGCAGCCGCGCTACGGCGGCGCGTTCGCGCGCCCGTTCGTGACGCACCACAACGAGCTGGAGAGCGACCTCTACCTGCGGATCGCGACCGAGCTGTACCTCAAGCGCCTGATCGTGGGCGGGCTCGAGCGCGTCTACGAGATCGGCAAGGACTTCCGCAACGAGGGCGTCTCGTTCAAGCACAACCCGGAGTTCACGATGCTCGAGTGGTACGAGGCCTACGCCGACTACCGGGACACGATGGCTCGCATCGAGGAGCTCGTCGAGCGCGTCGCGACCGAGGTGCTGGGCTCGACCGTGGTCACGTTCCGCGGCCACGAGATCGACCTGGCGGCGCCGTGGCAGCGCCTCCGGTTCACCGACGCGCTCGAGCGGCACGAGCTGTGGACCCGCGACGAGGACGAGCTGCGCGCCTGGCTGACGGAGAAGGGCGTCGAGACCGAGGCCGACCGGGACTGGGCCCAGCTCGTCGACCACGCGTTCTCGCACTTCGTCGAGCCGGGGCTGATCCAGCCGACGATCGTCCACGACTACCCGGTCGAGCTCTCGCCCTTCGCCCGTCCGACGGACGACGACCCGACGCTCACCGAGCGGTTCGAGTACTTCGCCGGCGGCATGGAGCTCGGCAACGCCTTCACCGAGATCAACGAGGCCGCGATGCAGCAGGCCCGCTTCGACCAGCAGTCCACGCAGGTCGAGGGCGAGCGCGGAGACCCCGACTACGTCGAGGCGCTCTCCTACGGGATGCCGCCGACCGGCGGCCTCGGCTTCGGCATCGACCGCTTCACGATGCTCCTCACGGGCAAGGAGACGATCCGGGACGTCGTGCTGTTCCCCGCGCTGCGGCAGGTCGACTGAGCTCCGCAGGAGCCCGGCTGAAGCCGGGCACCGATCGTGACGGTCGCCGTGCCTGCTTCAGCGTGCCGCGAGCGCGGAGCGCTCGAAGGCGATCACGTCGGCGAGGATGTCGTCCAGTCCGCGGGTCGGCTCCCAGCCGATCTCGGCGCTGACCTTGTCGATCGACGGGATGCGGTGGAGCATGTCCTCGATCCCCTGCCCGTACACCTGCTCGTAGGGGATGCGCACGATCGTCGACGACGAGTCGGTCCGCCGGACGATCTCCTCGGCCAGCGCGTCGATCGCGATCCGGTTGGCCGAGCCGACGTTGTAGATCTCGCCCGACCGGCCGTGCTCCATCAGGCCGTGGAGGGCCCGGATGGTGTCTCGCACATGGCAGAAGCAGCGGGTCTGCGACCCGTCCCCGTGGATCTCGAGCGTCTCGCCGGCGAGCGCCTGGCGAACGAAGCGCGGGATCACCATCCCGTACTCGCCGCTCTGGCGGGGGCCGACGGTGTTGAAGAGGCGCGCGATGACCACGTCGAGCCCGGACTCCTGGTGGTGCGCGAGCGCGAGGAACTCGTCCATCGCCTTCGAGTCGGCGTACGCCCAGCGGCGCTGCGTGGTCGGCCCGTAGATGCGGCGGTCGTCCTCGACCAGCGGGCGCTCCTCGCGATGGTCGCCGTACACCTCGGAGGTCGACGCCACCAGCACGCGCTTGCCGAAGGTGTGCGCGTGCTCCAGCACGATCTCCGTGCCGCGCAGGTTGGTCACGAGCGTGCGCACGGGCTGCTCGACGATCAGGCGGACGCCGACCGCGGCCGCGAGGTGGTAGACGACGTCGCACTTGTAGACGAGCTCGTTGACCGCCGTGGACGAGAGCACCGAGTCGACCACGAGGTGGAACCCGGGGTGGTCACGGAGGTGCTCGACGTTCGCGAGCGACCCCGTCGAGAGGTCGTCGAGCACCCAGACCTCCCAGCCCTCGTCGAGCAGCAGCTCGCTGAGATACGAGCCGATGAACCCGGCGCCACCGGTGACGAGTGCCTTGCCGCTCACGAGCGGAGAAGGGTACAGCGCGGTGCAGCCGAACACCGCGGGATCGGCGACCCCCGGGGAGTTCGGTACGATCCGTCAGAGCCTTCGACCCGGCGATCGCGAGAGTCGCAGTCGCCGGAGCGGCGAAAGGAGCGTCGAGGCAGCGTGTTCGAGCGTTTCACGGAGCGGGCCCGTCAGGTGGTCGTCCTTGCACAGGACGAGGCACGTGCCCTCAAGCACAACTACATCGGCACCGAGCACATCCTGCTCGGCCTCCTCCGCGAGGAGGAGGGGCTCGCTGCGCGCGTGCTCGAGCAGCTCGACATCACGGTGGAGGAGGTGCGCGCGCAGGTCGCGCGGATCGTCGGTCAGGGCGACGAGGTCACCACCGGCCAGATCCCGTTCACGCCGCGCGCGAAGAAGGTGCTCGAGCTCGCGCTGCGCGAGGCGCTCTCGCTGGGTCACAACTACATCGGCACCGAGCACATCCTGCTCGGGCTCGTCCGCGAGAACGAGGGCGTCGCCGCCCGCATCCTGCTCGACTTCGACGCGGACGCCGAGAAGATCCGCAACGAGATCATCCGCATGCTCTCCGGCCCTGGGCGCCGCCAGTCGGGCTCGGGCACGCCCGCCGCGGGCGAGAAGGCGAAGAGCTCGAAGCTGCTCGACCAGTTCGGCCGCAACCTGACGAAGGCCGCCACCGACGGCAAGCTCGACCCGGTCGTGGGGCGTCAGACCGAGATCGAGCGCGTGATGCAGATCCTCTCGCGCCGCCAGAAGAACAACCCCGTGCTGATCGGCGAGCCGGGCGTGGGCAAGACCGCCGTCGTCGAGGGGCTCGCGTCGCGGATCGCCTCGAACCAGGTGCCCGAGCTGCTGAAGAACAAGCAGATCTACACGCTCGACCTCGCGGCGCTCGTCGCCGGGTCGAAGTACCGCGGTGAGTTCGAGGAGCGCCTCAAGAAGGTGATGAAGGAGATCACCCAGCGCGGCGACATCATCCTGTTCATCGACGAGCTGCACAACCTCGTCGGCGCCGGCGCGGCCGAGGGCGCGATCGACGCGGCCTCGATCCTCAAGCCGGCGCTCGCGCGCGGCGAGCTGCAGACGATCGGCGCGACGACGCTCGACGAGTACCGCAAGTACCTCGAGCGCGACGCCGCCCTCGAGCGCCGCTTCCAGCAGGTGCGCGTCGAGGAGCCGTCGATCGACGAGACCGTGCAGATCCTGCGCGGGCTGCGCGACCGCTACGAGGCGCACCACCGCGTGAAGATCTCCGACGACGCCCTGCGCGCCTCGGCGGTGCTCGCCGACCGCTACATCCAGGACCGCCACCTCCCCGACAAGGCGATCGACCTGATCGACGAGGCCGGCTCGCGCGTCCGCATCCGGACGATGTCGGCGCCGCCGCGCTATCGCGAGCTCGAGGAGGAGATCGAGCGCGTGCGCACCGAGAAGGAGAACGCGATCGAGGCGCAGGAGTTCGAGAAGGCCGCCTCGCTGCGCGACAAGGAGCGCAAGCTCACGCAGAAGAAGAAGGAGCTCGAGGAGAGCTGGCGCAACGAGGCCGACGAGGAGCAGCCCGAGATCGGCGAGGACGAGATCGCCGACATCGTCTCGATGTGGACGGGGATTCCCGTCTTCAAGCTCACCGAGGCCGAGTCGCAGAAGCTGATCCGCATGGAGGAGGAGCT
>CAZUVW010000116.1:0-9471 GCA_964623875.1 uncultured Gaiellales bacterium
GAGGAAGCCGCGGAGCCGCATTTCGCGGGGCTGGCCCTGCAGGTCCAGGAACCGGACCGTCACCTCCAGGGAGCGCGGCACGGAGCCCCGCACTTCGGGGAAGCTGAGGCAGCCCTCTTCGTAGGAGTCGGTCTTGCTGGAGCTATCGATGATCTCGGGGTTGACCAGGGCCATGGGCATGGAAAGTTCGGGGTGCTGCCGCACGCCCGCCTTGTCCGTGTCCTGTTCCGGCAGCACCTCGATCACGCAGATCGATTCCGTATGGCCCACCTGCTGGGCGGCCAGCCCGCAGCCGGCGTTGGCCCGCATGGTCTCGATCATGTCCTCCGCCAAGCCGCGGAGATCGCCGTCGACCTTCGGCACGGCGCGCGCCTTCTCGCGCAGCACCGGGTCGCCGTAGTATCTGAGATCAAGCTTCATAACATGGAACCCTCGGTTACTATCTCGAAAATAGCGTCGCAAGCGATGCAATTTTCGAGCTAGAGTACCGCCCGCATGAACGACGCCCTCATCGTTATCCCGACGTATAACGAACTGGCGAACATCCGCGAGATCGCGCGCTCCGTGCACCAGCACGCGCCGTGGGCGGACATTCTTTTCGTCGACGACAACTCGCCGGACGGCACGGGCCGCGTGGCGGACGAGATGAGCGCGGCCGACCCGCGTATCCACGTGCTCCACCGCGAAGCGAAGTCCGGGCTGGGCCGGGCATACATCGCCGGGTTCAAGTGGGCCCTGGCGCGCCACTACGAGTTCGTGTTCGAGATGGACGCCGACTTCTCGCACGACCCTGCGGCCATTCCCGAATTTCGCAAGGCCATCGAAGGCGCGGACCTCGCGCTCGGGACCCGCTACCTCGGGGGCATCCGCGTCATCAACTGGCCCCTTCAGCGCCTGATCCTGAGCAAGGGCGCCGCGGTCTACGTGCGCGTCGTGACCGGCATGCCCTTCACGGATCCCACCGGCGGCTTCAAATGTTTCCGGCGCGCCGTGCTCGAGTCCATCGACCTGGATCGCGTCACCTCGAACGGCTATTCGTTCCAGATCGAAATGTCGCACACGGCCTGGATGCTGGGCTTCCGCATTGCCGAGGTGCCGATCATTTTCGTCGAGCGGCGATCGGGCGACTCCAAGATGAACTCGGCCATCGTGCACGAGGCCCTGCTCATGGTCTGGAAGATCCTCCTGCGAAACGGTTTTCGCCGGCGGCCCCGCGCCGCGCACGAGCGCAGCGTGGTCGCGCGCGGAGTCGCCGCGTGACCCCGGCGATCCACTTCCTGCGCCTGCTGCGCCCGGCGCAATGGACCAAGAACCTCTTCGTCCTGGCCGCCCTGGTCTTCGCCTTCGGCGACCGGGCCCAGAACCTGCCGCCCTGCGCGCTGGCCTCCGCCCTGGGCGCCATGCTCTGCTTCTGCGCGGTATCGAGCGGCGTCTACATCTTCAACGACCTGCGCGACGCGGAACTCGACCGCGCACACCCGACCAAGCGCTTCCGCCCGATCGCCGCGGGACAGGTATCCCGCGCCGTCGCCGTCGTCTCCGGCCTCCTGCTGCTCGGGGCCGGCCTCGGCGGCGCGGCGGTGATCCGCCGCGAGCTGCTCCTGGTCATCGCCACCTACCTCGTGATCCAGTTCTTCTACACCGGCTGGCTCAAGCGCATCGGCCTCGTCGACGTTTTCATCATCGCCACCGGTTTCGTGCTGCGCGCCCTCGCCGGCGCCGTGGCCATCCCGGTGACCATCTCCCCGTGGCTGCTCCTCTGCACCTTCCTGATCGCGCTGTTCCTCGCGCTGTGCAAGCGGCGCCACGAGCTCCTGGCCGTGGAGGACGCCGCGGCCAACACCCGCCCCAGCCTCGGCCGCTACGATGCGCGCGTGCTCGACAACCTCATCTCCATGTCCGCCGGCGCCACCCTCGTGAGCTACGCGATCTACACCCTCTGGCCGGAGACCATCGCCAAGTTCGAAACCACCCATCTCGGGTTCACCATCCCGTTCGTGGCCTTCGGCCTCTTCCGCTACATGGACCTGGCCTATCGGCTCGAAGTCGGGGGACAGCCCGAGCGCGTCCTGCTCGACGACCGCCCCCTGCTGGTCACCATCGCCCTTTACGCGGCGACGGTCATGGCCGTCCTCCTGGGCGGCCTGTAAGGCCACGTCGCGACGATGAACGGCCCGATACCGCGTCGCGTTGATACTTGGAGCGCGGGCTTCCAGCCGAAGACTTCCCGGCGCCCCGCAAGATGCGAGGCGCATCCGGATCGGCTGGAGCGACTCGACCGCGAGCCAGCTCTCGAAGGCCCACTCGCGCAGGGCGACGCGGTGCCACGCGACGAGCGCGGCATCGAGGCGCAGCGGATCGTCCACGCCGAGATCCGCGAGCTGCGGCCGGATGCGCGCTTCGTCGACGACGCGGTAGCCGAGGTGGCCCCCGGGCAGCGGGACGTGGGGCTCGAGCGCGGCCTCGACGAGCTCCGGGTCGGCGTTGGCCCAACCGATGCCCGCGAGCACGCCGACGTGTCCGCGCTCGACGAGTCCGAAGCGCCCCGCCCGGCCGGCGATCTGCGCGAGCTCCCACGGGAGCAGGTTGCGCCGGTTCTCGCCGTCGAACTTCGTCGTCTCGGCGAACAACAGCGTCTCGCAGGGCAGGTTGACACCGTGCCCGAGAACGTCGGTCGCGACGCACACGTCCGCCCGACCCTCGAGGAAGCGGTCGATCTCCTCGCGGCGCGAGCCGAGCGGCATGGCGCCGTAGAGGACCGCGACCCGACCGGGATGCACGCGGTTGACCTCGCCGGCGAGCGCGAGCACCGCCTTGCGGCTGAACGCCACGAGCACGCTCCCCGGTGCCACGGCGCGCAGCTGCACGGCGCCGATCCACTCGAGCGGGAGCTTGCGCTCGAACACCTGCACCTCGATCCCGGGAAACGCCTCCTCGACGAGCGGCAGCGCGTCGAGCGCGCCGAGCAGCCGCAGGTGGCGGTACTCGCCCGCCAGCAGCAGACGCGTCCACGCAGCCCCCCGCTCCTCGTCGTCGGCCCACTGCACTTCGTCGAGCACCAGCACGTCGCCCGCGGACGGCGCCATCTCGACCGTGCAGCAGATGATCGGCGCGCCGGGATTGACGCGCTCCTCGCCCGTGACGAGGCCCACCTGCTCCTCGCCGAGCTCGTCGGCCAGCCGACGGTGCGCTTCCTGCGCGAGCATCCGCAGCGGCCCCGCGTACACGCCCCTCCCGTGCTCGGCCAGGAAGCGGAGCGCCTCGTACGTCTTGCCGGAGTTCGCCGGGCCGAGGTGCGCGATCACGGTCTCCGGCTGCACGCGCCGCGCCGGCAGCCGGATCTCGATCCGCCGCTCCGCCTTCTTCACCGCCGCGTGGCGGTACGCGCCCTGGGCGCGCGCGTGCCTGGTCGCCCGGCTCGGGCGCTTCGGCGGTCGGCGGCTGCCGCGTCTGGAGGCCACCGCCGCACCGTACCGGCACGCGCACGGGCCGGATCCGCGCGTGAGGGGTCTAGACCTTGAGGTGCTTGCGCAGCGTGAGCCCGGAGCCGAGCGCGCCGACTGTCAGCCCCACGACCAGCAGGATCAACGCGATCATCGAGAAGGCCAGCGCCTGCACGTCGGAGGACGTGTCCACCTGGCCGAGGATCGCCGGCAGCGCCAGCTCCCGGCCGAGGAAGAGCAGCACGATCGCGGCGATCGCCCCGACGGCGCCGCAGAGCAGTCCCTCCACCATGAACGGCCCGCGGACGAACCAGTTCGTCGCGCCGACGAGCTTCATCACCTCGATCTCCCGTCGCCGGGCGAAGATCGACAGCCGGATCGTGTTCGCGATCAGGAGCACGGAGGCCGTGAGCAGCACGATCACCGCGACGAGGAACACGACCTGGATCACCCGTGCGACCTGGAGGATCCGCCGTGAGGTCTGCTGGCCGTCCTTGACGCGCTCGACACCGGCGAACTGCTGGGCACGCAGGTCGGCGGAGATCGCCTTCACCTCCTCCGCGCGCACCGGGAGCACCTCGTACGAGGCCGGCAGCGGGTTGGAGGGGAGGTTGGCGGTGAGCTCCGGGTAGCGCTTCTTCATCCGCTCGAGCGCCTCGACCTTGGACACGAACTGGAACTCCTTCACCCGGTCGTCCTTCTCCAGGTAGATGCGCACCGTGTCGACCTGCTTGGGCTTGACGTCGTCCGCGAAGAACACCTTCACCTCGAGCTGGCTCTTGACGTGGTCGGACCACGAGACCACCCACGTCCCGAGCGCGATGAAGAGCCCGAGCAGGAACATCCCGATCAGGACGGTCATCGTCGCGGCGAACGAGGTCGAGACGTTCGAGCCGATCGAGCGGACCGCCTCGGAGAGGACGAGCTTGAAGCGGGTCACTCGGTCTCGTACCCCCCGCGCCGCTCGTCGCGGACGACCTTGCCGCCGTCGAGCGCGATCACGCGCTTGCGCATCTTGTCCACCATCTCGCGGTCGTGGGTGACCATCAGGATCGTCGTGCCGGCCGTGTTGATGCGGTGCAGGAGCTGCATGATCCCGACAGAGGTGTCGGGGTCGAGGTTGCCGGTCGGCTCGTCGCAGATCAGGAGCGGTGGATGGTTGACGACCGCGCGCGCGATCGAGACGCGCTGCTGCTCGCCGCCGGAGAGCTCGTCGGGTCGCGAGCTCGTCTTGTGGGCGAGCCCCACGAGCGCGAGCACCTCCGGGACCTTCTTGCGGATCGACCCGCTCGACTCGCCCTGGACGCGCAGCGCGTAGGCGACGTTCTCGTACGCCGTCCGGTCGCGCAGCAGCTTGAAGTCCTGGAACACGCAGCCGACGTTGCGCCGCAGCAGCGGCACCTTCGAGCGCTTCAGCCGGGTCAGGTCGCGGCCGCCGACGAGGATCCGTCCCGCGGTGGGCTCGAGCTCCTTGAGGAGGAGCCGGATGATGGTCGACTTCCCGGAGCCGGACGGGCCGACGACGAACACGAACTCGCCCTTCTCGATCACGAACGACGCGCCCTGCAGCGCGACGACGTCGGGCTCGTAGACCTTGCGCACGTGGTCGAACACGATCATCGACGCGCCCGAGGCGACCGCCGCCGAGGCGTCCGCGGCGGACGGGATCGGCTCCGGGTCGACGACCGCAGCTGCGGTGGGGGCCTCTGCTGTGGTGGGGGTCACGTCGTCCTGCACCGGAAGAAGGGAAGGGCGGCCGTCGCGGCCGCTCCGGTTCGGGTTCGCCCCAGTGTAGCCGACTCCTCCGCGGATCCCGGCTCGGGCCGGCCGGTGCGGCCAGGACAGCGACGACCCCGCAAGACACCCCGTGGGGGAGGGGCTTGCCCCGCCCGGCCGTACCGCTCGCCCGTACCGCACCGGGGTCGCGAGGCCCGGGCCGGGCAAGCCCGGCCCCTACGCGGCCTTTCCGGCAGCGCGGGCGAGCAGGTACGCCTGCACGAAGCCGTCGAGCGCCCCGTCGAGCACGCTCTGGGCGTTGCCCACCTCGAAGTCGGTGCGGTGATCCTTCACCATCTGGTAGGGGTGGAGGACGTACGAGCGGATCTGGCTGCCGAAGCCGACGTCGACCTTGCCACCCCGCTCGCGCGCGAGCTCCGCCTCGCGCTCCTCCTCGGCGAGCTCCGCGAGCCTCGCCTTGAGGATGCGCATCGCGGTCGCCTTGTTCGAGGACTGGGAGCGCTCGTTCTGGCACTGCACCACGATTCCGCTCGGCAGGTGCGTGATGCGCACCGCGGAGTCGGTCTTGTTGACGTGCTGCCCACCGGCCCCGCTCGCGCGGTACGTGTCGATGCGCAGCTCGGACTCGTCGATCTCGACGTCCTCGGTGTCCGGGAGGAGGGGCGCCGCCACGACCTGCGCGAACGCCGTGTGACGGCGATGCGCCGAGTCGAACGGCGAGAGCCGCACGAGGCGATGCACCCCGCGCTCGGCCTTGAACAGACCGTAGGCGTTCTCGCCCTTGACGGTCATCGTCGCCGACTTGAGACCCGCCTCCTCGCCCGGGCTCGCTTCGACGAGCTCCGTCTGGAAGCCGCGCTCGTCCGTCCAGCGCAGGTACATGCGCAGCAGCATCTCGGCCCAGTCCTGGGCGTCGGTCCCCCCCGTGCCGGCGCTGATCGAGACGACGGCGTCACCGCTGTCGTACTCGCCGTTGAAGAGCGCCTGCTCCTGCAGGCGCGCCAGCTCGGCCCGCACGGGAGCCAGCTGCTCGACGACCTCGTCCTCCAGGTCGGGCTCCAGCTCGAGCAGCTCCGCCGCCTCGGCCAGATCGTGCTCGAGCCGGTGATAGCCCTCGAGCGTCCGCGTCACCCGAGCGTGCTCCTTCGACACGCGTGCCGCCGCCTGCTGGTCGTCCCAGAAGCCCGGGGCGCCCATGGCCGCCTCGAGCTCCGCCGCGCGGGCTGTCAGCGCAGCGGGGTCAAAGGTAGTCACGAACCCAGGCGAGCTGGGTTCCGAGCTCCGCGATCTGCTCTGCGGGCGAGGTGACGGGCGCGTCGGCCACGGGGACGATCCTACCGCGCGCCCGAGCAGCACCTCCGACCTCGTGGCTCAGAGCCACGAGGCCGCTCGCTCACGCACGGGTCTCGTGGAGGGCGAGCGACATCACGGCGCGCGGGTCGCCCGGCCTCCGCAGCGCGAAGCCGGCGCGCTCGAACAGCGGCATCGGCCCGGTCCACTGCTCGCTCGCCTCGCCGTCGCCGGCGCGCGGATACCCCTCGAGGCGGGTCGCGCCCGCAGCGCGTGCGACCTCCACCGACGCCGCGAGCAGCGCCCTGCCGACGCCGCGGCCGCGGTGCGACGGAGCGACGAGGAAGCACGTCACCGCCCACACACCCGGGTCGGGTGCCAGCTCGAGCTGCGCGACGAGCTTCGCCAGCCGATCGCGCGGTCCGACCTGCGTCCAGCCGACGGGCTGCTCACCGTCGAACGCGAGGAGGCCGTCGTACTCCCCCCGCCTGCAGAGGTCGTCGCGAAGCGCGGCGTTCTGCTCGGCCGAGCGCTCGCCCCAGCCGTCCCACGTCGGCACCCACCAGGCGACGCAGCTGCACCAGCCTGCCCCGTTGACGTCGGAGTGGAGGCGCCGGAAGTCCGGCAGGAGCTCTTCGCGGAACGGCTCGACCAGGATCTCCGCCCGCCCCGCCGTCACGTCGCCGTCCATCGGGCGACAGCATCGCGTACGAGCAGCAGGAGCGCCAGGCACGCGGCGCCCAGCGCGAACCCGGCGAGGACGTCGCTCACGAAGTGGACGTTCAGCACGATCCGACTCGCCCCGATCACGAGCGCTGCGAGGGCGGCAGCGCCCCACACCACGGAGGCGCGCGCTCGGGTCCCGACGAGCGCCGCGATCGCTCCGGCCGCCACCAGCCCCGCCGCGGCGTGCCCGCTCGGAAAGGACGACGAGGTCGGCATCGGGATCGCCGCCCCGTCGAGGGGGCGCGCCCGGTCGAAGCCGGTCTTGACGATCGTGACGAGCAGCTGCACGGCGGCGACGCTCGCCACGATCCACACGGCCTCCCAGCGGCGACCTGCCCCCACCAGGGCGGTGGCGGCGACGAGCGAGACGAGGGTCAGGCCGACGAGTCCGCCTACCCAGGTCGGCGGGAGGGCGAGCCACTCCGCCCAGGTGGGCATCTCCTCCGCGATCCAACGCGAGATGCGCTCGTCGAGATCGACGAGCGCCGTCTCGCGGACGACGGCGACCGAGAGCACGGCGAACAGCGCGAGCCCGACCGCGGCGACCACGAGGAGCGTGCGGCGGCGGATCGGCACGGCCTCATCATGCGGCCAACACGCCGAACCGGTGGGCCCGAGCGCTCCGCGAGCGCCACGAGCCTGGCTCAAGCCAGGCACGAGGCACGACCTCGCACAACGCCCGACCTGCCCGCCCGCGCGGCGACGCACCCCGGGCGACTCGCCCGACACGCCGTAGGGGCCGGGCTTGCCCGGCCCGCACGCGGGCCGCTGCGCGAGCTATCGGGCCTCCTGAGCGGCGTTCAGCGTCGTCAGCGGGACGCGGAGGGCGGCTCCGCCGCCCGGGAGGGGTTCCCGGCCGAGAGCGCCTCAGGCGCCGTGGCAGCGTTTGAACTTCTTACCCGACCCGCACCAGCAGGGATCGTTGCGCCCGATGTCGCGGTGCTCGTTGACGACCGGCTTCGGTGCGGGCGGGATCCCGGCCGACGCGACCGGTGCCGCCAGTGCGGTCGCAGCCGCCCCGGCACCCGCGGCCCCTGCGGCGCCGGCGATCACGTCCGCCCCGGCGGCGATCTCGTGCTCGTACGAGAGCGCCTGCGGCTGCTGCTGGGGCTGGAGCTGGGAGGTGTCCTCCTGCTGCAGCTCCACGTGGAAGAGCGTCAGCACGACCTCCTCGCGGATCGCGCGTCCGAGCTCCTCGAACATCGCGTGTCCCTCGCCGCGGTACTCGACGAGCGGATCCTTCTGCGCCATGGCGCGAAGGTGGACGCCGTCGCGCAGGTAGTCCATCGCGTCGAGGTGCTCGCGCCAGCGGCCGTCGACGACCTGCAGCGTGAGGAAGCGCTCGATCTCGCGCATCAGCTCGGGCCCGAACTTCTCCTCGCGCTCGGCGTAGACGTCGACGGCGTCCTCGACGAACTCCTCGGTGAGGCTCTCGCGGGACAGGTCCACCTCTTCGCGGAGCTCCTCCACCGTGATGTCGGTCCCGTAGAGGGCCTGCATCTGCGCGACCAGGCCGGCGAGGTCCCAGTCCTCGGGGCTCTCCGCCTCCGTGAACTGGGCCACGTTGGTGGACACGACCTCCTCGATCCACCCGCGCACGTCCTCCGAGAGGTCGGCGCCGTCGAGCACCCTGCGGCGCTGCTCGTAGATCACCATGCGCTGGGTGTTCATCACGTCGTCGTACTTGAGGACGTTCTTCCGTGAGACGAAGTTCTGCTCCTCGACCTTCTTCTGCGCGCCTTCGATCTGCTTCGAGAGGATCGAGGCCTGCATGGGCTGGTCGTCCGGGATCTTGAACCGCTCCATGATCCCGTGGATCCGGTCGCCGGCGAACAGGCGCACGAGATCGTCCTGCGCCGACAGGTAGAACCGGGTCTCGCCCGGATCGCCCTGGCGCCCGGAGCGCCCGCGCAGCTGGTTGTCGATCCGGCGCGACTCGTGGCGCTCGGTGCCGAGCACGTACAGCCCGCCTGCCTCGCGCACGCCCTCGCCGAGCTTGATGTCCACGCCGCGGCCCGCCATGTTCGTCGCGATGGTGACCGCGCCCGGCTGGCCGGCGTCGACGATGATCTCGCTCTCGCGCTCGTGCTCCTTCGCGTTCAGCACGTTGTGCGGGATGCCGCGGCGCTTGAGCATCTCCGCCAGGTACTCGGAGGTCTCGACGGCGATCGTGCCGACGAGCACCGGCTGGCCCTTCTCGTGCCGTTCGACGATGTCCTCGACGACCGCGTTCCACTTCGCGTCCTTCGTCTTGAAGATGTAGTCGTTCTCGTCG
>CAZUVW010000117.1:0-9420 GCA_964623875.1 uncultured Gaiellales bacterium
TGGTGCGCGACCCGGCGCCACGGGTGGACGAGGGGTCGCTCCCCGCTGCCTCGAGTGGCGGGGCGCCCATGCCGGTCCGGGCGGCCGATCGGGGTCTGCTGCTCGTGTACTTCGGCTACACGCTCTGTCCGGACGTCTGCCCGACCACCATGTCCGACCTTCGGCTCGCGCTGGGTGACCTGGCCGGCGAAGACCGCTCCCGGGTGGGAGTGGCGATGGTGACCGTCGACCCCGACCGTGACACGCCGTCGATCCTCGGCAGCTACGTCCGCTCGTTCGTCCCGGACGGACACGCGCTGCGGACGGACGACGCCGCGCTGCTCGCGCGGGTCGCGCAGGCGTTCGGGGTCGGGTACGGGGTGACGGAGACCACGGACGGGACGATCGAGGTCTCCCACACGGCGTTCACGTACGCCGTCGACGACGACGGGCGGCTCCTGCTCCAGTGGCCCTTCGGGACGCGCTGGGAGGACATCCGGGACGACATCGAGACGCTTCTCGATGCCGAGGAGAACGCGCCCTGAGCGCTACGAACGATCACACGACCAACGAACGAGAGGAACACGACATGAGCACTCGCACACCACTCCGTCTCGCCGCCGCCACTGCCGTGGCGGTCGCCATCGGCCTGGGCGCCACCGCCTGCGGCTCGGACGAGGCGGCAGGGATCGCGATCGACGACCCCTGGGCGCGGACGTCGGCCATGAGCCAGACGATGGGCGCGGCCTACATGACGATCACGGGTGGAGACGAGGACGACCGTCTGGTCTCCGCCTCCGTGTCCAGCGACGTGGCGGCCGACGTGCAGCTCCACGAGACCGTGACGACCGGCTCCGACGAGATGAGCGGCATGGAGGGCGAGATGACGATGCGCGAGGTCGAGGCGATCGACGTCCCCGCGGGTGAGACGGTGACGCTCGAGCCGGGCGGCCTCCACGTCATGCTGATCGACCTCGTAGAGCCGCTCGAGGAGGGCTCGACGTTCGACCTGACGCTCGAGTTCGAGAGCGCCGGGGAGCAGGTCGTCGAGGTGACCGTCCGCGACGCGTGAGCACTCGGCGAGTCGTCGTCCTCGCGCTCGCCGCGGCGACCCTGCTCGGGGTCGCCGCGGCGGCCGTCGCCGTGCGCGCCGGAGAGGACGCTCCCGCTGGGCCCGGCGCGGTCGAGGCGAGGGGAGCGGAGCCCGACTGGTCGTACGTCATCCCTCGAGGCACGGGCGAGCAGCTCGACCGCGGAGCGTCGGTCGAGCTGCTGCCCGCCACGATCGAGGCACGCGTCGGCGAGACGATCCGGATCGAGAACCGCGACGACCGCGGCTACCTCCTCGGTCCGTTCTACGTAGGGGCGCGTGAGACGCTGACGCAGCGGTTCGT
The DNA here is from genome assembly GCA_964623875.1 of uncultured Gaiellales bacterium. GTDB lineage: Bacteria > Actinomycetota > Thermoleophilia > Gaiellales > Gaiellaceae > Gaiella. Next base: position 1,374 of record CAZUVW010000117.1, read on the forward strand.
CTCGCCGGGGACGTTCCAGGGGGAGTGCGCCGTCCACCCGAGCGGTGAGCTGGTGCTCGTCGTGCGCGCATGAGGCGCTGACAGGTCTCGCGGCGGGGCGCCCTGCCCGACCAGTCCTTCGGCCGACGTGAGCGTCCCGTTTGGCGCGCATCCGACCGACCGGATGAGCGCGCCAGGCGGTGTGCGGCCCCGCCGTTCCCCCGCATACCGCCTGGGCGCTCGCCGCAGACCGTCTCCGCCCTGGCGGCGACGGGAAGCGGGCGAAGGGGCTCGAACCCTCGACACCTGGCTTGGGAAGCCAGTGCTCTACCAGCTGAGCTACGCCCGCGCTGGCCGGGATTCTAGCGAGGCTCGGGGGCGATCGACGACGCCGTCTAAGGTCGTCCCGTGCGCACCGGGATCCTCGTGCTCGGCTACCACCGCGACGACGGGGCGCCCGGGATCGCGCCGCTGGCGCTGGCGTGCGTCCGCCGCGCCGAGCGACTGGCGAGCGACGTGACGGTGGCCGTCGTCGTCTGCAGCGGCTTCGCGCGCGAGGGCGGCGAGCCGGAGGGCAGGCTCATGCGGGACGCGTGGGACGGCCCGCCGGTGGAGGTCGTCGCCGAGACGCACGCGCGCGACACCGTGGACAACGCGGCGTTGTCGTTGCCGCTGCTCCGCGAGCGGGGGATCGAGCGGGTCGTGGTGGTGTGCGCCGCGAGCCATGCGCCGCGGGTTCGGCTGCTCCTGCCCGGCTTCTTCGCGCGCCACGGGATGTCGACGCGAGTCGTGCCCGTGTGGCGGCCGTTTCCGCTGCGCCGCGTCGTCTGGGAGCTGAAGGCGCTCCGCTGGGTGCCGTCCTTCCGGCGCCGGCTGGCCGGCGACTGAGACTTCACGCTTCCCTCACGAGGTCGTCGTACGCTGCCACGCGTGCGCAGCATCGGGATCGTCGGGATCGTCGGCGTCGCCGCCGCGGTAGCCGCCCTCGCACTCGGACGGCCGGTCGGCGCGCCCGCGGCGGACGCCACGGTGTTCGGGGGTCTCGGCACCTGGATCGACGTCTACGACACGGGCCTCTACCGGTCACCGACAGCCCTTGCCGACCGGCTCGCCCGGCGGGGGGTGACGACCGCCTGGATCGAGACGGCGAACGACCGGTCGACCGTCGACGTCGTGCAGCGGGCAGCGCTCGGTCGCGTGCTCGACGCGCTGCACGACCGCGGGATCCGCGTCGTCGCGTGGTACCTGCCCGGGCACGTGAGCCAGGCGCTCGACCTGCGACGCGCGCGTGCGATGCTCTCGCTCCGCTCGCAGAGAGGGGACGCGTTCGACGGCGTGGCGCTGGACATCGAGTCGCTCCGCGAGAAGGACGTCAAGCGCCGCACGGCGCGCATGCTCGCCCTGCTCCGGACGCTCCGCGCCGAGGCCGGCGCCGTGCCCGTGGCCGCGATCGTCTACCCGCCGCGTGCGCTCGAGCGTCACGCCGGCTGGTGGCCTGGGTTCCCGTGGGCCGCGATCGGCGCCCAGGTCGACGCCGTCGTGCCGATGCTCTACACGGGCGGCGGGTTCCGCGGCTACGACGCGACGTACGGCTACGTGGCCCGCTCGCTCCGGCTCGTGCGTGCCGCCGTGGGCGTGAGCGTGCCGCTGCACGCGGCGGGCGGCGTGGCGAACCGCATGACGCCCGAGGAGCTCGCGGCCTTCGTCGACGCCGTGCAGGACACCGGGGGTGCTGCGGGCTGGAGCCTGTACGACTGGATGACCACGACGCCGGCCGGCTGGTCCGCGCTCGCTCGCCTCTCGGCTCCGGCCACGGGGTAGGAAGCACGGGGGAGTCGGCACCGGGGCGGCCGGACGCGGACCGCCGGGGGCGATACGCTGCCCGTCTGGAGCTCGATCACGTCCTCAACGCCGTCCACGACCTCGCCGCGGCCGGGCGCGACTTGGAGCGGCGCTACGGCCTGGCATCGGTGGAGGGCGGCCGTTACCACGACTGGGGCACGGCGAACCGGATCGTCCCGCTCGGCGAGACGTATCTGGAGCTCGTCTCCGTCGTGGACGCGCGCACGGCGGCGCGCAGCCCGTTCGGCCGCTGGGTCGCAGGCAACCAGTCCGAGCACGCCCAGCCGTTCGGGTGGGCGGTGCGCACCCCGGACCTCGACGTCACGGTCCGACACCTGGGGCTCAAGGCGAGCGCCGGCTCGCGTACGCGCCCGGACGGCCGCGTGCTCCGCTGGCGGACTGCGGGGATCGAGGAGGCGATCCGGGAGCCGTCGCTCCCGTTCTTCATGGAGTGGGAGGAGGGGGCAGAGCAGCCCGGGCAGGAGCTGGCCCACGACGGGCCCGACAGCGTCGCCGTCGTCGAGCTGCAGCTGCGGGGCGACCCCGCTCGGATCGCCGACTGGCTCGGCCCGCACGCTCTTCCCGTCACGATCCGGCAGGGCGCTCCGGCAGTGCTCAAGCTGGTGCTCGCCGGGCCCGAGGGCGAGATCGTGCTGCGCGGCCGGTGACCGGGCGCGGACCGGCTGGCCTACGCGAGGACGTCGACGAGACGGTCGATGCGCGACACTGGCTCGAAGCCCAGCCGCTCGAGGATCGGCCTGGACATCCGCCCGGCGTGGACCACAAGCACCGGCGTGCCCCGCCCGGCGGCCTCCCGGGCGCGCGCAGCGACGAGCGCCCGGTAGGCCCCTCGACCGCGGGCGCGCTCGAGGACCGCTCCCCCGAACAGCACGAGCCCCCACGGCGTGTACGACGCTTGCGCGGCACCGACGATCTCGCCGTCGACGAGCGCGACGAAGGTCGAGCCCTCGACGCCCTCGCGCTCGTAGTCGCGCTCGACCTGGGTCTCGTCGAGGTCGCGGCCGTCGCCGAACGCCTCGATCTGCACCTTCCGGGCGGCGACGAGCTCGTCGACGGACGCCACGCGACGCGCCACGACCGCACTCGGGACGTCCCAGTGGGGCGCCCCCCGCAGGGCCATGCCCGTCGCCACCGGCTCGCCCTCGTCTCGCCGCAGCCCCAGCGCGATCAGCCGGTCGACGAGGTCTGCGGGCTCGGTGGACTCGCCGAGCTCCCACTCGGCACCGGGGCGGCCCCTGTCGTGCAGGAGCCTCCGCACCTCGCCGAGCAGGGCCTCCACCGCGTCGGGCGCGCAGCGCACGCGCTGGACGGTGGCGTCGTGGACGGCTCGGCCGGGATGGAGGTAGAGGCCGAAGCGTCCGCCGGGGTCGAGCACCAGCTCGCGCCCGCCCGACAGGGGCACGTGCACGCTGGGGTTCTCGGCGAGCTCCCGGATCACGTGGGCCACGCCGCGCGCAGCCGGTCGCGGGTCGTCGTCAGGTGCTCGGGCAGCACCTTCACGTCGGCGAGCACCGGCATGAAGTTCGTGTCCCCCGACCAGCGGGGGACGACGTGCTCGTGCAGATGCCCCGCGATCGAGCCACCGGCGATCGCACCGAGGTTCCAGCCGACGTTGAACGCGTCCGGCGCGTAGACGCGGCGAAGCGCGGCGAGCGCCGCCACCGTGAGCGCGTGGATCTCGGCCGCCTCGGCCTGGGTGAGCGCGCCGAGGTCGCCCTCGTGGCGCACCGGCGCGACCATCAGGTGCCCGGAGGAGTACGGGAACTTGTTCAGGAGGACGATCACGGCCGCGCCGCGGTGGACGACGAGCGAGTCGTCGCCGGGCGCCTCGGAGGCCTCGAGACAGAAGACGCAGCCCGGCTGGTCCTCGGCCTGGACGACGTACTCGAGGCGCCACGGAGCCCACAGCTGGCGGGTCACGAGGTCATCCTCTCAGTCGGCGCCGCGCTCGCGGGCGAGCTGGTGCCGCACGCGGTCTCGCGCCTCGGCGAACCGCAGCGCCTCGTAGGCGATCAGCGCCACGAGCACGCCCGCCAGGATGGCGAGCGTGCCGAGCGACGGGATCCGCGTCCCGAGCGGCACGAGCGCGACGAGGAGTGCGGCGCAGAGCAGGCGCTGGCGGTTCAGCGAGCGGACGTTGCGGAGGCGGAACGCGACGTGACCCACGAGGTAGAGCGCTGCGCCACCGAGCAGCGCCGCCGCCGGGACGGCCTCGAGCGGGTCGCCGACGTGCTCGAGCGTCTTCTTGAGCCCGAGCGCGACGAGCACGATGCCCGCGACCAGCGGGAAGTGGAGGTAGGAGTAGGAGTCGCGGGCCAGCTCGTTCTGCTCGCGCCCGGGCGTCGCTCGTGAGAGGTGGTGCTCGGCGGCGATCGCCACGACGTCGAAGTACAGCCACCACAGCGCGGCGGCGACCACCACCCCGAGGATCGCGCACACGACGACGCCTGCGTCCACGACCGTGCCCGCGCCGATGCCGATCGCGACGATCGACTCGCCGAGGGCGATGATGAGGATCAGCCCGTGCCGCTCCGCGAAGTGGCCGGGGACGAGCTTCCAGCCCTCCGCGCCGAACAGGTACGGCCCGCCGACGTCGAGGAGCAGCGCGAGCGCCCACAGCGCGCCCTGGAGGAGGCCGTCGGTCGCCGAGGCGACGACGAGCACGCCCACGCCGAGCCCCGTGCTCACCGCGAGGCCGGCGACCGACCGTCGGAGCGCGGGGTCGCCGCGCCCCGCGATCGCGAAGAGCGCGATGTGCGCGGCCCGCACCACGCCGTACGCGCAGGCGAAGAGCAATCCGGTTCCGTCGAACGCCTCCGGGACGCACAGCGCGACCACCAGCAGCGCAGCCATCGCCGCGAAGATGACGATCCGGACGGCTCCCTCCTCGGGGTCGACCACGCTCGTGAGCCAGGCGTATCCCACCCACACCCACCACAGGACGGCGAGCACCAGGAGGCCCCGTGCGATTCCGGCCGCGTCGGGTGACTTCGCCATCAGCGCCGTGCACTGGGTGATGGCGAGCACGAACACGAGGTCGAAGAACAGCTCGAGCGGCGTGACCCGCTCCTCCTGGCGGAGCGTGGCGAGCCTGCTGCGGGGCGTCTCGTGGATCGTCACGCGTGACATCCTCGCAGCGACGTCCTATGCTGCGCACCCTGCGGCGCCGTCCCCCGGACAGGGAGCCCCCGGAGAGGGAGCCGCATCGTGTCGTTCCGGTTCGTCGAGAGCCCCAACGTGACCCGCATGGACGGGCGCCCGATCGACACGGTCGTGGTGCACACGATGGAGATCGGCGAGCGGCCAGACGCCGCGGAGATCTGCGCGCGCTGGTTCGCGAGCCCGGCGTCACAGGTCTCAGCGCACTACTGCGTCGATGCGGCGACCGTGATCCAGTGCGTCCGCGAGGAGGACGTCGCCTGGCACGCCCGCGGCGGCAACGCGACCTCGATCGGGGTCGAGCTGGCGGGGGTCGCCGGGCAGGGCGCGCGAGACTGGGAGGATCCCTACAGCGCCGCCGTGCTGACCCGCGCGGCGTCGCTCGTGGCGGACGTCTGCCGGCGCCACGGGATCCCGGTGCGCCGCGTCCGGCCGGCGGGTCTGCGCGCGGGCCAGCGAGGGATCACGGGGCACGCCGACGTGAGCGAGGCGTTCGGGCGCTCCGACCACTGGGACCCGGGGCCGGGCTTCCCGTGGGACGGCTTCCTCGCCCGGGTACGGCACGAGCGGCGCGCGGCGGCCCGGCGTCAGCCGTCCGCGCCTCGATCCTGAGGCACGGCTCAGGAGACGGCGTCGAGCCCGCCGGCGATGCCGGCGGCGATCGCAGCGAGTCCGTCGCGGTCGATCACCAGCGCGGGGGAGACCTGGAGCCCTCCGCCCACGAGCACGCGGGTGAGGACGCCGTGCTCGCGCGCGGCCATCGCAGCGCGGTCGGGCAGCGACGGATCGGTCGCGAGAGCCTGGGGGTCGAGCTGCACCGCTGCGACGACCCCGAGGCCCGCGCGCACCTCGGACACGAGCGGGTGGGCGGTGAGCGGGGCGAGGACGGCGGCGAGCTCGGACTCCAGCTCGAGGGCCCGCGCGAGCAGTCCCTCCTCCTCGAGGATGTCCAGGTTCGGGTGCGCGGCGGCCGTCGCGACGGCGTGGCCCGAGTACGTGTAGCCGTGCCGCCACGGCCCGACGCCCTCGGCCCAGAACGCGTTGCGCACGTGCGGGGCGACGATCACGCCGCCCAGCGGCACGTAGCCGGAGGTGACCGCCTTGGCGAACGTCACGAGGTCGGGCTCGAGCCCGAACCGGCCGCTGGCGAACCAGTCGCCGAACCGGCCGAAGCCGCAGATGACCTCGTCGGCGAGGAAGAGCACGTCCCGGTCGCGGCAGATCTCTCGGACCGCCCGGAGGTAGCCCTCGGGCGGGAGCAGCACGCCGCCCGCGCCGACGATCGGCTCGCAGAAGAACGCCGCGACCCGCTCGGCGCCGACCTCGTCGATCGCCGCGGCCAGCGCGTCGGCGTCGTCCCACGGAACGCGCAACGTTCCCCCGGCGAGCGGCCCCACGCCGACGGTGAAGGCGTCCGTGCCGACGATGCTCGTGCCGTACCCGGCCAGGCCGTGGTAGGCGCGCTCACGCGAGACGACGATCGTCTTGTCCGGCTCCTCGAGGAGGCTCCAGTAGCGACGCACCATCTTGACCGCGGTCTCGATCGACTCCCCTCCGCCGCTCGTGAAGAAGACCGACGCGTCGTCCATCGGCGCGAGCGCGGAGATCCGGTCGGCGAGCTCGGCCGTCGAGCGCGTCGTCAGGTCGCCGTAGTTCGAGTACGCCGCCAGGCGGAGCATCTGCTCCGCCGCGGCCGTGACGATGGGCTCGCGCCCGTAGCCGACGTTGCAGTACCAGAGGCCGGCGACGCGTCGACGTAGCGGTTGCCGTTCTCGTCCCAGACGTACGCGCCTTCACCACGGTCGAGGACGAGCTCTCCGCTCGCGCGGACCGCGTGCATGTCGGCGACTGGGTGCCAGAAGCGCGTCATCGGCGCGAGCCTACCCGCGCTGCGAGGAGGCAGGGCCGGTGACCGAGCCGAGCCCGGGCTCGAGCCGCGCACGCGGGCACGCGGCCCAGTAGCCCCGCCTCGCGTCGCGTGCCTCGCCGACTGCGCCGTCGAGCTCGTCGGCGTAGCGGCCGCGCTGGTTGCGGAACGTGTACGGCGAGGCCGCGCCGCGGCGGACGAGCTCCACGTTGACGTTCCTGCCGTCGGCGAAGACGTAGCGGAGCAGCCTCCCGTAGGTGTCCGTCGCGTCGAGGGCGCGATCGCGCTCGAGCGTCACGCGCGCTCCCTTCGGCGCGAGCGAGATCAGCGCGCGCGTCGCGTCACGGCCGAAGCAGTCGGTGCCGGCCTCCGGGGCGTCGATCTGGACGAGGCGCACCACCCGGCCGTCGGTGAGACGCAGCGTGTCCCCGTCGACCACCCATTCGACCGTGGCGGTCTCGCGACCGTCGGCGGTCGGGGCGCCGCCGTCGTCGCAGCCGGCGGCCACGGCGAGGAGCGCGAGAGCGAGCGCGACCGGGCCGGCCCGCACCGCTCAGGTGCCTGGGAGCCAGACGAGCCGGATGTCCACGACCCGCACGTCGGCCGCCTCGACCCCGATGGAGACGGTCTCGAGGTCGGCGGCGACCGTCGCCCAGCGCTCGGTGATCTCGACGACGTCGTCTGCGAGCTGCTGCTCCAGCTCGGCGAGGTCGTCCCGCGTCCTGGCGGCCTTCTCGACGGCGCTGCGCTCGCGGGCCCGCGCCCGCGCCGAGGCGCCTCCCCCGAGCGAGCGCCCGAGCGTGCCGAGCCCGCGCGAGGTGCTGTGCCCCTTGAGCAGCGCCCCCACCAGCTGACCCGCGCCGGCGAGCAGCTCGCTCTGCTTGCGCGCGGAGGCCTCCTCGCTCGCCTCCGCCGCGCGCTGCTCCACCGCGAGCAGCGCGTCCTCGAGCCGCTTCCGCTTCGTCGCCACGCGCTCGCCGAGCTTCGCCACCTCGGCGTCGGCTCGCACGTCGGCCTCCGCCGCGCAGCGCTCGGCGAAGGCCTCCAGGCTCTCGCCCGGACGCGACCAGAGCTTCAGCGCCGCGTTGCGGTGCACCTCCATCGCCTGCGAGGCGACCAGGTGGCGCCGCACGGCGTCGCCGGCCGTGCGGTACAGGGACGCGTCTGCGAGCGGTGCGT
>CAZUVW010000118.1:0-9372 GCA_964623875.1 uncultured Gaiellales bacterium
TCGGCTCCGCCGGCCACGAGCGGCGTCAGGCGGCCGCGGAGGCCGGCTCCGCCGGCCGGGAGCGGACGCCGGCGAGGGGCGCGCGTCACCGCAGGAAGCCTTCGTAGTTGCGCATCATCATCTGGGACTCCATCTGGCGCATCGTGTCCAGGGCGACGCCGACGGCGATCAGCACGGAGGTGCCGCCGAGCGCGCCCGCGCTCGCCTGCGAGAAGCCGCCGTAGCGGATGAACAGGCTCGGCAGCACCGCGACGAGCGCCAGGAAGAGCGACCCGGGCAGCGTCAGCCGGGTGAGCACGCGGTCGAGGTACTGCGCCGTCGGCGGCCCGGGTCGGATCCCCGGGATGTAGCCACCGTGCTTGCGCAGGTTGTCCGCCTGGTCGACAGGGTTGAACTGCACCGCGGTGTAGAAGAAGGCGAACACCACGATCATCCCGCCCTCGATCACGAGGTAGAGCCAGTCGCCCGGCTGGAAGTAGGTGTTGACGAAGTCCTGCGTCCCTGGGAAGTACTGGGCGATCGTGGCCGGGAACGCGAGCACGGCCGCGGCGAAGATCACCGGGATCACGCCGGCCATGTTCACGCGCAGCGGCAGGTACGTCGAGCCGCCGGACACCTGGCGGCGTCCGACCTGGCGCTTGGCGTACTGGATCGGGATCTTGCGCTGCCCCTCCTGGACGAACACCACCGAGGCGACGATCGCGAGCGCGATCAGCGGGAAGAAGATCCGCTCCATCGGCCCGCCGTTCCACCAGGCGACGACCCCGAGCGGCAGCCCGGTAAGGATCGAGGCGAAGATGAGGATCGAGATGCCGTTGCCGATCCCGCGCTTGGTGATCTGCTCGCCCATCCACATCAGCAGGATCGTCCCGGTGGTGAGCGTGACGATGATCAGCGTCATGCGGCCCGCGTTCGCCTCCAGCACGCCCTGGCTCTTGAAGAGGAACGCGTAGCCGAGGGCCTGCGCCGCTGCGAGCGCGACGGTCAGGTAGCGGGTGTACTGGTTGATCTTGGCGTAGCCCGCCTCGCCCTCCTTCTGGAGCTCGGACAGCCGCGGGATCACCACGGTCATGAGCTGCACGATGATCGAGGCCGTGACGTACGGCATGATCCCGAGCGCGAACACCGAGAACTGGCTGAGCGCGCCGCCGGAGAAGAGGTTGAGCAGGTTGAAGATCCCGCCCGTGCTGGTGAGGTACTGGTCGATCGCCTCGGAGTCGACGCCCGGGGCGGGGATCCACGAGCCGAGGCGATAGAGCGCGAGCACCATCGCCGTGAAGAGCAGGCGCCGCCGGATCTCCGGGATGCGCCACGCGTTCGCGAGCCAGGAGAACATGGGACTGCGGGGCGCGGCGCTCTCGCGCCGCGCCTAGTCCTCCACCGTCGTGTCGTCGGCGGCGGGTGCCTCGGTGACGGGCGCCGTGGGCGCCTCGTCCACGTCGACGTCTCCACCAGCGGCGGCCGCCGTGCGCTTGCGCGACTTCTTCCTCGGCCGCTCGACGGGCTCGCCGCGCAGCCAGGTGACGCTCCCCCCGGCCGCCTCGATCTTCTCGCGCGCGGTCTTCGAGAACCCGTGCGCCGACACCGAGAGCTGCTTCGAGAGCTCGCCCACGCCGAGGATCTTGACGTCGACCGACAGCTTGCGGATCAGCCCCTTCGCCTTGAGCGCGTCGGGTGTGACCTCGTCGCCGGCCGAGAAGCGGGCCTCGAGGTCACGGAGGTTGACGGGCTGGGTGTACGTGCGGAACGGGCCGATCGGCATCGCGTCGGCGGACGTGTTGCCGCGGAGCTTGGCGAGGCGCATGTCGATCGGCATCTGGCCGCCCTCGAAGCCCGCGGGCATCTTGTGCGAGCCGGAGCGCGACTTCTGCCCCTTGATGCCGCGGCCGGAGTAGCGGCCCGTGCCCGAGCCCATGCCGCGGCCGACCCGCTTGCGGGCCTTGCGCGGCTGCGCCGGCTTGAGCGTGCTGAGGTTCAGCTCGTCGGACATCCGCTCACTTCCCTTCGACCCTGACGAGGTGCGCGACGTGACGGAGCTTGCCCTCCAGCGACGGGCTCATCGTGTGCTCGGCGGTCTTCCCGATCCGGCCGAGCCCCAGCGACCGCAGGGTGCCGCGGTGCTTCTCGCTCTGCCCGACGACGCTGCGCGTCTGCGTGATCCGGACGACCGTCATGCGGCATCACCCACTTCGGGCCGAGTCGGCTCCGCCGACTCGCCAGAGGAGCTGGCACGTGCGTCAGCACGTGCCACGGGCAGCACGTCCGCGATCGACTTGCCGCGCGAGCGCGCGACGTCCTCGGGACGCCGGAGCCGCTGGAGCCCGTCGACCGTGGCCTTCGCCATGTTGATCGGGTTGGTCGTCCCGAGGCTCTTCGAGAGCACGTCGCGGATCCCGGCGAGCTCGAGCACGGCGCGCACCCCGCCGCCGGCGATCACGCCCGTCCCCTCGCTCGCCGGTCGCAGCACGACGCGGGCGGCGTCGAACTCGCCGACGATCTCGTGGGTGATCGTGGCGCCGTGCTTCGGCACGGTGAACAGGTTCTTCTTCGCGTCGTCGACGGCCTTCGAGATGGCGAGCGGCACCTCGCGCGCCTTCCCGTAGCCGACGCCGACGCGGTCGACCTCGTCGCCGATCACGACGAGCGCGGTGAACGAGAACCGGCGGCCGCCCTTGACGACCTTGGCGACGCGGTTGATCTCGATCACGCGCTCCTTCAGCTCACGCGTCTCAGCGATCTCGCTCAAAACTCCAGCCCTCCCTCGCGCGCGCCCTCGGCGAGCGCCTTGACACGTCCGTGGTACAGGTAGCCGCCGCGGTCGAACACGCAGCTCGTGATGCCGGCGTCACGGGCCGCGGCGGCGAGCGCCTTGCCGACCTCGGTCGCCTGGTCGGTCTTCGTGCCCTTGAACGAGCGGACGTCGAGCCAGCTCGCCGACGCCAGCGTGCGCCCTGCCTCGTCGTCGACGAGCTGGGCGAACACGCCGCGGTTGGAGCGGAACACCGCCAGCCGGGGACGCTCGGCCGTGCCGGACACCTTGCCGCGCACGCGGCGGTGGCGGCGCAGGCGTGCTTCGCGGGTGGACAGCTTCGTCATGCGCGCTTGCCGACCTTTCTGCGGACGTGCTCGCCCTGGTAGCGGATCCCCTTGCCCTTGTACGGCTCGGGGGGGCGCACCTTCCGGATCTCGGCGGCCGTCTGCCCGACGGCCTGCTTGTCGATGCCCTTGACGACGATCTGCGTCGGCTGCGGCACGTCGAACGAGATCCCCGGCCGCGGCGCGATCGTGATCGCGTGCGAGTACCCGACTGCGAGCTCGAGGTCCGAGCCCTTCAGCTGGGCGCGGTAGCCGACGCCCTGGATCTCCAGGTGCTTCTCGAAGCCCTTCGTGACGCCCTCGACCATGTTCGCGACGAGCGTGCGCGTCAGGCCGTGGAGCGCGCGATCCTGTCCCCGATCGGTCGGACGGGACACCGTCAGGACACCACCCTCCTGAGCGAGCTCCATCCGGTCGGGCACCTGCTGCTCGAGCGCGCCGAGCGGGCCCGTCACCTTGACGTGGCCGCCGGGCGACACGTCGACGGTCACCCCGCTGGGAATCTCGATCGGTCGTCTTCCAATTCTGCTCATGGCTCTGCTCTCTCTTGCTCTTCCCTAGCCGATTTCGCGCAGCGAAAGCGGCTTACCAGACGAACGCGATCACCTCGCCGCCCACGCCGCGCTCGGCGGCCTGGCGGCTCGTGATCACGCCGCTCGAGGTGGACAGGATGGCGGTGCCGAGCCCGCCGAGGACGCGCGGCAGGCGCTCCTTGCCCGCGTACACGCGGCGTCCGGGCTTGGAGACGCGCTTGAGGTCGGTGATCACCCGCTCGCGGTTCCGACCGAACTTCAGCTCGATGACGAGCGTGGCGGCCGGCTCGCCCGCGACGACGCGGTAGTCCTTGATGTAGCCCTCGTCCTTGAGCAGCCGGGCGATCTCCTCCTTCATGCGGGAGGTCGGCATCGACGCGGTGTCGTGCATCGCGCGGTTCGCGTTGCGGATCCTCGTGAGCATGTCGGCGATCGGATCAGTGAGCACTTCTTCCTCCGGAAGAGGTGCTAGGGGAAAGGCATGCCCCTGGCACTTCGGTCGTCTGTGTGAACGTCGTCATCGGTGTGTTCTGGCTCGTCGCTCTTCCTAGGACAGTCACGAAGTGAATGTCCTTACCAGCTGCTCTTCGTCATGCCGGGGATCGCGCCCTCGTGCGCGAGCTCGCGCAGGCAGATCCGGCAGAGCCGGTACTTGCGGTAGACGGCACGCGGCCGGCCGCACTTGTTGCAGCGCGTGTAGGCCTGCACCGGATGCTTCGGCGTGCGCTTCTGCTTCACGCGGAGTGAGGTCTTGGCCATGCCTACGAGTCCCTTCTCTCGGTGGCGAACGGCAGTCCGAGGGCGCGCAGCAGCGCCAGCGCCTGCTCGTCCGTCTCCGCCGTCGTCGTGATCGCGATGTCGAGGCCCCGGATCGCGCCGACGCTGTCGTAGTCGATCTCGGGGAAGATGATCTGCTCCTTGATGCCGAGCGAGTAGTTGCCGCGCCCGTCGAACGAGCCGGGGTCGAGGCCGCGGAAGTCGCGGATGCGCGGCAGCGCGATCGACACGAGCCGGTCGAGGAACTCGTACATGCGCGCGCCGCGCAGGGTCACGCGGCAGCCCACGGCCATGCCCTCGCGCAGCTTGAAGCTCGCGATCGACTTCCGGGCACGACGCACCTGGGCGCGCTGCCCTGCGATCGTCGACAGCTCCTCGACCGCCGAGTCGAGCGCCTTCGCATCGGTCTTCGCGTCGCCGACGCCCATGTTGAGCGTGACCTTCGTCACGGCCGGCACGCGCATCACCGAGTCGATCCCGAGCTCGTCCTTGAGCGCAGGCTTGATCTCCTCGAGGTAGCGCTGCTTGAGGCGTGGGGTGGGAACCGTGGTCTCGGTCGCGGCCATCAGACGTCGATCTCCTCGTTGCAGCCGTCGCGCTTGCAGACGCGCACGCGCACGCTCTGGCCGTGCAGCTCCTTGAAGGCGGTGCCGACGCGGGTCGGCTGCTTGCAGGTCGGGCACACGAGCATCACGTTCGAGACGTCGAGGGGGACGGGCTTCTCGATGATGCCGCCGGGGATGATGTTCGCACCGCCCATCCGCGTGGAGTCGCGCACGGGGCGAGGCTTCGTGTGGCGCTTGGCGAGGTTCAGGTTCTCCACGATCACGCTGCGGTCACGAGGCCGCGCCTCGATCACCCGGCCCTGCTTGCCGCGATCCTTGCCGGCGAGCACCTGGACGAGGTCGCCCTTCTTGATCTTCATCGTGGTTGCCATCTTCAGAGCACCTCGGGGGCGAGGCTGACGATCTTCATGAAGTTCTTCTCGCGCAGCTCGCGGGCGACCGGCCCGAAGATGCGCGTCCCGCGCGGGTTCAGCTGGTTGTCGATGATGACGGCCGCGTTCTCGTCGAAGCCGATCAGCGTTCCGTCGCTGCGGCCGTAGGGCTTCTTCGTCCGGACGACGACGGCCTTCACCACCTCGCCCTTCTTGACCGTGCCCTGCGGGGTCGCGGCCTTCACTGTAGCGACGATCACGTCGCCGACGCGAGCGTAGCGCCGGTGCGAGCCTCCCATCACCCGGATGCAGAGGAGCTCGCGGGCGCCGGTGTTGTCGGCGACCTTGAGGCGGGATTCCTGCTGGATCATCTCTCAGAGGCTCCTACTTCGCCGCCTCGACGACCTCGGCGAGGCGCCAGTGCTTCGTCTTCGAGAGCGGACGCGTCTCGACGATCCGCACGACGTCGCCGACCTTCGCCTCGCTGCGCTCGTCGTGCGCGTGGAACTTCACGCTGCGCCGCACGACCTTCTTGTACTTCGGGTGCGCCTTCACGACCTCGACCTTGACCACGATCGTCTTGTCCATGGCGTCGGAGACGACGGTCCCCTGGCGCTCCTGACGCCGCCCGCGCTCGTGCTCGGGCTTCTCGAGCCGGACGATCGGCTTGCGGGTCGCGGGCTTGTCGCGCCTCGGCTTCGACCGAGCGGGGCGCTCGGCGCGCGGCAGGCGCTTCTTCTTCGGCTTCGGGCCGGTGGGGGGCACTTCTGCTTCCGCAGAAGTGCCAGGCGCCTCTGGCTCGGCGGCAGCGTCGGGCTCCACAGCAGCCTCCGGCTCGGCCTCCGCGACGGGCTCCGCCGCAGCCTCGGCTGCCGCGGCGCTCTCCTCTGGCACGTCCGCGCCAGCGGGCGTGCCCTCGGCCGCAGCCTCGTCGTTCTGGGTGACGTTATCTGGCACTTCTGCGTCAGCAGACGTGGCCTTCTCGCTATCCGCCATGTCCAACCTTCCAGCTTCGCTCGTGCTTGATCGTCAGGATCCGTGCGATCTCGCGCTTCGCGGTGCGCAGGCGGGCACCGTTCTCGAGCGCGCCGGTGGCCGACTGGAAGCGGAGGTTGAAGAGCTCCTGGCGGCTCTCCCCCAGCTTCTTGTCGAGATCCTCGTCGCTCAGCTCGCGCAGCTCTCTAGCTCTCAAAGAGATCAGCCTCCCGCCGGACGAACTTCACCTTCACCGGGAGCTTCTGCCCGGCCAGCCGCAGCGCCTCGCGCGCGAGGGGCTCGGGCACGCCCGAGAGCTCGAACAGCACGCGCCCCGGCTTCACCACCGCCACCCAGCCCTCGGGTGAGCCCTTCCCCGAGCCCATCCTGGTCTCGGCGGGCTTCTTCGTGAAGGGCTTGTCGGGGAAGAGGTTGATCCACACCTTCCCCCCGCGGCGGATCTTGCGCGTCATCGCGATTCGGGCAGCCTCGATCTGCCGGTTGGTGACCCAGCCAGCCTCGAGCGCCTTGATCCCGTAGTCGCCGAACTGCACCGTCGTCTGGCCCTTGGCCGTCCCGCGACGGCGTCCGCGGAACTGCTTGCGGTGCTTGGACTTCCGTGGGAGCAGCATCAGCTGTCTCCTGCCTCGGTCGTGTCCTGGCTCTCGACCGTGGGCGTCTCGACCACCGGCGTCTCGGCGACGGGCGTCTCGACCGTCGGCTCGACGGCGGGCGCCTGCTCCTCGACCGGCTTCGGCTCGGCCTGCTGCTGCGCCGCGCGCTCCGGCGCCGGCCCGCGACCGCCGCCCTGGCCGCCGCGGCCGCGACCGCCCTGGCCGCCGCGGCTGCCCGGCCGTCCCGGCCCGCCGGGCCGACGACGACGCTGGACGAGCCCGAGGCCCTCGCGGTCCTGGCCCCGTCCGCGACCGCTCTCGCGTGACGCGCCCAGGCCTTCCGTGTTGGAGCCACGGCGACGGCGCGAGCCGTCCGCCTCGGTGATCCGCTCGCGACCGAGGGAGCCCTCGTAGCCCTCCGGCATGATCTCGCCCTTGTTGATCCACACCTTCACGCCGATGCGACCGTAGGTCGTCTTCGCCTCGGCGAAGCCGTAGTCGATGTCGGCGCGGATGGTGTGGAGCGGGACGCGTCCCTCGGTGTAGCGCTCGACACGGCTCATCTCGCCGCCGCCGAGACGGCCACCGCACTGGATCTTGATGCCCTGGGCGCCCGACCGCATGGCCGAGGCGAGAGACCGCTTCATCGCGCGACGGAACGCCACGCGGTTCTGCAGCTGCTCGGCGATCGACTGCGCGACGAGCTGTGCGTCGAGCTCCGGTCGCTTGATCTCGTTGATGTTGATGTGGACGCTCTTGCCCGTGATCGCGTGCAGCTCCTTGCGGAGCGCATCGACCTCGACGCCCGACTTGCCGATCACGATGCCGGGGCGCGCCGTGTAGATGTCGACCGTGATCCGCTGCTTGTCCTTGCGGATCAGGATGTCCGACAGCCCGGCATGCGAGAGCTTGCCGTTGATGTGGTCGCGGATCCGGATGTCCTCCGCGATGTAGGCGGCGACCTCCTTCTTCCCCGTCCACCAGTTCGACTTCCAGTCGTGGATGACGCCGACCCGCAGGCCGCCGGGGTGCACCTTCTGGCCCATTACGCCACAGCCTCCTCGGTCTTGCGCTTGCGGGGGCGCGACGCCTTCGGCGTCGCGCCTGGGGCTTCGTCCACGGGCTGCGCGTCGGCCGCGGTCGCCGTTTGGCGGCGAGGACGGCCGGTCTTCGGCGCCTCCGCGAGGACGATGGTGATGTGGCACGTCCGCTTGCGGATCCGGTTCACCCGTCCACGGGCTCGGGCGCGCCAGCGCTTGAGCGTCGGCCCCTCGTCCGCGTACGCCGCCACGACGACGAGCTCGTCGCCGTCGAGCGCATGCGCCGACTCCGCGTTGGCGACCGCCGAGCGCAGCACGCGCTCGATCTCGACCGCGGCTGCCCGCGGCGTGAAGGCGAGGATCGTGCGCGCCTCGGGCACCGTCCGCCCCCGCACGTTGTCGAGCACGACCCGGGCCTTGCGGGCCGACATGCGCACCCACCGGGCCTGCGCCCGAACCTGGACGTCCGTCGCTGTCGTCTGAGCGGCCATCAGCGCTTCTTCACCTGCTTGTCGCCCGCGTGACCGCGGAACGTGCGGGTCGGGGCGAACTCGCCCAGCTTGTGCCCGACCATCTGCTCGCTGACGAACACGGGCACGTGCTTGCGCCCGTCGTGGACCGCGATCGTGTGGCCGACCATCTCGGGGAAGATCGTGGAGGCGCGCGACCAGGTGCGGATCATCCGCTTCTCACCGGTGGCGTTCATGGCCTCGACGCGGCCGAGCAGCCGCTCCTCGACGAAAGGCCCCTTCTTGGACGATCTCGACATGGACTAGCGCCTTTCCTTGCCGCGGCGACGACCGCGGACGATGAGCTTGTCGGACTCCTTGTGCTTGCGGCGGGTGCGCTTCCCGATCGTCGGGACGCCCCACGGGGTCACCGGGTGGTGGCCCTTGGACTTGCCCTCGCCGCCGCCGTGCGGATGGTCGACCGGGTTCATGGCCGTGCCACGGACGGACGGCCGCTTCCCGAGCCACCGGCTGCGGCCGGCCTTGCCGCTCGACTCGTTGGCGTGGTCGGAGTTGCCGACCTGGCCGACGGTCGCGCGACACGTGAGCAGCACGCGGCGCATCTCGCCGGACGGAAGCCTGAGCACGCCATAGGGCGCGTCCTTCGCGACCAGCTGCACGCCGGCGCCGGCGGAGCGCGCCATCTTCGCGCCCTGGCCGGGCCGGAGCTCGACCGCGTGCACGACGGTGCCGGTCGGCATGTCCCCGAGCCGGAGCGCGTTGCCGGGCTTGATGTCGGCGCCGGGGCCCGACTGGACGACGTGGCCGACCTCGAGCCCCGCCGGCGCGAGGATGTAGGCCTTGGCGCCGTCGGCGTAGTGGAGCAGCGCGATGCGGGACGACCGGTTGGGGTCGTACTCGATCTGCGCGACCTTTGCGGGCACGCCGTCC
>CAZUVW010000119.1:0-9320 GCA_964623875.1 uncultured Gaiellales bacterium
TGGCGTGCGCCGTCGTGCTCGCGGCGCTCCTGTTCCTGCTCCCGCTCGCCCGGGATGTGGTCGAGTCGAACGCGGTCGGGCTGGCCAGCGCGATGCTCCAGGCCGGCTCGCTCGTGTTCGGCGGCGGGCACGTCGTCCTGCCGCTGCTCCACGAGAGCGTCGTCTCCAGCGGCTGGGTCGCCGAGGAGACGTTCCTGGCGGGGTACGGTGCGGCGCAGGCCCTGCCGGGCCCGCTGTTCGCGTTCTCCGCGTTCGTCGGGGCGACCGCGGAGCCCGAGCCGAACGGCATCCCGGGCGCGGCGCTGGCGCTCGGGGCGATCTTCCTGCCGTCCTTCCTGCTGCTCGGCGCCGTGCTGCCCCTGTGGTCGGCCGTTCGCCGCCACACGGCCGTCCAGGCGGCGACCACCGGCATCGCCGCGGGCGTCGTGGGCCTGCTCGCCGCGGCGCTCTGGGATCCCATCCTGCGGACGACGGTCGAGGAGGTGCTCGACGCCGTGCTGGTCGGCGCGCTCTTCCTCGCGCTGCGCGTGCTGCCTCCGTGGGCGGTCGTCGCGGTCGCCGCCGCGGTCGGTGCGGTGCTGCTGTGAGCGACCTGCGCGACACGGCCGTGGCGACGGAGGTCGGGCAGGAGCGACCGGCCCGCGCGTTGAACCCTCCCGGCATGCGCCTGCGCGTCGCGGCCGTGCTCGTGTGGATCGGACTGGCGGTCGCCTGCGTGCTCGCGCTCGATCCCCTCGCCGCGGCGCTGGTCGGCGCCCTCGGCTGCGCGGTGCTCGTGGCCGTCACGGTCACGGACCTCGAGCGCCGCATCATCCCCAACCGGATCATCGTGCCGGCGCTCGTGGCGGCGTTGATCGTCCAGACGATCCGCGAGCCGAGCGTCGAGTGGCTGGTCGCGGCGCTCGGCGCCGGCGCGTTCTTCCTCGTCTTCGCGCTGATCTACCCTGCAGGGCTCGGGATGGGAGACGTGAAGCTGGCCGCGTTCCTCGGCGCCTGGCTCGGCCGCGACGTCGTGGTCGCGCTGTTCGCAGGGTCGGTGCTGGCCGCGATCCCCGCCGTCGGCGTCCTGCTCGTCCGCGGCTCGGCCGGGAGGAAGGTCGGGCTTCCCTTCGCTCCCTTCCTCGCCGCAGGCGGGGTGGTGGCCCTCTTCTTCGGCGACCGAGCGCTGGACGCATGGCTCGGCTGACCCTCCTCGCGACCCTGGCGCTGCTCGCGCTCGCCGGCTGCGGCGGCGACGACGCGTCCGAGGCGTGTGACGATGCCGCGTTCGTCGCGCAGCGCTCGGCGCTCGCGGTCGCGCAGGCCTCGATCGCGAACGCGATCGCGGGCGAGGCCCCCGAGCAGGCGCTCGCCGTCGACCTGCGGCGCGGCGCCGACGCCCTCGCCGAGGCGCTCTCCGGGCCGCGGCCGTGCGACCCGGAGCTGGTGGACCTGCGCGAGACCGAGCTCGCCTCGCTCGCCCGGATGGACGCCGCCGTGGCTGCGTTCGAGCGCGGGGAGGACAATCCGCGTCAGGAGCTGACGCGCGCGGCGGCCGATCTCACCGCCGTCGAGGAGCGGCTCGTCGCTCGAAAGGGGTAGCGAGCGGGGCCGGCGGCGTGCCGATCCCGTTCACATGCGGCAGGACTCCGCCCCCGCGCTCGTCGCGGGCTCGTTCCCCGTCTCCTCGGCACGGCTCCACGAGGCGGTCTCGGCCGCGCTCGAGGCCGCGTCGCTGCCGGATCCGACCGCGGCGGTGGACGGCGTGCTCGCCGCGCTGCACGACGGGCTCGACGGGGCGTTCGTCTCCCTGTTCCTGCTCGAGCACGACCGCTTGTGGCTGGCGGGGATGCGCGGGTACGCGATGATCCCCGACGGGCTCGCGCTCGACGAGGGGATCGTCGGACGCGCTGCCCGCACCGGCGTGATCCAGCTCGTTCCCGACGTCACGGCCGACGCGGACTTCGTGCTCTCCGCGAAGGGTGTCGTCTCCGAGCTCGCGATCCCGGTTCCGGGTGAGCGCGGCGTGATCGGCGTGCTCAACGTCGAGACGACGCAGGCGCTCCCCCTGGCCGCCGTCCCCGTCGTGGAGCCCCTGCAGCACGCGCTCTCCGGGTCGGTCGAGGGAGCGCGCATCGCCCGGACGTTCGACCTCTCGGCCCTCGCTCGCCTGTTCGTCTACACGGGGTCGCTGCGCGACGCCACCGCGATCGCCGAGGTGACCGCGCGCTCGCTCGGCCGCGTGATCCCGCTGGAGACGTGCCAGCTCGCGCTCCACCACGAGGGCGGCGGTCTCGCCGACCTGGCCGTGTGGCAGGCGTCGTCCGAGAGCCCGGAGCCGCTCTCCACCACCACGCTCGACGCTCTCCGCGCACGGATCGACGTCGCCGCGGTGTTCGAGCTGCTCGACGTCGGCGCGATGAGGATCCCCGAGCTCGTCGGCTCGTCGGCGCGGAGCGTGGCGCTCGTCCCGCTCCGTGCGAACGGGGAGGAGATCGGCGTGCTGGTCGGGACGTCGCGGTTCCCGCGTGCCTACGACCACCGGCAAGCGGAGGCCGCGGCGCTGCTCGGTGCCCATGCGGCCGCGTCGATCGACGCCGCGCTCGCGCTCTCGCGAGAGCGGCACTCCGCGCTGACCGACGTGCTCACCGGGCTCCTCAACCGTCGCGGCTTCGACGAGACGCTCGAGCGCGTTCTCGCGAGCGCCCAGGACGAGCGCAGCCCGCTCACCGTCGCCGTGCTCGACTGCGACGACTTCAAGGACGTCAACGACCGGGCGGGACACGACTTCGGGGATGCGCTGCTGCGCGAGATGGGGATCGTGCTCGACCGGATCACCGGGGGGGCGCGAACGGCGGCTCGGCGAGGCGGCGACGAGTTCGTCGTCATGCTGCCGGGCGTGGACGCCGACGACGCGCACGACGCCGTCGCGACGCTCGTCGTCGAGCTCCGGGCCGGGCTCGCGGATGCGGGGTTCCCGGTGCACCTCAGCGGCGGCCTCGCGACCTACCCGTACGACGGGCCCGGCGCCACGCAGCTCCTCCGCGCCGCCGACCAGGCCCTCTACGAGGCGAAGGGCGCGGGCAAGGCCCACATCGTCGCCTTCAGGGACGTCGGGCGCCGAGCTGCGCACGCCGACGCCGTCGCCGCTGAGCGCCGACCCGGCAACCGCCCGGATGCCAGCGTGCTGACCGACGTCCTCGAGGCGGCGACCGCCGTGTGGGGCGCGAGCTCCGGGAGCGACGTGCTCGAGCGGCTCGTCAAGCTCCTGCCCTTCGTGCTCGGGGCCGTCGGCTGCGTCGCATCACGGGTGGACGGTCAGCGCATCCAGGAGGTGGCGAGCCACTCGCTGCGCGACATCTGGCTCGGAGACCAGGTCGCCTATCTCCTCGAGGAGTTCCCGCTCACGAAGATCGTCGTCGAGTCGGGCGAGTCGCGGGCGATCTCGTTCCTCGACGAAGAGGTCGACCGAGCGGAGGCGTTCGTCCTGCGCGAGCTCGACATGACGTGCTGCCTGCTCGTGCCGATCCACGTCGCGGGCAGGCCCTGGGGCCTCGTCGAGGTCTACGACCAGCGCCACCGTCGCTTCTCGCAGACCGAGCAGGCGGTCGCCGACTTCCTCGCCGCCCACGCCGCACGTCGGATCGAGCTCCTCGCGGATCAGGAGCCGGGCAGGCGCCGCCTGCCGCTCTTCCGCCTCCCGCAGCCGTAGGGGCGGGGCTTGCCCCGCCCGGCGGTCGGATCCCGGGCCCGGTGCGTCCGGGCCGGGCAAGCCCGGCCCCTACGGTGGTGCTCCCGCGCGCGTCGTGTGCCTGCTCGGATCCCGGGCGCGGTGCGTCCGGGCCGGGCAAGCCCGGCCCCTACGACGCGTGCTCGAGGAAGGCGCAACGCCGGTTGTCGCCGGGCAAGGGCGAGGGGCCGAGCCGCGTGACGACGTAGGCACGGCCCTCGAGCTCGACCCGCTCGCCCGGCGCGGGCGGTCCGCCCGCCCGAGCCGAGAGTCGGTAGCCGTCGGTCGGCACGACGACGACGTGCGCGTCGCTGCGGTGGGTCGCTGGTGCGGGCGGTGCGGCTGCCGCAGCGACCTGCTCCGCGCGTTGGAGCTCCGCGAGCCGCCCGGCCAGGTCGGCCTCCTGTCGTACCAGCGCCTCCTCGCGGCGCTCGACGCTCGCCCGCAGGAGCTCGACGGCTCCGAGCTCGCGTCGGCGCTCCTCGAGAGCGGCCTCCCGGCTCGCCAGCTCGTCCTCGCGCTCGGCCAGCTCCTGGGCGAGCGCGGTGAGCTCCGCGTGGCGCTCGTCCAGCTCGACCGAGCCGTCGCGGAGGAGGGCCTCGGCGCTCATGCGCTGCGCCTTGACGCTCGCCTCGCGCGCCTCCAGGTCTGCGATCACCGAGGCGAGCGCGGCGGCGCGCTGCTCGATCTCGCGGCCGCGCTCCTCGATCTCGAGCTCGAGCTCCTCGATCTCGGTGTCGGTGGAGGAGAACAGCGAGCGCAGGCGGCCGCGCGAGCGGTCGCCGCCCGGGCCCCTGCCGGGCCACTGCTCCCACTCGCGATCTCTGTGCGCTGGTCGGTTCACGGGTCTGATCCCAGTATGCAGCGCCGACGGCCCAGGCCTAAGCCGTCGAGTTCGGACTGGACCGCCGGCGTGGAGCGGGCTTCGACGCCCGGTCGCACGTCCCTCTTTCGGGGGACGCAACAGCGGCGCGGCTCGCCCATACAGAGAGCATGGACTCAGCAGGTGCACGTCTCCTCGCCGCGCGGATCGCCGCGGGCGTGCGGATCGGGTCGGTGATCGAGCTCGTCCGCGACGCCGGCGACCTCCGGGCGGGCGACCGCGGCACCGTGCGTGGCGTCTCCGTCGCCGGTGGCGTCGTCGTCGAGTGGGATCGCGGCTTCGACCGAGAGATCGATCCGGCAGCGACGCCCTTCCGCAAGGTCGCAGCGTAAGGTCGCGCAGCGTAAGGCCGCAGAGGGCGCCGCACCCGCCCCTCACGGCCCGCGCGGCGGTCTCGACGCTAACGGCCCTTGCGGGCGCCGAGGTCGAGCGTGATCAGCCAGGTCGGCTCGCCGGCGAACGCGCCGCCGGGAGCCGGCGCGAAGCGGACGGCCACCCCGAGCTCGCGCCAGCTCGCGCGCAGGAGGTTCGCGCGATGCAGGGGCGAGCCGAGCCACATGCGGACGACGTCGAGCGCCGACGGCTGGTCGGGACCGAAGAGCGCGAGGTTCTCTCCGACCGTCCAGCCGGGTCCGGTGTTCGCGTAGAAGCGCTTGAGTCGCTCGGAGAACGACGTGCCATCCGGCGACTCGTGGGCGAAGAACCCGGCCGAGAGCATCGCGGTGGTGTGAGCCGCCGCTGCCCGGGCGAGCGCCGGCGACGAGACGAGCGGTCGCAGGCCGTTGTCCCTGCGCAGCGCGTTGATCTCGCGCACGAGCGCGGACTCGAGGGCCGCCGTGGCCGAGACGCGGCTCGTCGCCTCCGCGGATACCCCCGCGGTGGGCAGGAGCAGGGCCACGACGAAGGCGAGCCCGAGGAGTGGAGCGAGCATCGACCGCCGCATCCGTCTCGGTATCGTCGACTCGGGCCGCTTCGGCTACCCCCCAAAGGTGTCTGCGGCTCCCTCGATCGAGGGAAACCCCTACGCCTTCGTCCGCCTCATCACACTCTCCTTACAAGGAGGTACCATCGTTCGACGCAGAGGCGCGTGCCTCTCCAGTAGATCGAATCGACGGGGGAACGGACGATGAGGCGATTCACGGTGATCCTGGCAGTGGCAGTCGCGGCCCTCGCGGTCGTCTCGGCCACTCCGGCGGCGGAGCCCGCGCAGCCGAAGAACGCAGCGCAGTGGTGCAAGGCCTGGGCCAAGGGCGATGCGACGGCGCTCAACACGATGCAGACGCTCTACGGGTCGAAGGACTACGCGAAGACGTTCGAGCGCAAGACGAAGAGCGGCAAGGTGAAGAAGAACCTGCACGGCGCGTGCGTCTCGGCGACGGCGAAGAAGCTCGCCGCGGCGAAGGGCGAGAAGGACGACGACGAGAAGGACGAGAAGGCCGAGAGCGCGGCGACCGCTGCCTGCAAGAAGGAGCAGCAGGCGAGCGCGACCGCGTTCGCGAGCGCCTACCGCAACTTCGGTCAGTGCGTGAAGGCGAAGCAGGCGAAGGCGACGCCGTAGCTCTGGGCGGCTGGTGCCTGGCTGAAGCCAGGCACCACCGCGTCACCGTCAACTCGGGCACAGGGCTTGGTGCCTGGCTTCAGCCAGGCTCCTGCCGGGATGCACCCGCGAAGGACTCAGCGGCAGTCGGACCGTATGCGCGACTCGAACGGCTCCAAGGACTGCCACAGAGTGCTCCCACCTGCGAGCCGGCGCGCCCGGGCGATCTCGGCTGCGGCGTCGACCGCCTCCGCGTAACGCCGCCGCGCCTCGGCGGGAGCGTCACCGAAGAGAGCCAGGAGCCGCTCCTCGCCCGGTAGGTACGCCGACGGGTCACCCTCCGCTGTCGACCGGTATGAGCACCACGGCCAGTCCCGGGGGTGGTCGCACACGCCCGCCGCGACGGGATTGACGACGACGTAGAGGCACGCGCGGAAGAGGTGCGCGTCACTGTCGACCCGCGCCGACCAGTAGCGATTGCCGAAGAGGTGCGCCTCCGCTCCGTGACGGCGGTTGAACCAGTGCGCGTACCCACCCTTCAGACGTTGCATGCCCCGAGCCAGGTTCGGCTGCGGCGTCTCGACGACGGCGTGGAAGTGCGTGTCCATGAGGCAGGAGGCGCTCGCACGCCAGCCGAGCTCCCGGCAGACGCGGGCGAACCTGGCGATGAAGGCCCTGCGATCGTGGTCGTCCTCCACGATCCGTCGGCGCGCGTTCCCCTGGGCGACCACGTGGTGGACGGCGCCGGGCTCCTCGTTCCGCGGGGGTCGGGGCACGGCCACCACGCTGGAGGAGCGCCGGCTGCTCCGCAAGATGGCTGCGGAGGACGCGGCCCGAGCGAGCATGTGTGCAACGGAGCCTGGCTGAAGCCAGGCACCCGACGGCGAGCGAGCGGCGGCGGGACGGGTCGCGAGCTACGCGGGCGCGTCTCGCGGGAGCGTGAAGCCGACCGTCGTGGGCCCGCCGGGGCGGCTGTCGATCGCGAACGTGCCGCCCAGCATCCGCACCCGCTCGCCCATGCCGACGAGGCCCAACCGGCCCCGCTGCGCGGCGCGGGCCAGCGCGCGCTCGACGTCGAATCCGTGGCCGTCGTCGGTGACGCGCACGTCGATCGACTGGCGCCGCGCGCGGAGCTCGATCTCCACCCTGGTCGCGCCCGCGTGCTCGCGCACGTTGGTGAGCGACTCCTGCAGCGCGCGGAACACCGCGATCCGCTGCGCGGCCGTGAGCGACTCGGCGTCGCCGCGCAGCCGCAGCTCGGCGTCGATCCCGCTCCGCGCGGAGAACTCGTCCACCATGCGGTGCAGCACCTCCCCGAGCGGGCGGGAGGTGACGCTGCGCGACTCCAGCGTGTGCGCGATCTCCCGCAGCGCGCCGTCGATCTCGACCACCCGAGCGATGAGGTCGTCGAAGCGTCCCGCGGCCAGCTCGCGCTTGTGGTCGTCGATGAAGGGGTACACGTCGTCTCGCAGCAGCGTCAGCTCGGCGCCGAGCGCGAGCACGTCCTGCAAGGGCCCGTCGTGGAGGTCGAACCCGAGCCGGACGAGGCGCTTCTCGGCGGCCGCGGTGATCACGTGCTCCCGCTCGACCCCGCGGTCGAGCAGCAGCTCGCGCTCGAGCACGGGGGAGAGCGCCTCGGCAGCAGTCTCGAGGTAGGCGCGTGCGCGATCGGTCGCTCCGCGGATTCCCTGGGCGACGAGCGCGCCGGCCGGCCGACCGAACCGCCGCACGGCGACGGCCTGCATCCCGTACGCGCCGACGACGCCGAGCGCACCGCTCTCGCGCAGCGCCGACTTGGCGGCGGAGCGCGCCCGCCTGCCGACCACCTCGCCGCCCACCGTGAGGAACGGCTGGAGGCGGCCTGCGTCGAGGTGCCAGAGGCTGAGGCCGTCGGCGACACCGAGGCTGAGGAGGAGACCGAGGTGGATCTCGACCGCGGATCTGGGCGGCAGCTCGAGGATGCGCGGGCTCGTTCCGACCCGCCGCACGAGCACGAAGGCGGCGACGTCCTCCGGGATGTCGGCGGTGTCCGCGAGGGTGGTGACGGCGATCCGTGCGTCGGCTGCGTCGAGGTCGCCCCCCGCTGCCAGCTCGACCACCACGTCGGCCACGTACGCCGTGGCGGCGAGCGCGTCGGCGGCCGCGGAGTGGCCGGCACCGGCGCGGAGCAGGTCCGCGCGTGCGAACGCGGCGTCCAGCACGTCGAGCACGCGGTCGTGGGCGCCGTCGCGCAGCAGCCGGTGCGCCAGCTCGAGCGCAGGCCCGGCAGTGAGCGCGGAGACATGCTCGCGGCGGCGCGAGGACCCGCCGAGGGCCGGTGTGTCGGGGCGCGCGAGTGAGCCCATCACCCGGGCGCCCTTCGAGGCGCGGTCGTGGGCTGCATGAGGATCCTCTTGCAGGGTACGAGGGCGCCCACGGGATTCCTACCCCTCGGTCGAGGGATGCCCGGCGGTCGCGAGACGCTCGACCTCGTCGATCAGGAGCTCGGTCTCGTCCCACTTGTGGAACGAGTCGAAGCCGCCGGGGACGGTGCCTTCCCCTCCCTCGCGCGCCAGCACGATGGTGCTGGACGGCGACTCCACCCGCAGGGCGTTCGCCCGTCGCAGGCCGTCGGCCACGTCGGTGCCCACGTCCAGCACGACGACGCTGGCCCGGCGCGAGCCCAGCTCGACGTCGGCGTGGTCGGGCGCGACCGTGATCGCGTGGAGGTGGCGGCCGTCGAGCAGGAACCGCGCGAGCTTCGCGAAGCGGGGATCGCCGCTCACGACCGCGATGCTGGCCTCGGCCTCCGAGGGCCGGCGCTCTCCTCCGGCGAGCACGCTCTCGCTGCTCGTGCCCTCGTCCCAGGCGGCCCGCGCTGCCCAGGCGACGCGGTCGCCGAGCGTGAGCCCCCGTCGTGCGCACTCCCCCGCGGAGAGCTCGACCACCTCCCGCGCGCCACGGCAGGAGGCCGTGCGGAACGGAGGGAGGGCGGGCTCGATCTTGATCACGATCTGCTCGGGGTCGAGGAACACGACGTCGATCGGGAAGCGCATGAACATCGTGTGGATCGACCACGCGGGACGGAGCAGCATGCCTTCGCCCGGCGGCAGCTCGCTGCGACCGAGCAGGCCGCGCAGCCGCCGCGGCGTCGTGTCGGCGACGGTGACGGAGTCCGCGATCACGCGCCCGTCCTCCCGCCGCAGGGTCAG
>CAZUVW010000120.1:0-9311 GCA_964623875.1 uncultured Gaiellales bacterium
TCGATCAGCCCCTCGACGGCGACCGCCTCGCGTCGCACCCGGCGCGCCACGGTCGAGAGCCGTCGCTGCGCGAGCGAGAGCGTCGTCGCCCAGGCGGCCGCGAGGAGGACCTCGACCCGGAGCGTCGCGGTCTGCGCGACGTAGGCGGTCACGAGCGGGAAAGCGCCCCACGCGAGCGCGAACGAGAGGTCCGTGTGGAAGCGCCCCCCGAGGAGCTCGAGGTTGTACGCGGGCACGAGGAACGCGCCCAGCGCGATCAGGGGCAGCAGCCAGAGCGTCGTCCGTGCGGCGACGATCAGGCCGATCGCGCAGGCCGCCGCGACCGACGCGATCGCGACCCCGGCGAGCACACCTCCGTCGATGGTCGTCTGCAACGGTCGGCCCGCGAGCTCGTCGAGCGCGTGGGCGCCGATCCCGAGCGCCAGCGCGAAGGCGAGCACCGTCAGCCCGAGCCGGTCCCACGCGACCTCGGTCGCGAGGCACCCGCCCACCACCACGTAGGCGAGGTGCCACGCCGTGTAGGGGAGGTGGAGCAGCGTCACCCAGGCGCGCCAGCCCGTGCGGCCCACGGCGTAGAACGCCGGCGCCGCCGTGCTCGGGCGGTCGGCGTTCGACGTCACGGCTCTCGTCCTGTGGTGGTGCCCGGGATCTCGGTCGAGCGGCGCCCCCAGACCACGATGCCGCCGCCGAGGCTCAGCCGGCGCAGGTGCAGGTCGACGACACCCGCTGTCCGCCACAGCCCCAGCAGCCTCGGCTCCGGGAACCGGGCGTGGAAGCCGCGGATCGACGGCCCGAGGAAGCGCCCCACGTCGTGCCACGCGGGCGAGACCGCACGGCCGGCGAGCGGGAGGCCGAGGTCGCAGTAGAGCGTCCATGGACGGTGCCAGATGCCGCGAGGCACGCCGAACTCGAGCATCGCGATCGTGCCGCCCGGCCGGACGACGCGCGCGAGCTCGGCGACGGTCGCCCCCGGGTCGTCGACGTAGCGCAGCAGGTACGTGAAGGTCAGGTGGTCGAAGCTCGCGTCGGCGAACGGCAGCGCCTCGGCCGCCGCCTCGACCAGCGCTGCGCGGGATCCGAGCCGCGCACGCGCCTGTGCGAGCATGCCGGGCGACTGGTCGACGCCGGTCACCGACAGCCCCCGGCGCAGGAGCGCCTCGGCGACCAGCCCGGTGCCGGTGGCGACGTCCAGGACCTCACCTCCGTCGGCCGGGATCCGGGAGACGAGAAACCGCCGCCAGCGCGGATCCTGGCCGAACGACAGGAGCGCGCCGACGCGGTCGTACGTCGGGCCGAGCGGCTCGAACAGCGCGCGCGCGTGGGTGCGGCGGACGGACACGTCGCTCTATCCTGGCACGGTGGGTCTGGTGGACGACCTCGAGCGCATCGCGGCGGTCGCGCGGCTCCATGCGACCGACGCGGCGCTGAGCGCCGTGCTCCCCGCGGAGCCGGCAGGCGGCGTCAGAGCCTACGTCTGCGCGTTCGAGCGGACGGACGGCGGACGGTCGTGGCTCGTGCTCGACGGCGCCGGCGAGCCGGTGGTCGACCGCCGGGACGCGCGCGACGCCGTCTCGATCGCGGCGCTGTGCGAGCTCGCGGCGGAGGCGGCCTTCCCCGGCGACCTCGACGAGCTCCGCGCGGAGCTCGTCGCCCTGCGCATCGCCGAGGCGCCCGAGGGGATCGAGGAGGCCGAGGACGCCGCAGCGGCCCTGCAGCGCGCGATCGGGGCGCCACCGACCCTCGCCACGCCGGAGCGGCTCGACGCGCTCGGCCGGGCCGCGCTCCGGCTGGAGCGCGCGCTCGACCCGACGGTGGCCTCGCCCTTCGCCGCGGCGATGCGCGGGGCCCAGAGCGTGGTCGACGAGCTCTGGAACGAGGTCGAGGCCGCGTACCGCGCATCGCTCGCCCGGTAGGCTGCCCGGCATGGAGGGCGGCGGCTTCTTCCCGTTCGGCGGCGACCCGGAGGATCTCCTGCGCGGGCTCCGCGAGTTCGCCGAGCAGCAGGCGGAGGGGGTCAAGGAGGCGCAGCGCGAGCAGTTCGCCACGCTGACGCTGAACACCGCCGTCTCGCTGACCGAGGCCGCGCTCGCGCGGATCGAGGCGCACGGCACGGTCGACGAGCAGGCGGCC
Source organism: uncultured Gaiellales bacterium (assembly GCA_964623875.1). Taxonomy (GTDB): domain Bacteria; phylum Actinomycetota; class Thermoleophilia; order Gaiellales; family Gaiellaceae; genus Gaiella. The sequence continues at coordinate 2,131 of CAZUVW010000120.1, forward strand.
GCGCTCCGCGACGCGATGCGCGTCCTGTTCCCGGAGGCGGTCGCGCTCGTGTCCGCCGCCCGTCAGGGCTTCATGCGCGAGCCGTCGTAGGGACGGGGCTTGCCCCGCCCGGCCGTGGCGCTCGGGCCCGGCGCGCTATGGCCCTGCGGTCACCTGCGTGCCCTGCTCGCCAGCCACGAGCCCGGCCGCGTCCTCGAGCGCGCCGATCGCAGCGCGCCTGCCTCCCCCGCGCTCGACGAAGCGGCAGGCCGCCTCGACCTTGGGGGCCATCGACCCGGCCGCGAACCGCTCCGCGCGCAGGACGGCGGGCGTCGTCGCGCCGAGCGGCACCGCGTTCGCGGTGCCGTGCGCGCGCTCGACGGCTGGGACGTCGGTCAGCAGGACGAGCACGTCCGCCGCGAGACCCTCGGCCAGCCGCTCGGCTGCGAGGTCCTTGTCGATCACCGCCTCGATGCCGTGCAGGGCTCCGTCGGGACCCGCGACGACGGGGATGCCCCCGCCACCGCCGCAGACGACGAGCACGCCTGTCTCGACCAGCAGCGCGATCGTGCCGAGCTCGACGACCAGCCGCGGCTCCGGCGAGGCGACGACGCGTCGCCAGCCGGCGCCGTCGGGAGCGATGCTCCAGCCGCGTCGGTCGGCCAGCCTGCGCGCCTCGCGCTCCGTGTACACCGGCCCGATCGGCTTCGTCGGGTGGCTGAACGCGGGGTCGTCGGCCTCGACGACGACCTGGGTGAGCAGCGTTGCGACCTCCCGTCCCGGCAGGGCGTTGCGGAGCTCCTGCTCGAGGACGTAGCCGATCATCCCCTCGCTCTCCGCCCCGAGCACGTCGAGCGGCGTAGGGGGTCCCGCGAGCGCCGCGGACTGGAGCGCGAGCAGGCCGACCTGCGGTCCGTTGCCGTGGGTGACGACGAGCTCGTGGTCGAGCGCGACGGGTGCGAGCGCGGCGACCGCTCGCCGAGCGTTCTCGCGCTGCAGCGCGGGGTCGAGCGGCTCGCCCCGGCGCAGGAGCGCGTTGCCCCCGAGCGCCGCGACGACCCGCACCGCTCAGGCCTCCCACCGCTGCGCGATCAGCGCCAGCAGCAGCGCCTCCTCGGTCGGCATCCGGTTCTCGGCTTGCTGCCAGACGACCGAGCGGGGGCCGTCGATCACCTCGGCCGTCACCTCCTCGCCGCGATGAGCGGGGAGGCAGTGCATGAACACCGCCTCCGGTCCGGCGAGCGCCAGCAGACGCGCGTCGACCTGGTAGGGCCGGAGCGCTCGGAGCCGCTCGGCCCGGTCGTCCTCGTCGCCCATCGACACCCACACGTCGGTGTAGACGGCGTCTGCCCCGGTGACCGCCTCTTCTGGTGAGGTGACCACGCGCGCCGGGATCCCTTCTGCGAAGCCGGACGGCGCGGCGATCACGACCTCGACACCCGTCAGCCTGCCTGCCTCGGCGAGCGACCGCGCGACGTTGTTCCCGTCGCCGACGTACGCCACTCGCAGCCCGTCGAGCGAGCCGAAGCGCTCCCGCAGCGTGAGCAGGTCGGCGAGCGCCTGGCACGGGTGATGGTCGTCGGTCAGCGCGTTGATCACCGGCTTCGACGCGTCGGCCGCGAGCGTGTCGACGGTCGCCTGCGCGAACGTGCGCACGACGATCGCGGAGGCGTAGCCCGAGAGCGTGCGGGCCGTGTCCCCGATCGTCTCGCCGCGCCCGAGCTGGAGCTCGTCCGGGCGGAGGACGAGCGGCAGCATGCCGAGCCGCTCGGCGGCGGCGGCGAACGAGACGCGCGTGCGGGTGGAGGGCTTCTCGAAGAAGCAGACGACGGTGTCGCCCCGCAGCGCGTCGACGAAGCCGTGGGGTCGCTGCTTCATCGCCGCGGCGAGGTCGAGCAGGGCATGGAGGCCGTCCGCGTCCAGGTCGGTGACGCGGAGGAAGTGACGGGGGATGGCCGGGGCCCGGACGTCGGGCATCGCTGCTCCTTTCGCTCAGCCGGTCGAGACGGTCAGCTCCTGGTGCGCGAGCCGCTCGAGCGGCGCGATCGCGTCGTGGAGGGTGGGATGGCCGAGCTCCCGCAGCTCGTAGCGCGCGCGGCGCAGCGGGTGGCGGACCCGGATCAGGCGTGCGAGGTCGAACGGCGTGCCGACGACGACCACGTCGCACTCCACGCGGTCGATCGTCTCCACCAGCTCGCGCAGCTGATCGGCTCCGTATCCCATCGCCGGCAGGACGGCCCCCACGTGCGGGTACCGCGTGAACGTGTCGGCGATCGAGCCGACGGCGTCGGGGCGAGGGTCGACGAGCTCCGCCGCCCCAGCCTCGCGCGCGGCGACGGTGCCGGCGCCGAACGCCATCCCGCCGTGGGTGAGCGTCGGGCCGTCCTCGACCACGAGCACCCGAGCGCCCTCGAGCGGCGGGCCGGGGTCGAGGCTCACGGGAGACGCCGCCCGGATCACCGTCGCGCGGGGGTTGACGGCGGCGACGTCGGCCAGCACGCGCTCGACGTCCTCCGGGGACGCCGCGTCGACCTTGTTGACGACGACGACGTCCGCCATGCGCAGGTTGGTCTCGCCCGGGTGGTAGGCGAGCTCGTGCCCCGCCCGCAGCGGGTCGGTGACCGTCACCTGGAGGTCCGGCACGTAGAAGGGGAAGTCGTTGTTGCCGCCGTCCCAGACGATCACGTCGGCGTCCTCTTCCGCGCGCGCGAGGATCTCGCCGTAGTCGACGCCGGCGTACATCACCATGCCGAGCTCGACCGGCACCTCGTACTCCTCCCGCTCCTCGACGGTCGGGTCGGCCGCGTCGATGTCGGCGACGGTGGCGAAGCGCTGGACGCGCATCGCCTCGAGGTCGCCGTAGGGCATCGGATGCCGCACGAGCGCGACGCGGAGCCCGGACGCCCGTAGGAGCGAGCCGATCCGCCGGCTCGTCTGGCTCTTGCCGCACCCGGTGCGCACGGCGGTCACGGCGACGACCGGTCGTCGTGATCTCAGCATCGTCGCCCGTGGGCCGAGCAGCCTGAAGTCGGCCCCGGTGGCCAGGACGACGGAAGCGCGGTGCATCACGTCCACGTGCGCGACGTCCGAGTAGGCGAAGACGACCTCGTCCACCTGGTGCTCGCGCACGATCTCCGCCAGCTCCGTCTCCGGCCTGATCGGGATCCCCTCCGGGTAGCGCGGGCCAGCGAGCGACGCCGGGTAGACGCGGTCGTCGATCCCCGGGATCTGGGTCGCGGTGAAGGCGACGACGCGGGTCGCCGGGTCGTCGCGAAACACGACGTTGAAGTCGTGGAAGTCCCGTCCTCCTGCTCCCATGATCACGACGGTGCGCATCGCGGTCTCCTCTCGGCTCGCGCGCCCCAGGTGGACGCCGTGCGCGGCTCCCGGGACGGCCGGTCTGCGCTCATTCGAGCCGACGCGCCTCGCCGCTCCATCGGCGTGGACGCCGATCCTGCTGCGGGGAGGTACTGGTCGGTCTTCCCGCAGGCGGAGGGCTGGCCTGCCGGCCCGCCTGACGAGCGCACGGCTGCTCTTCTAGGCTGAGCACGTGGACGCGCTCGACCGGATGGTCGCCAAGACGCTGCCGATCGTGCCGCGCTCGATCGTGCAGCGTGTATCGGCGCCGTACATCGCCGGTCCCGACCTCGCGGATGCGCGTCGCGTCGTCGCGGAGCTGAACGCGACGGGGAAGCGCGCCACCATCGACGTCCTCGGGGAGGAGATCCGCGCGCCGGCCGAGGCCGAGGCGATCGCGGCGGCCTATCGCGACGTCCTCACCGCGATCCGCGACGACCACCTGGATGCCAACGTCAGCGTCAAGCTGACGGCGCTCGGCCTCGAGGTCGACCGGGCGCTCTGTCGGACGCTGCTCGAGGACGTCGTGCGGCACGCAGGGTCGCTGGGGACGTTCGTGCGCATCGACATGGAGGACTCGAGCTGCACCGACGCGACGCTCGCGCTCTACCGGGAGCTCCGCGAGGCCGGTCTCGACAACGTCGGGATCGTGCTCCAGGCGGCGCTGCGGAGGACGCTGTCGGACATCGCCTCGCTCCACGACCTGCGGCCGCGCGTCCGTCTCTGCAAGGGGATCTACGTCGAGCCCCCCGAGCTCGCGTTCCAGGACGCGAAGGTGGTGCGCCGGCACTTCGTCGCGTGCCTCGAGGCGTTGCTCGAGGGCGGCAGTCACGTCGCGGTCGCGACGCACGACGAGGAGCTGCTGGCCGCGACGCTCGACCGCGTGGCCTCGCTGCCGCGGGACGCCTACGAGCTGCAGATGCTGCTCGGGGTGCGGGAGTCACGCGCGACCGAGCTCGTGGCCTCGGGGCACGTGGTGCGCGTCTACGTTCCGTTCGGACGGCGCTGGTACGAGTACTCGCTGCGGCGGTTGCAGGAGAACCCGGCGATGGCGACGACGATCGCGAAGGCGACGCTCGGCCGCGTCGTCGGCCGACGGGTCTGACGGCGCTCGCAGACACGGGTGAACAGAGGTCGTAGGGGGAGGCGACCCGCGGCTCAGCGGGACGTTCGCACGCGGCGGAACGCCTCGAGCGCTCGCTCGAGATGCTCGGGTCGCAGCGCGGCGGAGACCTGGATCCGGATCCGCGCCGTCCCCTCCGGCACGACCGGGAAGCCGAACCCGGTCACGAACACGCCCTCGTCGAGCAGCTGCTCGGACAGTCGGATCGCCTCGGCCGTCTCCCCGACCACGATCGGGACGATGGCCGCCTCGCCCGGGAGCGGCGACCACCCTTCCTCGACGAGCGCCGAGCGGACGAGTGCCGTGTTCTCCCGCAGTCGGCCGACGTGCTCGGGCTCGGTGCGCAGGAGCTCGACCGCCCGCCGCGCGCTGCACGCGACGGTCGGGGGCAGCGCGTTCGAGAAGAGCTGGGGGCGCGAGCGCTGTGCGAGGAGCTCGCAGACGGCGGCGCTCGAGGCGACGTAGCCACCCGCCGCGCCGCCGAGCGCCTTGCCCAGCGTCCCCGTGACGATGTCGATCTCGCCCAGCAGCCCGAAGTGCTCGGCCGTGCCGCGTCCGGTCGCGCCCATCACGCCGACGCCGTGCGAGTCGTCCACGAGCACGACGGCGTCGTGCTCGCGCGCGAGCTGCACGATGTCGGGCAGCGGCGCCAGGTCGCCCTCCATCGAGAACACCCCGTCGGTGACGATCAGCTTGCGCGCGTCACGTGGGGCGGCCGCGAGCCCGTCGCGCAGCGCGGCCATGTCCGCGTGCGGGTAGATCACCTTCGCCGCGGGGCGCGCCAGACGCATGGCGTCGACGATCGAGGCGTGGTTGAGCGCGTCGGAGAGCAGCACCGTGCGCTCGTCGGTGAGGGTCGGGATCACGGCCTCGTTCGCGTTCCAGCAGGAGACGTAGCTCAGCGCCGCCTCGGTCTGGGACAGCTCCGCGATCGCGCGCTCCAGCTCGAGGTGTGGTGCGAACGTGCCGCAGATGAAGCGCACCGAGGCCGTGCCGGCGCCGTAGCGCTCCAGTCCCTCGATCCCCGCCCGGACGACCTCCGGATGCGCTGCGAGGCCGAGGTAGTCGTTCGAGGAGAGGACGACGACCTCGCCGCGGCCCTCCATCTCGACGAGCGGGCCCTGGGGCGAGAGCAGCGTGTTGAAGCGCTTCAGCGTGCGGGCGTCGCGGAGCGCGTCCAGCTCGGCCACGACCGCCGCTTCGAGGCGGTCGTTCACGGCGTGCCTCCCGGGCGGAGCACGATCTTGCACGCCTCGCCGGAGGCGAGGAGGTCGAAGGCCTCCTCGAACCGCTCGAGCGGCAGCTCCGCGGTGATCAGCGGGCGGAGGTCGACCACCCCGTGCTCCAGGAGCCAGCGCGTCGTGAACCACGTCTCCCAGATCTGGCGCCCGTTGACCGCGGTGACCGTGAGGTTCTTGAAGATGAGCGACGTCGCGAGGTCGATCTCGACCGGGCGCGAGGGGATCCCGAAGAGCACGACGTGGCCGCCGTGGCGCACGATCTCGAACGCGTCGTGCACCGCCGCGAGCGCTCCCGACATCTCGAACACGACGTCGAGCCCCTCGCCCTCGTTGCGCTCGGCGAACCAGCCGGGGACGTCCTCGACGCGGTCGACGTCGGCCACGCCGTCCGCGCCGAGGCGCTCCGCGAGCGCGATCCGGAAGGGGACGTGGTCGCTCGCGAGCAGGCGACCGGCGCCGAAGGCGCGGGCGATCGCGACCGTGAACAGGCCCACGGGGCCGCAGCCGAGCACGGCGACCGTCCGTCCGCCGAGCTCCTGGGTGCTGGCCGCGAAGACGGCGTTCCCGAACGGCTCCTGCAGGCAGGCGATCTCGGGCGGGATCCGCGCGCGATCGGTCTTCCACACGACGGATGCCGGAACGGCGACGTAGTCGGCGAAGCCGCCGTCGCGATCGACGCCGAGGATGCGCGTGCGCTCGCACATGTGCGCCCGACCGGTCCGGCAGTGGAAGCAGACGCCGCAGGTGACGTGGCTCTCGGCCGACACGAAGTCGCCCTCGTCGATCGAGCGGACGCCGCTGCCGTGCGCGACGACCGTGCCGCAGAGCTCGTGGCCGAGCGTGAGCGGCGGCTCGACCCGACCCGCCGCCCAGGCGTCGTAGCGATGGATGTGGAGGTCCGTGCCGCAGACGCTGGCCGCCTCGACCCGCACGAGCACCTCGTCCTCGCGCGGGTCCGGGACGGGAACCTCGTCGAGCACGAGCCCGGGCTCCCGGGCGAGCTTGCGCACAGCGCGCATCGTCTCCACGTCCGTGATGATCGGGGGTGGGGCGGCTGGACGCATCGTGGCCCCGCCGGAGACGGGGTGCGGAGATCCCCCGATGCCGCCCGTCGGCCGTCGCGCAGCTCTCTTCACGTCCCGTTAAGGCGCTCCAGGATCCCGACGGCGAGCGCGCAGCGGGTTGGTACCCTTGGGCGCATGAGCTCCTGGGGCCTCTACTTCGCCTTCCTGATCCCGCCGCTGATCCTCGGCTTCTGGATCCAGCACCGCCTGAAGCGCACCGTCACCGAGCAGATGCAGGTGACGACCTCCTCTGGCATGACGGGCGCGCAGATCGCGCGCCAGATCCTCGACCACAACGGCCTGAGCGACGTGCCGGTCGAGCCGTCGCCCGGCGGTCCCCTCTCCGACCACTACGAACCGCGCAAGAAGTCTGTGCACCTCTCGGAGCCCGTGTACGCCGGAAACGCCGTCTCGTCG
>CAZUVW010000121.1:0-9230 GCA_964623875.1 uncultured Gaiellales bacterium
CGGGCGACGAGCCGATCAGCGCCAGGCCGTCGAGGTCGAGAAGGAACAGGTACGGAGACGGGTTGACGCGGCGCAGCGCGCGGTAGAGGTCGAGCGGGGTGGCGCTCGTCGGCCGGGTGGCCCGCTGCGACGGGACGCACTGGAAGACGTCGCCGGCGACGATGTGCCGCTTGACGCTGCGCACCATCTCCTCGTAGCGCCCGCGCTCAGGCGAGCGCACCAGCGTGCCGGCCGCACCGCGCGGCTCGCGCCGCCATGGGATCCCGGCCTCGAGCCGGCCTGCGACCTCGTCGGCGTCGCCCGCCAGCACCTCGGCCACGCCTGCGCCGTGGTCGAAGCGGACGAGCGTCTCGGCGACCACGAGGCGCGTCTCGGGGAGGTCGGGGCCGTCGGCGGGGAGCGGCACGGTCGGCTCGAGCCGCGCGACGTAGTCGTACGCGACGTAGCCGACGACGGGCAGGCCGAGCGCCTCGGCCTCGTCGAGGGCGACGATGCGCGACCCCGCGCCCATCCACGAGCTCCGGCCGAGCCGGCCCCGCTCGACCGACTCCAGCAGGAAGCTCGCGCGACCGGCGTCGCGCAGTCGCAGGTAGGCCCCGAGCGGCGTGAGCAGGTCGGTGTTGATCGTGGCGGGGATCATCGGCGGGGTCATCGGCTCTCGGAAACGAAAAGACCTCCCCGCGGGAGGTCTGAGGAGACGGGTGTGCCTGGTGCTAGCGCACGCTCCCGCCTCGCTCGCTGCGCCACCAGGTCCGGAGCTGTGCGAAGGGGAGCATCGGAGAGAGGGTAGCCGCCACCGCACCCCCGGGCAAGGCGTCCGGACGGCGCGGGTCCGTGCGGGCCGGCGGTGGATTGTCACCGCCGGTCCGACGCCCTAGAGTCGCTCTCGACCCCGACGTCGGAGGTGGAGATGAGAGGGCTCGACGGCAGAGCGGCGATCGTGACGGGCGGCTCCACGCTCATCGGGCAAGCGGTCGTCCGGGAGCTGCATGCGCACGGGATGGCGGTCGCGGTCGCGGACGTCGACGTCGCTCCGGGGGAGGCGCTCGTCGCGTCGCTCGGCGAGCGCGCGCTCTTCGTGCAGACCGACATCACCGACGACGCGCAGCTCGCGGCCTGTGTCGAGGCGACCGTGGAGCGCTTCGGCGGCGTCCGCGCGCTCGTCAACCTCGCGTGCACGTACCTCGACGAGGGAATCGCCTCTCCCCGTGCCGACTGGCTCACCGCGCTCGACGTCAACGTCGTTAGCGCCGTGATGGCGACGAAGGCCGTGCTGCCGCAGCTGCGCGTCGCCGGGGGCGGCGCGGTGGTCAACTTCGCGTCCATCTCGGCGAACGTCGCGCAGACCGGGCGCTGGCTGTATCCGGTGAGCAAGGCGGCGATCGTCCAGCTCACGCGGAACATGGCGATGGACCTCGCGGCGGACGGGGTCCGCGTCAACGCCGTGTCTCCCGGCTGGACGTGGTCGAAGGTGATGGTGGAGCTGACCGGCGACGACCGGGCGAAGACCGATCGGGTCGCGGCCCCGTACCACCTGCTCGGCCGCGTCGGCGACCCGGAGGAGGTCGCCCACGTCGTGGCGTTCCTGCTCTCCGACGACGCGAGCTTCGTGACAGGGGCGACGTGGGCGGTCGACGGCGGCTACTCGGCGATGGGGCCCGAGGGCGCGGAGCCGGCCATCCCCAGGCTGATGGACTGACCAACAGGAGGAGGACGCATGGCGAAGATCACGATCATCGGCGGCGGCCAGTCGGGCCTGCAGCTCGGCATCGGCCTCGTCCAGGCAGGGTACGACGTGACCGTCGTCTCGGATCGCACGCCGGCGGAGATCGAGGGCGGTCGGGTGACGTCCAGCCAGTGCATGTTCGCGAACGCGCTCGACAACGAGCGCGCGCTCGGGATCGACTTCTGGGAGGACACCTGCCCACCGGTCGAGGGGATCGCGCTGGCGGTGCCGCATCCGGAGCTGCCCGGCGAGAAGGCGATCGACTGGGGCGCGCGCCTCGATCGCGTCGCGCAGTCGGTCGACCAGCGGGTCAAGTTCCCCCGGTGGATGGAGCACTTCGAGGAGATCGGCGGCCGGCTCGTCTTCGAGTCCGCGACGGTGGAGGACCTGGAGCGCTACGCGGCGGACAGCGACCTGCTCGTCGTGGCGGCGGGGAAGGGCGACATCGTGCGCTTCTTCGAGCGGGACGCCGAGCGCTCCCAGTTCGACCAGCCGATGCGCGCGCTGGCGCTGACGTACGTGACGGGGATGACCCCTCGACCCGAGTTCTCCGCCGTCTGCTTCAACCTCGTCCCGGGCGTCGGGGAGTACTTCGTGTTCCCCGCGCTCACCACCACCGGGCCGTGCGAGATCATGGTGTTCGAAGGCGTGCCGGGCGGTCCGATGGACTGCTGGGGCGACGTGACCACCCCCGAGGAGCACCTCGCGAAGTCGAAGTGGATCCTCGACACGTTCATGCCGTGGGAGGGGGAGCGGAACCGCGCCTCCGAGCTGACCGACGCCAACGGGATCCTCAGCGGGCGCTTCGCCCCGACCGTGCGCAAGCCCGTCGGCTGGCTGCCGTCCGGTCGGCCGGTGCTCGGCATGGCGGACGCGGTGCTGCTCAACGACCCGATCACCGGGCAGGGCTCGAACAACGCGTCGAAGGGCGCCGCGATCTACCTGCGGCGGATCCTGGAGCGCGGCGAGGGCCCGTTCGACGCGATCTGGATGCAGGAGACGTTCGAGGAGCTCTGGACGGGCTACGCGGAGAAGGTCGTGACCTGGACGAACGCCTTGCTCACGCCGCCGCCGCCCCACGTGCTGAACCTCCTCGGCGCCGCCAACCAGTACCCGGCGATCGCCAGCCGGTTCGCGAACGGCTTCGACGACCCGCGTGACTTCTTCGAGTGGTTCATGGACCCGGACAAGGCAGACGCCTACCTCGCGGAGGTCGCGGCGAACGCCTGACGGCGAAGGTCCCGGTTCCCTCTAGGCTTCGCCCCGATGGCGATCCCCGCGCTGCTCGAGGAGCTGCTCCGCGCAGCCGCGCCGTCCGGGAGCGAGGACGAGGTCGCGGCGATCATCCGGCGGGAGGCCGCGGGCTTCGGCGCCGCTGTCGAGGCCGACGTGCTCGCGGGCACGATCGTCCGGCTGCCCGGCGCGCCCGGCGGCCGCACCGTCGGCCTGTTCGCTCACGCGGACGAGATCGGTGCGATCGTGACGCACGTCGAGGACGGCGGGCTGCTGACGGTTGCCCCGCTCGGGAGCATCGACGCGCGGCGGCTGCTCGCCCAGCGGGTCGAGGTGCTGGGCCGCAACGGTCGGGTGCCGGGCCAGGTCGTGCGGGGCGCGACCGGAGACGTCGAATGGACGCAGCTGCGCGTCGACGTCGGTGCGGTCGACCGGGCGGAGGCGCTCACCCTCGTCGAGCCCGGCGATCCGGTCGTGCTGTGGGGCCCGCCGGTCGAGGTGGCCGGAGGGCGGGTGATGTCGAAGTCGCTCGACAACCGGGTCGGCGTCTACGTCGTGCTCGAGGTCGCTCGCCGGCTCGCGGTCCAGCCGGCTCCCTGGGACGTCGCCGTGGTGGTCAACGGGCTCGAGGAGGGGCCGCTCACCGCCGGCGCGCTCAACGCCGCGACGCGGGTGCAGCCCGAGGTCGCCGTGGTCGCGGAGGTGACCTTCGCCCAGGACGTGCCCGGTGGCGACCCAGCCGAGTGGGGCGACACCGCGCTCGGCACCGGCCCGACGGTGTTCCGCGGGCCGACGTGCCATCCAGCGGTGGCGGCCGGCCTCCGGGCGGCGGCGGCCGACGCAGGCGTGGACGTCACCATCGAGGCGGGTCGCAGCACCTGGTCGGACGCGGACGACGTCCAGTGGCTCGGCGCCGGCGTCGCCGTGGGCACGGTCGCGGTGCCGTTGCGGTACATGCACACGCCGAGCGAGGTGGTGCAGCTCTCCGACGTCGAGGGAGCGATCGCGGTCCTCGAGTCCTACGTCCGGTCGCTGCCGCTCGACGCGTCGTTCCTGCGCTGAGCGAGGTCCGCCGGAGCCTGGCTGAAGGCAGGCACCTCGGATACCGAGCTCCGGGCCTGAGGAGAGAGAGCGCCGGTGCCTGGCTTCAGCCAGGCTCCTGACTCCTGGGACCGGCAGTGGTGAGCGCGGCCCGGACGCTACGATCGGCGCATGAGCCGCTCGGTGATCGTCGCTGCCGTGCGCACGCCCTTCGGCCGGCTCGGCGGAGGGCTCGCCGCGCACCCCGCGACCGAGCTCGGCGGCGTCGCGATCCGCGGCGCGCTCGCGCAGGTGGGGATCGACCCCGCCGACGTCGGCTACGTCGTGATGGGGCAAGTGCTGCAGGCCGGAGCGGGGCAGGCACCGGCGCGCCAGGCCGCGATCGCCGCAGGCATCCCCAAGGAGGTGCCGTCGGACACGATCAACAAGGTCTGCGCGTCGTCGGTGCGCGCCGTCGAGATCGCCGACCTGATGATCCGCACGGGCGAGCACGACGTCGTCGTGGCGGGCGGGATGGAGTCGATGTCGAACGCGCCGTACCTGCTGCCGCGCGCGCGCTTCGGCTACCGGCTGGGGCACGGCGAGCTGCTCGACCACATGGTCTTCGACGGGCTGGAGTCCACCTTCGACGGCCTGCACATGGTGCAGCAGGCCTCGCAGGTGGCGCGCGAGCTCGGGATCAGCCGCGAGGAGCAGGACGCCTGGGCGCACCGCTCCCACATGCGAGCGGCGGCCGCGCAGCGGCAGGGGCGCTTCGTCGACGAGACGGTGCCCGTGGGGGACGTCGTCCACGACGAGGCGATCCGTCCCGACACGACGCTGGAGAAGCTCGCCTCCCTGCCGCCGGTGTTCGACCCGGCGGGGACGACCACGGCCGGCAACGCGCCTGGCGTGAACGACGGCGCCGCCTGCGTCGTCGTCTGCTCGGAGACGTGGGCGCGGGAGCGGGGGATCGAGCCGCTCGCCACGATCACCGGCCAGGGGTACGTGGCCGACGACTTCGCCTACCTCGCCCGCACACCGGCCAAGGCCGCGGCCGTCGCGCTCGCCAAGGCGGGTCGGTCGATCGACGAGGTGAAGCGCGTCGAGATCAACGAGGCGTTCGCCTCGGTCGCTGCGAACTCCACCCGCCTGCTCGGCGTGGACGAGGAGATCGTCAACGTCAACGGCGGGGCGGTCGCGCTCGGGCACCCGATCGGCGCGTCCGGCGGTCGCACGGTGGCGGGGCTCGTCCACGAGCTGCGGCGGGTGGGAGGTGGCATCGGCGTGGTGGCGATCTGCTCGGGTGGCGGGCAGGGCGACGCCCTGGTGCTGGAGGTGTAGCGGGGTGTCGGGCCTGCGGCCCGACACCTCGGAGGCGGACGGTCGGCGGGCGGGTACCGTGGAATCGTGTCCACTCCGTGGGTCGCACGCGTTCTCGGGAGTGCCGCCATCACGGTCGCCGCCGGGTGTGCTGCCGCGTGGCTCGCACCCACGGCCGCGGCGCTCGACTGCCCCAACATCCCGCTCGAGGAGCGCCTCGAGGACGCAGACGCGGCGTTCGTCGGCGAGCTCGTCTCGCAGCGCCCGGCACCCGGGGAGGGCACGGTGTACCGCTTCGACGTGAAGCAGCAGATCCGCGGGGTGGGAGGCAGCGAGGTCGAAGTGCGCGCCGACGAGCCGCTGACCGACGCGCAGGATCGACCCCTGACGCGCGGGATCGTGGTCGGCGTGCTGACCGGGCTCGACGGGGCCACGCTGACCACGTCCTCCTGCCTGCTCACCGATCCCGCCGCGCTGCTCGCCGTCGCGGACGAGCCGCGGGGTGGCCTGATCAAGATCGCGCTGGGGATCCTCTTCACCCTCGCCGTCGTCGGCTGGGCGGTCAGCCGACGGCGACGCGGCACACGACCCGAGCTGCCCGGCCCGCCCGCGGTGTAGCCTCGGACGATGGCGTTCGAGCGCGTGCTCGTGGTCGGGGCGGGGCAGATGGGCGCGGGGATCGCGCAGGTCGTCGCCGCCTCCGGTCGGACGGTGCTGCTCCACGACGCCGCTCCCGGAGCGGTCGAGCGGGGGCTCGAGACGATCGAGCGGAGCCTCGAGCGGCTCCACGCCAAGGGGGGCGCTGAGCCGTCGACCGTGCTCGCGCGCATCGCGCCGACCGACGCCCTCGTCGAGGCCGATCTCCTGATCGAGGCGATCGTCGAGGACGCCGACGTCAAGAAGGCGGTGTTCCGAGAGGCCGACGCCGTGCTGCCGAGCGCGGCCGTGCTCGCCTCGAACACGTCGTCGATCCCGATCACGGAGCTCGCGGCCGCGACCAGCCGCCCCGACCGGGTGATCGGCATGCACTTCTTCAACCCGGTGCCGGTGCTGGCGCTGGTCGAGGTGATCCGGGCCGTGCAGACCTCGGACGAGACGGCGACCGCGATCGTCGAGCTCGCGCGAGACCTCGGCAAGACCCCGGCCGAGGCCAACGACTTCCCCGGCTTCGTCTCCAACCGCATCCTGATGCCGTTCGTCAACGAGGCGGCGTACGCGCTGATGGAGGGCGTCGCGGACGCGGAGGCGATCGACACGATCGCGAGGCTCGGCTTCGCCCACCCGATCGGCCCCCTCGCGCTCGCCGACCTGATCGGGCTCGACACCTGCGTCGCGATCATGGAGGTGCTCCACCACGGGCTCGGCGACCCGAAGTACGCGCCGTGCCCGCTCCTCAGGCAGAAGGTCGCCGCGGGTCACCTGGGCCGCAAGACGGGTCGCGGGTTCTACGCGTATCCGTAGGGGCCGGGCTTGCCCGGCCCGGCGTGCCGCACCCGGATGCGACAGCGGGCGGGGCAAGCCCCGCCCCTACGGCTGCCGGGACGCCTTCCAGCCGTCCCGTCGGCCGGGCGGGGCAAGCCCCGCCCCTACAATCGCACGGTGGACGAGCGCATCCGGGCCGAGCTGGACGCCTTCGCGGACAGCGACGCGGCGTTCGTCGAGCAGGCGTTTCGCGAGGCGCTCCGTCGGCCTCCCGACGACGAAGCGCGCGAGCGTGCGCTCTCACGGCTCGCCGACGGAACCCTCTCGCGCGCGACGTTCCTCCACGAGCTCGCGAGCGCACCGGAGCAGGCGCGGGTCAGGCAGCTCGACGACGCGGTCGCGCTGGGTCTGGCGGCGCGGGGGAGGGGCGAGCGACTGCGCTGGCTCAGCGGTCCGCCGCTGACCGACGAGCGCGTGATCGAGATCCCGTGGGTGCTGTCCCGTCTCCATGCGGGCGCGGTGCTGGAGGTCGGCTACGCGTTCGCGGAGGCGGCGTACGTCGCCGCGCTCCTCCGCGCCGCCCCCGGGCGGCTCGTCGGCGTCGACCTCGCCACCCGCGACGTCGAGGGCCTCGAGACGGTCCAGGCGGACGTGCGCGCGCTGCCCTTCGACGACCACTGCTTCGACCAGGCGCTGCTCGTCTCCACCCTCGAGCACGTCGGCGCCGACAACGAGGTGTACGGCCTCGAGGCCGAGGCGGAGACCGACCCGCTCGCCCGCCTCGCGGCGCTCCGCGAGCTGCGCCGCGTCCTGCGCCGCGACGGGCGGCTGCTCGTGACCGTGCCGGTCGGCGAGCCCGGCGACCACGGCTGGTTCCGGCAGGACGACGTGCGCGGCTGGAGTCGCCTGTTCGGCCGCGCGGGCCTGTTCGTCGAGGAGGAGGAGGTCTACGAGCTCGTGGACGACGGCTGGCGGGCGGCGCCCGCCTTCCGGGCGGCGGGGGTGCGCTACGGCGAGCGCGGGCCGGCCGCGTCGGCCGTGCTCTGCGCAGAGCTCTCCCGCTCGCGTGCGCGTCGCCTGGCGACGCCGAGCGGGATCGCCCGCACCGTGCGGCGCCGAGCGGCGCCTGCCTACCACCGAGTCAGGAGGAATCAGGAGCCTGGCTGAAGCCAGGCACCGGCCACGATCCACTGGCGCGAGGTGCCTGGCTCGAGCCAGGCACCGGCCCCGTCCCGCTGCGCGAGGTGCCTGGCTTCAGCCAGGCTCCTCGCCCGACGACGAGCTCCCCGCCGGTAGGCTCGGCCCATGGCACGCGCCGAGGACGAGCCCGTCCGGCTGACCCGGATCTACACACGCGGCGGCGACCAGGGCGAGACCTCCCTCGGCGACGGCACGCGCGTCTCGAAGCTCGACGCGCGGATCGGCGCGTTCGGCGCCGTGGACGAGGTCAACAGCGCCCTCGGCGTGGTGCTCGCGCACGGCGTGCCCGCGTCGATCGCCGCCGTCCTCGAGCGGGTGCAGAACGAGCTCTTCGACGTCGGGGCCGACCTGAGCGTGCCGGTCGAGGTCGAGGGCCGGCTGCGGGTCACCGAGACGATGGTCGAGGCCCTCGAGCGAGATTGCGACCGGTTCAACGACGAGCTGCCAGAGCTCAGGAGCTTCGTGCTCCCCGGGGGAACTCCCGCCGCCGCCCACCTCCACGTCGCGCGCACCGCCTGTCGCCAGGCCGAGCGGGCGACGCTCGCGGCTGCCACGGAGCACGCGGTCAGCCCGCTGGCGGCCGTGTACCTCAACCGCCTCTCCGACCTGCTCTTCATCCTCGCCCGCGCCGCGAACATGCTCGACGGCCGTGACGAGCCGCTCTGGAAGCCCGGCGCAACGCGCTGAGGCGCGCGCGGTGAGCCGGGGCCGCGGCGTCCTCGAGGTGTTCCTCGTCGCGCTGCGGCTCGGCGTCACGTCGTTCGGGGGCCCGGTGGCCCACATCGGGTACTTCCGGGACGAGTACGTCGCCCGCCGAGCCTGGGTGGACGAGCGCGGGTTCGGAGAGCTCGTCGCCGTCACGAACCTGTTGCCGGGCCCGTCGTCGAGCCAGCTCGGGATCGCGATCGGCACGCTTCGCGCGGGCAAGCTCGGCGGTGTCGCCGCCTGGCTCGGCTTCACGTTGCCCTCGGCGCTGCTGATGACGGCGTTCGGGGTCGGGCTCGCGACGCGGGACGTCAGCGGCGCCGGGTGGCTGCACGGCCTCGAGCTCGCCGCCGCCGCTGTCGTGCTGTCGGCGGTGCTGGCGATGCGGCGAGCGCTCGCTCCCGACGCGCAGCGCCTCGCGCTCGCCATCGCGGGCGCGGTCGTCGCGCTGATCGTGCCCGGGTTCCTCGGTCAGGCGCTCGTGATCGTCGCCGCAGGCATCGCAGGCGCAGTCCTCTTCCGGCGGGTGGTCGAGCCGGCCGAGCTCCACCTCCGCTTCCCGATCGGCCGGAGGCTCGCGGTGGCGTGCGCCGTCGTGCTC
>CAZUVW010000122.1:0-9137 GCA_964623875.1 uncultured Gaiellales bacterium
GAGCTGCGCCTCCCGCGCCTGCTCGAACGCCTCCGGATACCCGGTCGCCCCCACGCACGGCTCGGACAGGCCGATGGCGACGGGAGCGGCGAGGGCCTCGTGGACGCGCCGCACGCCCGCGAGGAGCGCGGCCGTCCCGTCTCGCTGCACGCGGATGAGCCCTCGGAGCGACTCCTCCCGGCGGTCGAAGAGCGAGCCGGGGAACGCAGCCGCGAGCGCCTGCTCGAGACCGTCGTCGGCGCGCTCTGCCGACAGGACGACGTGCGGCGCCTCGAGGTCGCAGCCGAGGCGCGTCGCCCGACCGGTCAGATCGCCGCGCGCACGCCCGCCGGCGAGCTCCTCGAAGAACTCCTTGATCAGGTTGCGCTCGGTGAGCCGCTCGATCAGCTGCAGCTTGCGGACGCCGACGGCCGCCTGGCTCGCCACCGCGCGCGCGAGCTCGACGGACGACGTCTCGCGGGCGACGAGCAGGCCGATGAGCTCGTCGCCGGCGACGAGCGGCACCGCGAGCCGTGTCGCGCGCGGGCCGCGGGCGAGCTCGGGCCCGAGCTCGGCGAGCCCAAGCGTCCGGCGCGTCTCCACGTCTGCGGGATCGGACGCGCGGCACTCGAGCTCCTCCGTGCCGGGCTCGAGCAGGTAGAGGTGGCACGAGCTCGCGTGGAGCAGCCCTCGGGCCCCGCGCGCGACGGCGGGCAGCAGCTCCTCCAGCGTGGCTGCCTGCGCGATCGCCTCCGCGAGCGTCGTGAGCTGCTCGAGCTCCTCGACCCGGCGGCGGGTCTCGTCGTACAGCCGTGCGTTCTCGATCGCGCCTGCGACGAGGCGCGCCGCGCTGACGAGGAACGAGACCTCGTCGTCGGTGAACTCGCGCGGGGCCTCGGTGTGCGCGGTGATCGCCCCGATCTCCGCGCCGGAGCGAGACAGCACCGGCACCGCCACGAGCGACTGGAAGCGATCCTCCTCGAAGGCCGGCACCTCCTTCGTCCGCGGATCGTCGAGCGCGTTCTCGCGGATGAAGGCCGGCTCGCGGTGCTCGAGCGACCACCAGGCGAGGCTCTCGCCCCGCGGGAACGAGATGCTCCCGACGAGGTGGGTGTACGGCTCCCCGGCCGCGCGCAGCACGAGCCGCTCGCCGGACTCGTCGACGAGATAGACGAAGCACGCGCGCACCGCACTGGCGTCGGAGAGCAGGGACACGACCGCTGCGAGCACCTCGTCGAGCTCGAGCGACGAGCCGACGGTCGAGATGATTCGCGCGAGCACGCTGTCCTCACGGCTGCGGCTGCTCATAGCCCCGGAGGGTAGGGTGCTGCGTCACGGGCGTCCACCCCGCGCCGGCGAGCTCCGGCGAGGAGCGCGAGCGCCGTCGCAGCGGCGGCGAGCGCGGCGGCGTCGCAGGCGATCACACCCGCCCACCCCCAGCGCTCCCAGGCGAGGCCCGGCACGAACGCGCCGATCGCACCGGTCGCGTAGTAGGCGCTGAAGAAGAACGCGCTGGCCGCGCCGCGGTTCGTGGGCGCGACGTCACCGACGCCGAGCTGCACGGCGGTGTACCCCGCGAACATCGCCGTCGCGACCAGGGCGAGGGCGAGGACAAGCGTGCCGAGCCGGTCGGGCGCGCTGGCGGCGACCCCGACCCCGGCGAGCGCGACCGCCCCGGCGGCGAGCCGTCGCCACCCCCAGCGCTCGGCGACCCGACCGAAGAGCGGCGCGGCCGCTCCGACGACCCACAGCGTGAAGACGAGGCTCGCGGTGGAGACCGACAGGTCGAACGGGCTCTCCTCGAGACGGTAGGTGACGAACGTGAAGGTGCCGACGAAGACGAGGAAGAGCGCGCAGCCGATCGCGGTCACCGCCACGAGCGGCAGCGTGACCAGGCCGCGCATGGGCCGGGAGCTGCGCCGCGGCGCTGCGTCGTCGCGCAGACCGCGCATCGCCGGGACCGCCGCGAGCGGCAGCGCGGTGAGCGCCGCGCACGCGACCCGCCAGCCGACGACCCCCGTCGCGAGCGCGACTCCGACCCTCCCGACCAGTCCCCCGAGCACGAGCGCTCCCACGTACCACCCCATCGCCCGCGCGCCCACCCGGGGGACGAGCTGCTCGACGACGTACGGGGCGCCCACGACGAGCAAGCCGGGCATGCACAGCCCCTGCAGCGCACGCGCGGCGACGAGCACCTCGAAGGTCGGCGCCAGCGCGACGAGCAGCGTTGGGCCGACGAGCAGGAGGCTCGCCAGGCGCATCGCGCGCACGCGTCCGATCCGGTCGGAGAGCGGCCCCCAGAGCCAGGCGCCGAGCGCGATCGCGCCGACCACGGCGGACACGGTCAGCCCTGCGCGCGACGGGCTGATGCCGAAGTCGCGCGAGAGCTCGGGCAGGATCGCCTGGGTCGAGTACATCGAGGCGAACATCCCGAACGCGCCCAGCAGGAACCCGGCGACGCCGGCGTCGTCCCTCGCGTCCGGGTGACGGGCCCCGGTGCTCAGTGGCGCGCGACGACGCCGCGGTGACGCTCGTGCGCCCCCGTCTCGAGGATCTGGCCGATCTGCTCGATCGTGAAGCGCAGCTCGTCGTCGGTCGTGAAGAAGTGCGGGCCGAGGCGGATCCCGGCATCCGGGCGGAAGTCGCAGAGGATCTCCCGCTCCGTCAGCTCGCGATGCACGGCCGGGAAGTCCGGCACGTGCACCGTCACCGTGCCGCCCCGACGGGCCGGATCCCGCGGGCTGCGGATCTCGAACCCGGCGCGGTCGGCGAGGTCGATCAGCAGCTCCGTCTGCCGGAGCGAGTTGGCGCGGATGCGCTCGACGCCGATCTCCTCGATCAGGTCGTAGCCCGCGGTGCCCGCGAAGTGCGCAGGGACGTTCGGCGTCCCGGTGAGGAAGCGCGCAGCACCGTGCGCGTAGCGCATCTCCTCCTCGAACCCGAACGGCTGCTCGTGCGCCTGCCAGCCGGTGAACGTCGGCCGGAGGCGCTCCGCGAGGTCGGGCCGCACGTACAGCCAGCCGTTGCCCGGACCGCCGCAGAGCCACTTGACGGAGCCGCCGACCGCGAAGTCGACGCCGAGTGCCGTCACGTCGACCGGGACGATGCCCGCGGACTGGTAGCAGTCGAGGATCACGTGAGCGCCGACCTCGTGTGCCCGCTGCACGATCGGCTCGACGTCCTGGATCTCGGCGGTCTTGAAGAGCACGTGGCTGATCGGGACGAGCAGCGTCCGCTCGTCGATCGCCTCGACGATCTCCCCCTCGTCCTCGCACACGACGACCTCGAGGTCGGGCTGTGCCTGGTACAGGTAGCGCACCGACGGGAAGTTGGCGCGCTCGTACACGACGCGGTTGCGGGCGGGGTCGATCGGGAAGAAGCAGCTGAGCACGACCGCCTCGGCCACCGCCACGTTCTGGTGCATCACCGTCGACCCGGCCGGCGCGCCGACGATCCGCCCGACCTGGTCGCCGACGACCATCGGCGTCTCCCACCAGCCCTCGCCCCAGGCGCGGATGCCGCGCTCGCGCCACATGCGCGCGTACTCGGCCAGTCGCTCCTCGGCCCTGCGCGGCATCGCGGCGAGCGAGTGGCTGACGAGGTACGTCGTATGCTCGAGGATCGGGAACTCGGAGCGGTAGTCGAGCAGGTCGCGCACGCTCGCAGCCTACTGCGCCAGGCATGCTCTCCCCGGCGATGGAGTGCCGGCGAGGGGTCACGACGAGGGGGTGCCGATGAGGGCGATGGTGCTGCGCGCGCCCGGTGCTCCGCTCGAGGAGTGCGCTCTCCCCGACCCGGAGCCGGCGCCGGGGCAGGCGCTGCTCCGGGTGCTCGCCTGCGGCGTGTGCCGCACGGACCTCCACGTCGTCGACGGCGAGCTGACGCGACCCACGCTGCCGCTCGTGCCGGGGCACCAGATCGTGGCAGAGGTCGTCGAGAGCCGCGGTGAGCTCGCTCCCGGCACGCGCGTCGGCGTCCCGTGGCTCGGCTGGACCTGCGGCACGTGCCGCTTCTGCAGGGCGGGTGCCGAGAACCTGTGCGACGAGGCGCGCTTCACGGGCTACGACCTCGACGGGGGCTATGCCGAGCTCTGCGTCGCGGACGAGCGCTACTGCCTCCCGATCCCCGAGGGCTATCCCGACCTCCAGGCTGCGCCCCTCCTCTGCGCCGGCCTGATCGGCTACCGCGCGCTCCGGCTGGCGGGTGACGCCGCCCGCGTGGGCCTGGTCGGCTTCGGCGCGGCGGCGCACATCGTCTGCCAGATCGCGCTGCACGAGGGGCGCGAGGTCGCCGCGCTCACGCGGCCGGGGGACGACGACGCGCAGTCGTTCGCCCGCTCGCTCGGCGCGACGTGGGTCGGCGGCACCGACGACCACCTGCCCTGGGAGCTCGACGCGGCGATCGTCTTCGCACCGGCAGGGGAGCTCGTGCCCCGGTCGCTCGAGCTCGTGCGCAAGGGCGGCGTCGTCGTCTGCGCCGGGATCCACATGAGCGACATCCCGGCGTTCCCGTACGAGCTGCTCTGGGGCGAGCGCGTCGTCCGCTCGGTCGCGAACCTCACCCGACGCGACGGCGAGGAGTTCCTCGCGCTCGCGCCCGCCGTGCCGGTGCGCACCCACGTGGAGGCGCTCCCGCTCTCCGAGGCGACGACGGCCCTCGCGCGTCTGCGGGCCGGCGACGTGCGCGGCGCGCTCGTGCTGGTGCCCTAGCCAGCTAGGGCGCGCCGGCGACCTGCACGCCGCCTCCCGGGCCGGTCTCCGCCGACGGAGGGGTCCCGTTGACGAGCACCGCGGCGGCGAGCAGCACGACCACCGCCGCCGTGCTCTCTCCGAGCAGGCTGCTCCCCACGCGGCCCCCGGGGATCCTCGCGTCGCGCTCGAGCCGAGGGCGGACGAGGACGTGGTGGACGCCGCCCCAGCCGAGCGCGAGCGCGACGAGCGCGAGCTTCACCGCGAGCACCCGCCCGTACGAGGACTCCCACAGGTCCGAGGGCGCCTGCAGCCGCTCGATCGAGAGCACGGTGCCCGCGAGCACCAGCACGGCCACGAGCGCCGTGGCGATCCGGCCGAACCGGAAGAACGTCTCCCTCCGCAGCTCGGGTGCGAGTCGCCACACGACGGTCGCGAGCATGACGAGCCCTCCGACCCACAGCGCCGCAGCCGCGAGGTGGAGCCAGTCCGCCAGACGCCCTACGAAGGTCGATCCGGGCTCGGTCGCCTGGTGCCCCGACAGCGAGAACGCGGTCAGCAGCAGAAGGCCGAGCACGAGCGCCGGCCAGCGCAGCCGCACGCGGTCGAGCGTCCAGGCGAGGAGCAGCAGCGCAGCGCACACCGCGAACCCCATCGTGGTCACCATCCATGCGATCCCGAATCGCGTCTTGGTCGCGAACGGCGTGAGATCGCCGTAGAGCAGGTCGACGAGCGGGAGCTGCAGCGCGTTCTGGCTGCGGAGCACGAGGCCGGCGATCCCGACGTCGATCGCGGCGAAGGCCGCCACGGTGGTGACGAGGTGCGTCCGCGACTCGACGGCGCGGGGCACGTCGCCGGGGAGGACGAGGAGCCGGAACGCGAGCCCTCCGACGAGCACCGACACCGCGACGAACAGGGCCCAGCGGGCGACGTCGTCGCGCCAGGTCAGCCCGCTCGCGCCGACGGCCTCGGTCGGCGGCGGCGCATCGACGCCCACGCCGAACGTGTAGACGCCGGAGATCGTGTGGCCGTCGGAGGAGGTCGCGCGCCAGCGCACGGTGTACGCCTCGCCCCGCTCCAGTCCCGACACGGCGACCGCGACCGTGCGACCGCCCTCGCGGAGGACGGGCGGCCCCTGCAGCGCGCGGCCGTCGGCACGAAGCACCTGCACCGGGTCGCGGCCGATCGTGACACCCTGGTCGAAGCCGACGACGACCTCGTCGGGAGGCGCCTCGAGCCGCTCCTGCAGCGCCGGACGGGTCGACGTGACCGTCGCATGGGCCGAGGCGACGCTCGGGAGGACGAGTAGGGCGGCGAGCGCCGCCGCGCCGGCGAGCATCGACCTGCTCACGGGGCGCCCCCGACGACGTCGGAGAGGTGCCCGAAGATGGGCGCGCCGTCCCGGTCGGCGAACAGCATCACGGCGACCGCCACGAAGGTGAGCGCGAGACCGGCCTGCCACACCGCCCGGCGCGGGCGGATCGCCTCGCCGACGGGGAACACGGTCGCCACGATCAGCGTCCACCCGATCAGATGGTGGAGGAACGCGGCCCGCGAGAACAGCCAGCCGTTCTGCTCGTGCAGCACGAACGACAGACCGGAGAGGAGCAGCGCTGCGGCGGTCACGAGCGACCACGCGGGGTTCGTGAGCTTGCAGCGGACGACCCCCAGCCGGACGCCCCCGGCGATCATCGCCATCTGCGCCCAGAGGCCGTGGGCGATCACGTGCAGGGTGGAGAAGGTCGAGAGGATCGTGACCAGCCAGAGGAAGAGCCCGGCGACGATCGCGAGCAGCGGCCAGAGGTGCGCGCGCCACGCGCGCCGGCGGAAGACCTCCGAGCCCACGATCGCCTCGGCGAGGAGGATCAGCCCGAAGAAGAGGATGCCGGCGGCGAACGCCCAGTGCGCGATCTCAGCCCGAGGTGCCATCTCCGTCGGCAGCCTCGAGATCCTCGACGAGCCCCGGCGCGACGACGAGCGCGAAGACGAGCCCGACGAGCACCGCGAGCAGCGGGCCCTGCACGAGCCAGTCGTACACGCCCTTCCCCTCGGGGTAGAGGAAGACGATCCGCGTCGGCTGCGCCAGCGCCCAGAGCAGGCCGCCGAGCATGGTCAGAGGCCCGATCGCCTCGACGAGCAGCACGCGGGTCGACCCGCGCGCGCCTCGGCGCGCGGCCCGGATGCGCCGCTCCAGCGGACGAACGAGCTCGTTCACGGCTCCGCAGCCCTCCCGGTCGCTTCGCGCCCAGTGTCGCACGGCCCGTGCGCGCCTGGCAACCGGGGTGAGCGCTCGCTCCGGGCGCGTGTTCAGGAACTCGTAAGCCCCGCGCACTTCCCGCGCGCCGCGCCGATCGCCATCATGCAGCGCATGCGCACGCGGGCCGTCGTCCTGATCATGGCCCTCGGGCTCGCCGGGGCGGCGGCCGTGGTCGCGTCCGCGCAGAGCGCGGCGGACGGGCTCCCCGCGTACACCGACGGGTACACGAAGTGGAAGAAGCTCAACGCCAAGCCGATCACGACCCCGGGCGCGCACAGCGGCGTCAAGAACGTGTTCGCCAGCAGGCCACGCGGCAAGGGCCGGGCGTTCCCGAACGGCACGGTCGTGGTCAAGTCGATCGCCGAGCCCGGCGCGAAGGGCAAGCCGAAGCAGGTCGCGGTCGCCCGGAAGGTCAAGGGGCGCTGGCAGTGGATCGAGTACGAGCTCGCCGGCTCCAGCTACGGCGTGCTCGCCAAGGGTGCCCTGTGCTCGTCCTGCCACATGCAGGCGAAGGCGAACGACTGGATCTTCACGACGCGGTAGGGCCTGGGCTTGCCCGGCCCGCCGTGCTGCAGCGCGCTTCGACAGGCGGGCGAGGCAGGACTCGTCTCTACGGCTGCGACAGCACGCCGTTCCGGTCGATCCTCACCGCGCGCTTGCCGAAGTCCTGGCGCGAGAGCGTGCGGACGACGCCGTGCGCGGCCTCGGCGGGGTCGAGCGCCGGCACGCCCTCGCCGACGAGGCGGGTGGGCACGAGCGTGCCGCTCTCGAAGGTGCCGTCCCCGCGCAGGGTCACCCGCAGGATGCCGCTCGTGGAGAGCGGGCCGCCCAGCGCGAAGACGCGATAGCCGGCGAAGTTCCCGAGCGAGTAGGCGATCAGCCGCTTGCGGTACCACTCCATCCCGCGCAGGACGTGCGGCCCGTGGCCGACGACGAGATCCGCCCCCGCGTCGACCACCGCCCGCGAGAAGCGCCGGAGGTCACCGCGGTTCTCGCCGAGGTACGTCTCCGTGCCGTACGGCACGCGCTGGCGGTCGCTGCCCTCGGCCCCGCCGTGCATCGTCACGATCACGACGTCGGCCACGTCAGAGGCCTTGCGCACGAGCGCCCGCGCCGCGCGGAGATCGGTCAAGGACGCCGCCCACGGATACGCGGCGAATCCGACGATCGCGACCCGCACGTCGCCGACCTGCTGCACCGTCACCTGCCCGGGCCGCCCGGTGTGGGCGACGCGCGCCCGGTCGAGCGCGGCGATCGTCTGCCGGAGACCGCTCGCCCCGAAGTCGTAGGCGTGGTTGTTGGCGAGACTGACGACCGTGAACCCCGCGCGCCGCAGCCACCTGGCGTAGGAGGGCGGGGTCTGGAACGCGTAGCAGTCCGTGCTCGACGGACCGCACTTGGAGGCGCCGCCGGTGGAGAGCGTCCCTTCCAGGTTCCCGAGGACGACGTCGCCCGCCAGGTCGGCCTGGACGCCGGAGAAGAACGAGCGGCCGCCGTCCGGGGGCAGCGCGGGCGTCGAGCCCATCACGATGTCCCCGGTCGCGGCGATCGTGACGAGCGCGCTCGGCGCACGCCGCTTGGGGACGACGACGCGCTCCTCCTCCGCGATCGCGTCCGTCCTCCCGGGCGCGGCGACCGCCGGCGGTACCACGACCGGCCGCGGCGCACCGTCGACGAGCGCCGCGACACCGATGGCGACGAGGGCGACGACGGCGCCCGCGCGGAGGATCAGCGCGACCGGGCGCACCGCACGAGGTCCTGGAGCGGGCGGCCGCGGGCGGCCGCGTCGCGGCGACGTCCGGACGACGTCACCCCGGCTCTCCTAGCTGCGATTGCCGAGGAAGACGAGCGCGTAGTAGGCGAGCTGCGAGAGGGCTGCCAGCGCGGCGGCGACGTACGTCATCGCGGCGGCCTTCAGGACTTTGCCCGCACCGGCCGTCTCGGAGGCCGAGACGAGGCCCATGTCCTTCAGCTGGCTCATCGCCCGCCGGGAAGCGTCGAACTCGACCGGCAGCGTCACGAGCTGGAAGAGGACGACGACGGCGAACAGGATGATCGCCAGCGTCATCATCCCGGTCAGCTGCATGAAGGCGCCGATCATCAGCAGGAAGATCCAGGCGTTCGACGCGAAGGCCACGGCGGGCCACATCGCGGAGCGGACCTGGAACATGCTGTAGCCCTTGGCGTGCTGGAGCGCGTGCCCCACCTCGTGC
>CAZUVW010000123.1:0-6009 GCA_964623875.1 uncultured Gaiellales bacterium
CGGCTCGAGCTCCGGCAGCGAGACGCCGTGCTCGGGGCAGGCGAAGTCCTCGGAGAAGAGGAGCTGCTCTCCGGCGACGTGCGAGGTGTCGGCTCCCTCGGGCAGCGCGACGAGGTCGATCGCGACGAGGCCCTCGGCGAGCGAGGTCGCGGTCTCGACCGACTGGGTCAGCCGCTGCCGGAGGTCGGGCTTCAGCACGAGCCGGTCGACCACCACCTCGAGCGTGTGCTTCAGCTTCTTGTCGAGGACGATCTCCTCCTCGAGCAGGCGCTGCTCGCCGTCGACCTTGATGCGGGTGAAGCCGTCGCTGCGCAGCTCCTCGAGCACGTCGCGGAACTCGCCCTTGCGGCCGCGGACGACGGGTGCGTTGACGGTGAACCGCGTCCCCTCGGGGAGCGCGAGCACCTGCTCCACGATCTGGTCGAGGCTCTGCCCCGCGATCGGCCGGCCGCAGGTCGGGCAGTGCGGTCGGCCCACCCGCGCGTAGAGGAGCCGCAGGTAGTCGTAGACCTCCGTCACCGTGCCGACCGTCGAGCGCGGGTTGCGCGAGGTCGTCTTCTGGTCGATCGAGATCGCCGGCGAGAGCCCGTCGATCGAGTCGACGTCGGGCTTCTCCATCATCTGCAGGAACTGGCGTGCGTACGCCGAGAGCGACTCGACGTAGCGCCGCTGACCCTCCGCGTAGATCGTGTCGAACGCGAGGCTCGACTTGCCGGAGCCGGAGAGCCCGGTGACGCAGACGAGCGCATTGCGCGGGAGGCGGACGGTGACGTCCTTGAGGTTGTGCTCCCGGGCGCCGTGGACGACGAGCTCGTCGGTGGCCATCCCGGCGAGTCTAGCGGGGGTGAGCAGATCGAACAAGTGTTCGCTCGGCGTCGTCCTGGCGCCGCCCTGTGGCACAGGGCCGGGGCGTGCCCGGGCACGATCACGGATCATGCCTGTTACACATAGGTGCTACATTCGCGTCGACGATGGAGCAGGTGAGCGTGCGCGAGCTGCGTCAGAACCTGAGCCGGTACCTCCGGCGCGTGGCCGCCGGCGAGCGGCTCGTGGTCACGGAGCGGCGCCGACCGGTCGCGCTGCTCGGACCGCTGCCCGAGGCAGACGACGTCCTCGCGCGCCTGCTCGCGACCGGCGAGGCGACGCCCGTCGCAGGCGACCTGCTCGACCTGCCAGCCCCCGCTCCCGCTCCGGAGCCTGGCGCCCCGCTGGGCGCCGTCGTCGAGGCGCTCCGTGCCGACCGGGTCTGAGATCGCCTACCTCGACGCGTCCGCGCTGGTGAAGCTGGCCGTGGCGGAGAGCGAGACCGGACCGCTGCGAGCCGCCCTCGCCGGGCTCCCACGCCGCGTCTCCAGCACGGTCTCGGTCGTCGAGGTCCTCCGCGCCGTGCGACGCAGGGATCCGGCGGCGGAGCCGCTCGCGCGCCGGGTGCTCGAGCGCGTCTCGTTGCTCGCGATCGGCGACCGGGTGCTCGTCTCTGCCGCAACCCTCGCCCCCCGGGACGTGCGCGCGCTCGACGCGATCCACCTCGCGAGCGCGCTCCGGCTCGGCGCCGGTCTGACCGTGTTCGTGAGCTACGACGCGCGCCAGCTGGAAGCGGCGGCGGCGATCGGCCTCCCCGTCGCGTCACCGAGCTGAGCGGCCGGGCCGGGCACGCCCGGCTCCTACGGGGCGACGGAGCGGGAGGGCGCGGCGGCCGCGCGGAACGAGCCGGTCGCACGACGACCCGTGGTCCCTGCGAGCACCGCCGACGTGGCCGTCCCACGCTCCCGCGCCACCACCGTCTCGAGCGCGTCGACGCAGCGCTGGTCGAACTGCGCCTCGTTCCGGAGCAGCGCGACCGCGCGCTCGTGCGTCCACGCCTCCCGGTAGACGCGATCCGAGACGAGCGCGTCGTACACGTCGCAGACCGCGAGGATGCGCGTGTCGAGCGGGAGCTCGTCGGCAGCGAGCCGGTCGGGGTACCCGGAGCCGTCGAGCCGCTCGTGGTGGTGGCGCACCAGTCGCAGCACCGCGGGCGAGAACCCACCCAGGTCACGCAGCAGCGCGTCGCCGTCGACAGGGTGCCGGCGGATCTCGACCAGCTCGTCGTCGGACAGCGCGCCCGGCTTGCGCAGGATCTCGGTCGGCGTCGCCAGCTTCCCCATGTCGTGCAGGAGCCCGCCGAGCGCCAGCCCGCGGAGCTGAGCCGGCGAGAGGCCGATCTCCTCCCCGACCTCGACCGCCCGCAGCGCCACGCGGCGCGTGTGCTCCTCGGTCGAGGTGTCCTTCGCGGCGAGCGACACGAGCAGCGCGCGCACGTGCGAGCCGAGGAACGCCTCCTCGTGCAGCACGAGCTGCACGGCGCTGATGTCGCCTGCGAGCGGGCGCGACTGGGCCGCGCCGCGCTTGAGATCGAGCGCGACCGGCAGGGCGACGAGCGCGATGCCGGCGAGCTCGAGGCCGTGCGCGAGCCACCAGCCGATGTTCCAGTAGTCCTGGGTCAGGGCGGGGATCATCGCCACAGCGAGCCAGGCGATCCCGACCGCGACTGCGAGGTCGCCGCGTCTGTGGGTGAGACGATACGTCCGCAGCGCGCGCAGGGCGAGGATCCCGTAGAAGAACAGCCCGACGGCGAGCAGCGTCCATGCCTCCCAGCTGCGCGCCTCCGGCACGCCGGGGACGAGCGCGGGGTCGACGAGCGCGGCCAGCCCGAGCCCGAGGATGACGGTCACCGACGCTGCGAGCAGCCAGAGCAGCGGCTTCACGGCGCCCGGCCGTGCGACCGCGGGCAGCGCGGAGAGCGCGAGGATCGCCCCGCCGACGGGAATCGTCGAGCCGCCGGTCAGCGCCACCACGCCGTTCATCTCGAACCAGACGAACGGCGTCGTCAGCCCGTGGAGGAAGAGCAGCGCGGCCATCACGGAGAAGGCGACGCCGACGAGCACCGCCCTCCCATCCCGCTGTCGCGCGCCCGCGACGGTCAGGGCGAGCGCCGCGATCGTCGCGATCGCCGCCCCGATCGCGACGCACACGACGTGCACCCACCCGTCCAGGTACACCTTCTCCTCGCCGACGTAGACGAGCACGCCGATCGGCGCCAGCGCGGTGAACGCCGCGAGCGCGAGCAGGTGGACCGGCTGGTGCCGCACGACGGAGATATCGGCACCGGCCCGACCAGAGGTGAGCGCGGGCGCCCGATCGCGACGTGTGCGCCGAGACCGACTACGCCTTGCGCGCGCGGCGACCGAACACGAGCCCGCCGAGCGTGAAGCCGAGACCGAAGGTGCCGATCGCGAAGGCGCCGATCGCGATGCCCTTCCGCCACATCGACATCTGCTGCCAGCGTCCGAGCGCCTCCCGCTCCTGCTCGGTCAGCTCCTCGCCGCGGCGTTGCTTGCGCAGGGCGCCGCCCGCCTGGAGGCCCAGGTAGAGGTCGTCGAAGATCTCCGGGCCGTCGGACACGCTCCGCGCAGTGTATAGCCTGCTGCGGCCCGTGCCCTCCGTCGCCGACTCCTCCCGCCCGGTCGTCGCCGCGTTCGACCTCGACGGCACGCTCACGACCCGCGACTGCGTCACGCCGTTCCTGCGCCGGATCGCCGGTCGTGCGCTCGCCCGACGAGTCGTGACCCAGCCGCTCGCCGTCGCCACGGCCGCGGCGCGTCGCGATCGCGACCGCCTGAAGGAGCTCGCGACGCAGGCGCTCGCCGGGCTCGACGCCGCGGCCGTCGGGCGCGAGGGAGCCGCGTTCGCACGAGAGGTGCGCGCAGCCTGGCTGCGCGCCGACACGCTCGCCCGCCTCCAGACCCACCAGGCTTTGCACCATGCGACGGTGATCGTGTCGGCGTCCTACGAGGCCTACGTGGTGCCGCTCGGAGAGCTGCTCGGCGTCGACGGCGTCCTCTGCACCCGCCTCGAGCGGGACGACGCAGGTCGCCTGACCGGGAGGCTCGACGGGCCCAACTGCCGCGGGCCCGAGAAGGTGTCGCGCCTGCGCGCCTGGCTCGCCGACCGAGGGCTCGACGACGCCGTGCTCTGGGCGTACGGCGACTCCGAGGGCGACCGCGAGCTGCTCGCCATGGCCGCTCACCCGGTGTGGGTGCAGGGCGTGCGGATCGGGCCCGAGGCGGAGCCGCGCCGAGGAGGGGTCTGACCGCAGCGGCCGTCGCTACCCTGCGCCGAGCCACCTCGACGAAAGGCGACGACGTGCCCGACATCACCGACCTGCGACGCGCACTGGAGGAGATCCACGACCTGAGCATGGCCGGGGCCCTGCTCGGCTGGGATCAGCAGGTGATGATGCCCCGGAGCGGAGCCGCCGGGCGCGCCGAGCAGCTCGCGACCGTGAGCCGTGTCGTGCACGAGCGCTTCACCCGCGACGAGCTGCGCGCCCTGCTCGACGACCTCCGCCAGGTGGAGGGCTCGCTCGACCCGCTCTCCGACGACGCGAGCCTGATCCGCGTGGCACGCCGGGACTACGAGAAGGCGCGGCGGGTGCCACCCGAGCTGCAATCGGCGCTCTCCCGTGAGGCGTCGATCTCGATGGTGACCTGGGCGGCGGCCCGGGAAGCCGACGACTTCGCCTCGTTCCGCCCCGCGCTCGAGCGGATGCTGGAGCTGCGGCGTGAGTACGCCGCGTGCTTCGCCCCCGCCGACGACCCCTACGACCCGCTGCTCGACGACTTCGAGCCGGGGATGCGCACGGACGAGGTCCGAGCCGTCTTCGCCGTGCTCGAGCCCGCGCTGCGCGAGCTCCTGGCCGCCGCTCCCGACGAGCCCGAGCCGCGGTTCCGGCCGGGGCCGTACCCGCGCGCTGCCCAGGAGGAGCTGTCGCTGGAGCTCGTGCGGGCGTTCGGGTTCGAGGACGGGTCGTTCCGTCTCGATCCGACCGTGCACCCCTTCTGCTCGAGCCTCGGGATCCAGGACATCCGCCTGACGACGCGCTACGCGGAGGACGACCTGTACGGGACGAGCCTGTTCTCGACGATGCACGAGACGGGGCACGGGCTGTACGAGCACGGGATCAGCCCGTCGCTGGCGCGCACGCTGCTCGCCTCGGGCTGCTCGTCGGCGCTGCACGAGTCGCAGAGCCGCCTGTGGGAGAACGTCGTCGGGCGGTCGCTGCCGTTCTGGCGGTGGTTCTACCCCCGCGTCCAGGGTGCGTTCCCCGGGGCCCTGGGGGACGTCTCGCTCGAGGAGTTCCACCGGGCGGTGAACCGCGTGCGACCCTCGTTCATCCGCGTCGATGCCGACGAGACCACCTACGGCCTGCACATCATCCTCCGCTTCGAGCTCGAGCAGCGGCTGCTGTCGGGAGAGCTCGCCGCCGCCGACCTGCCGGAGGCGTGGAACACGCGCTTCGAGGAGCTCCTGGGCATCCAGGTGCCGAGCGACCGCGTCGGCTGCCTCCAGGACGTCCACTGGTCGGCCGGGCTGTTCGGGTACTTCCCGACCTACCAGCTCGGCAACGTGGTCTCGGCGCAGATCTGGGAGCGGCTGCTCGTCGACCTGCCCGACGCCTACGAGCAGATCGAGCGCGGCGATTTCAGCGCGATCGGCGGCTGGCTCCGCGAGCATCTCTACGCGCTCGGGCGCAAGCTGACTCCAGCCGAGACGATCGCCCACGTGTGCGGCGGCCCCATCGACCCGGAGCCGTACCTGCGCTACCTGCGCGGCAAGAGCACCGCCCTCGTCGGCAGCTGAGCTCGACGCTCAGCGCGGTGCGAGCGCGTAGAGCGCCCCACCCCGCGTCCCGACGTAGATCCGGCCGCGCCAGACGGCGGGCGTCGACTCGATACAGCCGCCGAGGCGGATCGACCAGAGCGGCCGTGGGCGCCGACCGGAGACGTCGAACGCCCGCAGGTCGCCCCGGCAGTCTCCCTGCACCAGCACGTCGTCGACGACGACCGGTGAGCCCCAGGTCGGCCCCGGCAGGCGGAGACGCCAGCGGCGCTCGCCTGTCGCCCGGTCGACGGCCACGACCCCGCCGGCATGCGTTGCGACGAAGACGGTGTCACCGACCACCGCCGG
>CAZUVW010000123.1:6109-8938 GCA_964623875.1 uncultured Gaiellales bacterium
ACGTAGAACCACGAGTTCTCGCCGCCGACGAGCAGGTGGCCGCGCACGACGAGCGGCGCGCCGTCCCAGTCGTCGTTCCAGACGACCTGCCCACCGGCATGGCTGTCGAGCTGCCACAAGACCGTCGGCCGTCCTCGGTCGAGGGCGACGATCCGCAGCCGGTTGTCGCGCGAGCCGGCGTAGTAGAGAGGGAAGCCGTCGGGGTCGGAGGTCGCCGACCCTTTCGCGAGATCGCCCGTCGGCAGCGGCGGCCGCACGGGCCGACCCGTAGCGGCGTCGAGGAAGTGGTAGCGGCGGTCGTAGGCGCCCACGCGCACCTCGAGGCGTCCACCCTTCCGCGGGATCACGTTCGGCTGCCCCGTCCAGCCGATCCCGCACCACGTCGTCCGTCCCGCCTGATCGGAGGAGAGCGAGCACATCCCGCCGGAGCGCGGGTAGCGCCACGCGATGCGAGGCGCACGACGGGGGACAGGGCCGACGCCGGTCAGGCTCCGCTGCGCATTGCCGCGAAACGTCCACAGGCCGGCTCTCGGGACGGCGGGTGGTCGGGTGGGCGGCTGCAGGACCGGGGTCACCCTCGGACGCGTGGCGCTCGAGGCGGTCCGCACCGACGGGGCCGGAGCGACACCCGTGGCCGCACGGCCGTCCTCGTGCCGAAGCGCCCGCAGCGCGACGACGTCGAGCGCGCCGACCACCACGACGGCAGCGAGCGCCCACGGCAGCGCCGCGCGCCAGTCGACAGTGCGATGCCGCCGGATACGGGGAACAGCGTCCATGCACTCGTGAGTGCGCGACCGGGCTGGGGTTTCCTCCCCGCGTCGAGGCGCGCCGGGCCGGCCGGTACGGCGCAGCGGCTGGAAACGCCGTACGATCAACCGGTGGGATCGGGGCCGGCCATCGTCGGGCGGGAGCACGAGCTCGCCGTGCTCGCACGCCTCGTCACGGGGGACGAGGGGCTTCGCGGCGTCCTGATCGACGGGGCGCCCGGGATGGGCAAGACGACCCTCTGGCGCGCCGGGACGGAGCTGGCGACCACGGCCTGCACGGTTCTGCGGGCCCAGCCTGCCGAGAGCGAGCGGGGACTGCCCTTCTCGGCGCTGGCAGACCTGCTCGACCCGCTCACCGACCGGCTCGAGTTGCTTCCGGGACGACAACGTGAGGCACTTCGGGCCGCGCTCCAGCTCGCCGGCGGCACCACCCCCGTCGATCGGCTCGCCGTGGGACGGGCGACCCTGGCAGTCGTGCGTGCGGCAGCGGAGGAGCGCCCGCTCTTCCTCTGCGTCGACGACGTCCAGTGGTTGGACGAGCCATCCGAGGAGGTGCTGCGCTTCGTTCTGCGACGCGTCGACCTCGACGACGTCCGCGTGCTGCTGGCGCGGCGGACGACCGGTGGGACGATGGGCGCGCCACTCGGGCTCGAGCGCGTGCTCGGGGACGCGGTAGCGCAGCTGGAGCCGGGTCCCCTGGGCCTGGTCGACCTCGACAGGATGCTCCGGGAGCGCGCCGGTATCGCCCTGCCGCGCCCGCGCCTCGTCGAGCTCCACCGCCTGACCGGGGGCGTGCCGCTCTACGCCGTCGAGGTTGGGCGCACGCTCGCGCGGCGAGAGGACGCGGACGAGCTCACGCTGCCGAGATCCCTCGCCGAGCTCGTGGCAGAGCGCATCGACAGCCTTCCCTCGGACGCGCGTGACGCCGCCCTCCTCGCCGCTGCCTCCGCGCAGCCGCTCGTCGAGACCGTCGAGCGTGCCGCCGGGGGCTCGACCGGGCTGCGCTCCGCCATCGTGCTGGACGTGCTCGCGCTCGACGGTCGCCGCGTGCGGTTCGTCCATCCCCTCTTCGCGTCGGCCGCCTACGCCGGCGCGACCCCAGGGGAGCGGCGCGACGTGCACGCGCGCCTCGCGGCCGTGACCGAGGGTCCCGAGCGCGCACGACACCTCGGCCGGTCGGTGACCGAGCCGGCCGAGGACGTGGCGGCGGAGCTCGAGGGTGCGGCGCGTGAGCTGGCGAGCCGCGGGAGCCACGACGCTGCCGCCGAGCTGGCGAGCGCCGCAGTCAGACTGACGCCGCCAGACTCGGCCGGCACCACCGAGCGTGCCCTGCTGGCCGCCCGCTCCAGGCTCGCCGCAGGCGATCCGGACGGTGCGCGCGCCGACCTGGAGCGCATCGCAGCGTCTCTGCCACCGGGACGCGAGCGCGCCGGCGTCCTCGCGCAGCTGGCCGACATGCTCGGGGCGGTCGACACGGCGCGGTCGAAGGCGCTCTTCGCCCGCGCCCGCGACGAAGCAGCCGGCGACGACGCGCTCGCCGCAACGGTCGACCTCGGGCTCCAGGCGATCCTCTGGAACCAGGGAGACATGGCCGGGGCGACCGAGGCCGTTCGGCGGGCCGTGGCCGCCGCCGCCCGGGCCGGTGACGACGCACTCCTGGCGATGGCGCTCGCGGAGCTCCTCACCTGCGAGGCGTACCTCGGTCTTCCGCTGGACGAGGCACGGACAGAGCAGGCGCTCGCACTCGAGTCGAGCATCGGCGATGCGGCGCTCTCCTCCTACTCGCGGCCCAGCCTGCAGGTCGGGATCGTCTACACCGCGCTCAACCGGCTCGACGAGGCCCGGGCGCTGCTGACAGGCGAGCTGCGGCGTGCCGAGGCCGCGGGCGACGACGCGGTCGCATGGCACCTGCACACGCGGCTCAGCGAGGTCGAGCTCAGAGCGGGTCGGTACGCCGCCGCGCTCGCCCACGCGAGCAGCGGCCTCGACCAGGTGCGGCTGCTCGCCTACCCCAGCTTGGAGCCGTTCGCCCTCGTGCCGCTGGCGAGCGTCCTCGCCCACG
>CAZUVW010000124.1:0-8922 GCA_964623875.1 uncultured Gaiellales bacterium
GGTCGGCCCTCCGCCCGGGGGTGGCAAGGGAACGCGCCGTCTGCCGGAGCCACGGTCACCGGCGGCCCGCTACGAGGCAGTGGCGGGCCTCGGGTCACTCGTCGCGGGCCTCGGCGTGTGGGCCGTCACCCGCTCTCGCCGGCTCGCGGTCGCGACGGCGCTCGCCGTCGACCCTCACCCGGCTCTCGTGGGCTCGGAGGCTGCCGCAGAGGGCGCATCGGCACGACTGGCGCGCGAGGGGATCGTGTGTCGCGGCGGTCACGCCTGGTTCCTGCGAACGCCTGACGTGCTCGTGTTCGACGGCTGCCGGCCCCTGCTCGACGTGGATGCGCGCGAGCCGTCAGCGCTCGGTGCTGCCGGACGCGCGCTGCTCGAGGTCTGCGCCGACCGCTCGATTCGCATTCTCGTCGCGACGGACGCCGACGACATCGACACCGCCGCCGGGCTGCTCGCGGGCACCGGTGCCGAGGTCGTCACCGACCCCGTGCTCGAGGTCGTGACGGATCAGCAGGAGAGCGGAGGGATCGTCGCCGTGGTGACGGACACGGTGGACACGGGAGAAGCACTCGGGACGGCCGATCTCGCGATCCTCCTCGGAGCGACCACCCCCGCCGAGCTGCTCTCGGGAGTGGATCTCGTCGTGCCCGACCTGACCCGCATGCCGCAGGTCCTCTCCGTCGCGTCGCGGCGCGAGCGCGCCGAGCGCGAGTCGGTCGTGATCTCCGCCGCCGCGAACGTCGCGGGAGCGTCCTGGGAGCTCCTCGGCCGACCCGGTCTCCGCGGAGTGTCGTTCGAGGTCGGGCTCGCAAGCCTGGCCGCGCTCGCAACGAGCTGGCTCCGCCTGGCCGGGAGCTCCGTCCAGCTCGAGCAGGCGGCGACGACCGCGCTGAGGCTCTCCGACCCACACCCCGAGCGCTGGGGTCGTGAGCCTGTGGCGGACGTCATGGCAGCGCTCGGCACGAGCGAGCACGGGCTCACGGGGGTCGAGGCGGCTCGGCGGTGGCGGCCCGCGCCGGAGGTGCGGGATCGGAACCCCTTCCTGGCCGCCCTCCTCGAGCAGCTCCGGTCACCCCTGACCGCGGCCCTCGGCGCGGGCGCGGGCCTCTCGCTCCTGATGCGCTCCGCCGCCGACGTCGGACTGATCGGAGCGGTGGTCGGTGCCAATGCGACCATCGGTGCGATGGAGGAGTCGCGCGTCGGTCGGGCGGTCGACGCGCTACGGCAGATGGGCACCTCCACAGCGCTCGTGCTGCGCGACGGCGGGAAGATCCGGATCCCGGCCGACGAGGTCGTGCCCGGAGACGTCGTGCTCGTCTCGCCAGGAGATCGAGTCCCCGCGGACGCTCGTGTGTTCGAGAGTCGAGGCCTCCAGGTCGACGAGGCGGCGCTCACCGGGGAGTCGCTCCCGGTCGAGAAGCGAGCCGACGGACCGACCGACGAGAGCCGGGTGCTCCTCGAGGGCAGCGATGTCACCGTCGGGCACGGACGCGCCGTCGCCTTCGCCGTGGGCGCCGACACGCGCCTTGGCGCGACTGCTGCCGCTCTGGGCCTGGAACCGCCCCCGGAGAGCCCGCTGAACCGGCGTCTCGGCGCGATGGTGCGCGAGCTGATGCCCGTCGCGATCGGCGGTGCCCTGCTCGTCGCCGTGATCGGCGTCGCGCGTCGCAGGCCGCTGCTCTCGCAGCTCGCGCTCGGCGCCGGCACGGCGATCGCGGCCGTGCCCGAAGGACTCCCGCTGCTCGCGCGCATCGGCCAGACAGGGGTGGCGCGACGGCTGGCGGAGCGCAACGCGCTCGTCCGGCGCCTGGCCGCCGTGGAGGCGCTCGGACGCGTGGACGTCGCCTGCGTCGACAAGACGGGAACGCTCACGAGCGGCCGGCTCGAGGTGCAGCTCGTCACGACGTTCGATGACGAAGCCGAGCTCGGAGAGGCGCTCTCGGACGACCTGCGCGACGTCCTGCGCGTCGCTGCGATCGCCTGCCCCCGGCCCGACTCGTCTGCGGCGGGTGCACATCCGACGGACGTCGCCGTGCTCGATGCCGCCCGCGCCGCCAACCTGATCGGCGAGGTGAGCGACAGGCGCGAGCGGGAGGCGCCGTTCGACCCGTCGACCGGGATCCATGCGAGCGTGCTGGACGGTCGCACGTGTCTCAAGGGGGCGCCCGAGTCGATCGTCCCCCGCTGCTCGCGCCGCCGCGCGCGCGGCGGCGAGAAGGCCCTTGACGACTCGGAGCGGGAGCTCCTGCTGGCACGCTCGAACGAGCTCGCCGCACGAGGGCTTCGCGTGCTCCTCGTGGCAGAAGGGCCAGACGGCACGCATCTCGCCGATCCACGCGACCTCGTCGCGCTTGGCTTCGTCTGCATCGCCGACGGGCCACGCCCGACCGCGGCCGAGGCGGTCGAGCGCTGTCGCACCGCCGGCGTCCGGATCCTGATGCTGACCGGCGACCACCCGCTCACTGCTCGTGCGATCGCTCGACAGGTGGGCATCGACGACGACGGCCTCGTCGTGCTCGGCGACGAGATCGCCGCCCTCTCCGACGAGGAGCTCGACCAGCGCATGGCGGGGGCGAGCGTGGTGGCGCGGATCGCACCGCTCGAGAAGGTCAGGATCGTCCAGAGCCTGCAGCGGCTGGGCCACGTCGTGGCGATGACGGGGGACGGGGTCAACGACGCGCCCGCGCTCCGGCTCGCGGACGTCGGCGTGGCGATGGGCCGCGGTGGCACTGAGGTCGCGCGCCAGGCTGCCGACGTCGTGCTGGCCGACGACGACATCGCGACGCTCGCCGAGGCGCTCGTCGAGGGGAGGACGTTCTGGGGGAACGTGCGACGCTCGCTCGGCTACCTCCTCGGCGGCAACCTTGGCGAGATCGGCTTCCTCGTCGGCGCCAGCCTGTTCAGCCCCACGACGCCCCTGAGCGCCCGCCAGGTGCTCGCCGTCAACCTCGGATCCGACGTGCTGCCTGCGCTGTCACTCGTCGCCGAGGAGCCACCGACGCACGACCTTTCGTCGCTCGCGCGGGAAGGGACCGCGGCGCTCGAGCGACCTCTTCGCATCGAGATCCTGCGGCGCGGCATCACCACGGCCGTGCCCACGCTGGCCGCCTACGCTGCAGCTCTCCGGTCCAGCCCGGCCCAGGCCTCCACGGTCGCATATGCCTCGCTCGTCGGGTGCCAGCTCGGGCACGCGCTCGACACCGCGCGGGCCAGCGGGGCAGGCGCCGCGGACGCGAGCCGCACGATCACCTCGACGCTGGGCCTGCTCGCCGCAACGCTCGTCGTGCCCCCGCTCCGATCGATGCTCGGACTCGCCCCGCTCACTGCCACTGGCTGGGCGCTGATCCTGCTCGCCTCCTGCGGTGCGATCCTGCTCGACCGCGCGCTGCACGACGGCCTCGGCCTCGGTGAGGGCACCACCACGGCCCGAACCCGCGCGGACGAACCCCGCCTCGGAGCGCTCGCCTGACCACCAGCGCGACGGGACGAGAAAGCCCCGGTCGCTGCCCCTTGCGCAGGCGTCGAGCCGCCTGAGCGCAGCCGGGACCGTCGCTACGAGCGCCGCCGGCCCCGGGCCCGTGCGGGCCGACGGCCGCCGCCCGACGGACGCGACGTCGCCGGGGCCGTCAGCCCGGCAGCCGCGAACGCGGCCGCGTGACCGAGCCTGGCGGCCAGCCGACCGACCTCTGCCTGCTGGTCGGGGAGCACGAGCGTGACCCCGTTCCCGCTGCGCCCGGCGCGACCGGTGCGCCCGACGCGGTGGACGTAGTCGTCCTCCACGCGCGGCGGGTCGAAGTTGATCACATGGGTGATGTCGTCGACGTCGAGCCCGCGTGCCGCCACGTCCGTCGCGACGAGGGTCGTGACGCGGCCCGACTCGAACTGCGCCAGGGCGCGCTCGCGCTGGTTCTGCGACAGGTTGCCGTGCATCGCGACCGCGGGGATGTCGTGCTGGCGCTGCAGCTTGCGGGCGAGCTTGTCGGCGCCGTGCTTCGTCCGCACGAACACGAGCGCGAGGCGCCGCTCCACGTCGAGCTGCTCGACGAGGCGGTCGAGCTTGTCCTCGTGCGTGACCGCGACGAACGCGTGCTCGATCTCCCCGGGCTCTGCGGCCTGCGGCCGATCCGCCTTCACGCGGGTCGGCGTCACCGTGTAGGCGCGGGCGAGCTCGGCGACGGCCCCGTCGAAGGTGGCCGAGAAGAGCATCGTCTGGCGGTTCGCGGGGACGGTGCGCAGGATCCGGTCGACCTGCGGCTTGAACCCCATGTCGAGCATCCGGTCTGCCTCGTCGAGAACGAGGATCCGGACGTCGGCCAGCGAGACCGCGCGCCGCTCGACGAGGTCGTGGAGCCGGCCGGGCGTGGCGACGAGCACGTCCGCCTGGGCCGCCTGCTTCGCCTGCGACCCGATCGCGGTGCCGCCGTAGACGGTCGTCACCCGCAGTCGCTTCGCCGCGGCGAGCGGACGGAGCTCGGCGGTGACCTGGAGCGCGAGCTCGCGGGTCGGCACGAGCACGAGCGCCGCCGGGCGCCGCCCCGCACCGGCGATCCGCTCGATCAACGGCAGGCCGAAGGCCAGCGTCTTGCCGGAGCCGGTCGGCGACTCGGCGAGGACGTCGACGCCGAGCAGCGCGTCCGGGAGGACGAGCGCCTGCACGGCGAACGGCTCGGCGAAGCCGCTGCGAGCGAGCACGTCGCACAGCGGGGCGCTCACGCCGAGGGCGTGGAAGGACTTGGACATGTGGTGACTCTCCTTACGGGCAGGTTCGAGAAACAAGAGACTCGAACGCCTGCAAAGGAGGGACGAGAAGCTGGATCTCACAGGCGTCGGATGACGCCTCATGCGGAACCGTAGCAGTCGCCTTCGGCAATCCCGGCTCTCGATCGGTCGCGGGCGACACCGGGCGGGGCAAGCCCCCGCCCCTACGACGGTCGCAGCTCGACGAAGCCCGCGGCCGTGAAGTCGCCGTCGAAGGCCAGCGCATCGGTGATCCGCCGACGCCGCATGAGGGCGAAGCTCGTGGCGTCGACGAACGAGTACCGACGTTCGTCGTGCACCCGGAGCCAGGCCCACGCCTGGCTCTCGAGCTCCTCGTCGACCCGTTCGACTCCGAGGTTCCCAGCCGACCGGGCGGCGTCGAGCCACGTCATCGCGAACCGATGGCCGATCCTCCGACGAAAGAACGTCCACGACTCGGCGAGCACGAGACTCGAGGTGAGGAGCCGCTCGGTCGAGCGCGCCCGTGCGAGCACCGCGGCCGTGGCATGGCGCCGGTCGCGTGGAACCGCCTGTGCGATGAAGAACGAGGAGTCGACGAAGATCATGCGTCGCCCCCCAGCGACCCGTACAGGTACTCGTCGATGTCGTCGACCGGCTCGACGTCGGCGAGCTCCGTCGACAGCTCGAGGAGGGCCAGCAGTCCGTTGTCGAGCGGCTTCTCCGGCAGCCCCCGCTCCACGCACTCCCGCACGAGCGCGCTCTTGGAGGTCCCACGCGCGGCCGCCTCGCGTTCGAGGCGATCGTCGAGCTCCGGGTCGATCACGATGTTGATGCGTCGCATTCGGGTCATGGTTCCACATCCTCTGTCAATGGTGTGTAACACGAGTGTGCCAGATCGGACACGACGACCCCACGCCGCGGGGTCACCGGGAGAGGACGAGCTCGTACACGCGGAGGTAGTCGTCCACCATGCGGTCGGCCGAGAACCGCTCCACCGCCCGCTCCCGGCACGCGCCCGGTCGAGCCGCCCGACGGCCTCCACGGCCGCCAATGCTTCCTCTGCGGTTCAGCGTTCGCTCGCCGTCGACACGGCGCCGGTGCTGGTCTCACCCGAGCCCGCGGTAACCCGTGGATGCACAGGGCGCATCTTCGGCGATCGCAGCCCAGTCGTGAACACCGCTCGGCCGACCGGGGCTACAGGCCCTTCCCATAGCGGGGGCAGGATTTGAACCTGCGACCTCCGGGTTATGAGCCCGGCGAGCTACCTGACTGCTCCACCCCGCGACGTGGCCTCATGGTACCACCCGCTCGTACCAGGAGCCACCGCCGCTCGGCGACTCGAGCGCACCTCGACGAGCTGCCGGAGGAACCGGCTCGCACGCGCCCTGACGCCTATGCTCTCGTCATGGCCATCTGGATCTGCCTGGCGGTGTTCCTGCTCGGAGTCGTCGGCGGCCTCGCCTACGTCACGGTGCGAGGGTTCGCGCTCTGGCGACGGATGAAGCGCACCCGGGACCTGTTCGGCCCGGAGACCGAGCGCATCGCCCGCGTGGCTGACGAGATCACCCTGCAGCTCGACCGCGCGAGCGCGAGCAGCGCCCGGCTGACCGAGGCCACCGAGCGCCTGCGCACGTCGAACGCGCGGCTCCAGATCCAGCTCGCAGCCGTGAGGGAGGCGCGTCTGCGACTCAGACGAACCTTCTGGTTCGTCCCCGGCGTCTGACGTGGCGGAGGGCGCGATTCCCCGAGACGCACGCGATCGCGTGCACCGCTATCCGCTCTGCTTCGTGGCGACCGTGAACGAGGACGGGTCGCCCACGGTCTCGCCGAAGGGCACGGTGCGCGCGTGGGACGCCGACCACCTGGTGTTCGCGGACGTCGCGTCGCCGCGGACGGTCGCGAACATCGCTCGCGACGACCGCGTGCACGTCAACGTCGTCGACCACTTCGCGCGTCGGGGGTGGCGCTTCTCTGGCCGGGCACGGGTGACCGACGACCCCGCGATCCTCGCAGCCCTCCGCGCCGAGTACCCGGGCGAGGCGTACCCGTTCGAGCGCGCGGTGCTCGTGCGGGTCGAAGCGGCGCACGAGCTGGTGTCGCCGAGCTACGCGCTCGGCAAGGACGAGACCCAGCTCCGCGCCGAGTACCT
This sequence comes from uncultured Gaiellales bacterium, assembly GCA_964623875.1. GTDB lineage: Bacteria > Actinomycetota > Thermoleophilia > Gaiellales > Gaiellaceae > Gaiella. The sequence goes on from CAZUVW010000124.1 coordinate 6,866, forward strand.
TGCGCTCGGCGACCGTCCGGGCGCGCCGTCGGGCCTGCTCGGGGTTCGCGCCGGCGTCGTCTGCTCGATCTGCGAGCGCGAGCGCGAGCGCGCTGCCCGCGACGGGCGCTGCGCGACCTGCACCGGGGGCTGAGACCCGGGGCCGCCGCCGCCAGTCGGGTGCTGCGTCAGAGCCCTGGCGACCGCCAGCGAACGCCGGGGAAGCGCGCGAAGTCGGTGTCGCAGGAGACGAGCTCGCAGCCGTGCTCCAGCGCGAGCGCCGCGGGGAGCGCACCGGGGACGAGGTTGCCAGCCGTCCCGGTCTCGGCCAGCAGGCCGGCGAGGATCTGGGGATGCCGCGCTGTCGGCTCGACGACGACGACCGTCGGCTGTGCGAGCCACGCCCGCACGACGGCGAGCGCGTCCACCGTCTCCAATGGGCGCGGGAACACTCCGGGATGCGTTCCGAGGCGGACGACTGCGAGCAGCACCACCCTTGCGAAGGCAACCGTCCGCCGGCCGCTCAAGGCCTCGTCCAGCCACGTGCGCGCCTCTTGGCATTCACGCATCAGTCGTGCCCTCCCCCTGCGGGAGCGATCCGGAATAGAGTCACGCGGTGGCGACCATCGCCTCGACCAGGGTCGATCTCGTGACGCTGCAGGCGATCGAGCGCCGGGTGCTGTGGCTGGCGGTGCGGATCGTGGACTTCGCGAACCGGGAGCGGCCCAAGGGCGACCCGTTGAAGGTCGGTGGGCATCAGGCCTCGTCGGCGTCGATGGTGAGCCTGATGACCGCGCTGTGGCTGGCGGATCTCGACGCGCGCGACCGGGTGTCGGTGAAGCCGCACGCCTCGCCCGTCTTGCACGCGCTCGAGTACCTGCTGGGCCGGCTCGACCGCTCGTACCTGACCCGGCTGCGGGACTTCGGCGGGCTGCAGAGCTATCCGTCGCGTTCGAAGGACCCGTTCCCGGTGGACTACTCGACCGGGTCGGTCGGTCTCGGCAGCGCCGCGCCGCTGTTCGGCGCGCTGGCCGACCGGTACGTGAACACGCACTTCGGCTGCTCGACGGGCGGTCGGTTCATCTCGCTGCTCGGCGACGCGGAGCTCGACGAGGGCAACATCTGGGAGGCGCTCGCGGAGCCGCTGGCGCGGCACCTGGGCAACGTGCTGTGGATCGTCGATCTCAACCGGCAGTCGCTCGACCGGGTGATCCCGGGCATCCGCGCCGCCGAGCTCGAGGCGCAGTTCCGCACGAGCGGCTGGGATGTGATCGAGCTGAAGTACGGGCGCCGGTTGCGGGCGGCGTTCGCGCAGGAGGGTGGCGAGCTGCTGCGCCGCAGGATCGACGAGATGCCGAACGAGCAGTACCAGTCGCTGTTCGGCGCGGCCGACGACGTGGTGCGCGAGACCGTGCTGGAGCCGTTCGGCGGCGAGGAGCGCTGGCGCCTCGCCCGGATCCTCGACGCGCACGAGGGAGGCGTCGCCCGCCTGGTGCGCGACCTCGGCGGCCACGACCTCGCCGACGTGCTCGGCGCGCTCGCTCGGGCCCGCGAGGCGCCGGACCGACCCACGGTGGTGTTCGCCTACACGATCAAGGGCTACGGCCTCGAGATCGCCGGGAGACCGCAGAACCACTCGGCGCTGCTCACCGGGGAGCAGGTGGACCGCCTCCGCGCGCAGGTCGGGCTGACCCCGGAGACCGAGTGGGACGGCTTCGCAGCCGACACGCCCGAGGCGGGGATCCTGGCACGCGCCCGCGCGCGCCTCGACCGCGGCGCGCGCCCGAACGCCGCGACCTTCGCCATCCCGGCCGGGCTGTCCGACCGCGACCCCGCGCCCGTCTCGACCCAGGCGGCGTTCGGCCGCGTCCTGCTCGACCTCTCCCGCGTCGACGGGGTGGGCGAGCGCCTCGTGACCGTCTCGCCCGACGTCTCCATCTCGACCAGCCTCGGCGGGTTCATCAACAAGACCGGGGTCTGGGGACCGGTCGACGAGCCCGTCTACGACGCGATGGAGGACTCCCCGCTCAAGTGGCGCGTGGGGCCGCGCGGCCAGCACGTCGAGATGGGCATCGCCG
>CAZUVW010000125.1:0-8910 GCA_964623875.1 uncultured Gaiellales bacterium
GCACGCCGGTCGCACGTCGCCGCGGCCGACGTCGCCCGCGCGCTCGCCGACGCCAGCGGCGGGCCCGTCGTGGAGGGCGCGGTCGGCGCGGGCACGGGCATGACGACGCTCGGCTGGAAGGGCGGGATCGGCACGTCGTCGCGGCTCGTCCCGTCGCTCCGCGCCACGCTCGGTGTGCTCGTGCTGGCCAACTTCGGCAGGGGGCACGAGCTGCGCGTCGACGGCCTCCCGGTCGGCGAGGTGCTCGGCTCCGGCTTCGAGCGCCCGACCCCTGCCGGCAGCTGCATCGCCGTGGTGGTCACCGATGCGCCGCTGGCGTCCGCTCAGCTGGCGCGCGTGGCTCGGCGCTGCGGCCTCGGCCTCGCCCGGATCGGGTCGGTGGCGCACCACGGGTCGGGAGAGATCTTCCTCGCGCTGTCGACGGGCGCGCGGCGGCCGCGCGGCGAGGGAGCGGCGCGCGAGCAGCTGGAGCTCGTGCCCGACGCCGCGCTCGACGAGCTCTTCGCCGCGACCGTCGAGGCGACCGAGGAGGCGGTGCTCAACGCGATGTGGGCCGCGCCCGACGTGGAGGGCCGCGACGGCCGCCTCGCCCGCGGCCTGCCCCACGACGAGGTGCTCGCCCTCCTGGATCGAGCCGGGCGACTGCGAAGCCCGCTCTAGGCACGAATCCCCGAAGGGGATTCGTGCCTCACAGACGTCCCGAGCGGAACACCCCCCAGAGCAGCCAGACGCCGAAGGCCCCCGCGAGCAGGAAGCCGACCACCGAGATCAGGTGCAGGCCGAGCAGTTGCGGGCCGTCGTCGGCGAGGGCGCCCATCATCGACGAGCCCACGAGGCCGCCGACGATCACCAGCGCGACGGCGATCCGGTTCACGGACACGTCGATGTGGTGCGCGAGGTCGTCGATCCCGGGATTCGAGATCTTCACCTCGAGCTCGCCGTCGGCGAGCTCGTCCAGCACCTCCGAGACCTGCATCGGCAGCTTCCCGACCGCCTCGACCACCTCCCGCGTGTGCTTCTGCGCGCGCAGCGCGAGGTGCCGCGGCGAGAGGCGCTCGGCCATGAGGGCCTTGGCGTAGGGTCGGGCGACGTCGAAGACGTTGAACTCCGGGTAGATCTCCACCGCGACGCCGCCGAGCGTCGCGATCGCCTTGTCGAGGATCACGAAGCGGGTCGGGAGCCGCAGGTGCATCGAGTAGATCAGGTCGATCGCCTCGCGGATCACCTCCACCGGGTCGATGTCCGACAGGCGCGTCCCGTAGTAGCGGTAGTAGACCTCCTCGAGCCGTGCGCGGAGCTCGTCCTCCCGCTCCGACGGATACCGCACCCCGAGGTCTGCGAGCCGGCGAGGGAGCGCGGCGACGTTCTCCGTGGCTGCGTCGACGAAGAGCCGCGTCAGCCTGGCCATGTCCTCGTCGCTGAGGCGTCCGGCGAGGCCGAAGTCGACGAGCCCGAGTCGCCCGTCGTCGAGCACCAGCACGTTGGCGGGGTGGGGATCACCGTGGAAGAACGCGTGCCGGAAGATCATCGTCATCCAGACGTCGGTCATCCTGTAGGCCAGCTCGCGCCGCTCCTCGTCCGACCAGGAGTCCAGATCGATGTCACGCACGTGGACGCCCTCGAGCCGCTCGAGCGTGAGGAGCCTCCCGGTCGTGTAGCGCCACCAGACCTTCGGCACCGCGATGCGCTCGTCGTCGGCGAAGTTGCGCCTGAAGGTCTCGGCGTTGCGGGCTTCCTGCTGGTAGTCGAGCTCGCCCCGGATCGAGCGCGCGAACTCGTCGACGACGCCCTCGGAGTCGAGGAAGTCGAGCTGGCGGACGCGCTCGCGCGCGAGCTTCGCCGCCTGCCGCATCAGCTTGAGATCCGAGTCGATCTGCCGTGGCGCGTCCGGCCGCTGGACCTTGACGACGACCTCCTCCCCGTTGGGCAGGGTCGCGCGGTGCACCTGGCCGATCGAGGCCGCGGCGATCGGCTCCGGCTCGAACCAGACGAAGGCCTGCTCGACGCTCAGCCCGAGCTCCTCGCGCACGACCCGCTCGACGTCCTCCGGTGCGAACGGGGTGACGTCGTCCTGCAGCTTCCGCAGCTCCGCCACGATGTCCGGCGGCACCAGGTCGGGGCGGGTCGAGAGCAGCTGGCCGAACTTCACGAACGTCGGCCCGAGCTCGTCGAACATCTCGCGCAGCCGGCGGCCGCGATCGGCGAGCTGGGTGTCGTCGTTGCGGCGCCGACGGTCGAACGCATAGCCGAACCCGTGCCGGGTCGCGACGCGCCCGATCTCGGAGAGCCGCGAGATGCTCCGTTGCGAGGTCGGCTCCATCGTCGCAGTGTGGCACGGCCGCCTCACACCGTGCCGAAGAGGCTCCAGCCAGTCTCCTGTCGTGTGCCCGCGGCCCTCAGGGGCGACGCGCCGCTACGAGCCCTCGGAGTCGCGCTCCAGCAGCCGCAACCGGTGCTCGAGCTGGGCGACGCGGAGCGCCAGATCCTCGACCTCCTCACGGCGCGCGAGCCCGAGGCGAGCAAGGGCCCTCTCGGTCGCCTCCGTCCGGCGCAGGCCGACGCGCTCTGCCTCGGCGCGCCAGGAGGCGAGGGTGTCCCGCAGGGCGGTGCGCATCTCGTCGCGCTCGACGCCGACCCGGCGCGCCACGTCGTCGGCGAGCTCGTCCACCGCCTCGAGTCCCAGTGACGCCCAGCCCACACCGGCGAGCAGCAGCTCCGACAGCGGCCGCGGGTCGCCCGAGGACGTCGACTCGGTCACGGCTGCAGTCTACGCGTCTCCGCCCGCGCCACGCCTGGTCGCCCGGCGCGAGAGGTCCGGTCGCTCAGCGCGGCCGGCCGTGCGGCCGCCCCGACCGTCGCTCCTGGCGGCGCCGGCGCGCGGCGGACGGCGCCGCGGGGGCACCGGCGGGCGCCGGAGCCGGGCTCGGGGGCACCGGGGCGGGGGCGCCGACGGGATCCGTGCCCTCCACGACCGGCACGTCGTCGGTCAGCAAGGCGCCGCCGACCGACTGGAGCTCGCCGATTGCACCCTCGTCCACCCGGCGCGCGTACTCGGGCTCGCGCTGCTTGAAGACCGCGAGCAACGGAGCGGCGATGAAGATCGAGGAGTACGCGCCCGAGCCGATGCCGACGAACAGGGCGAAGGCGAAGTCCTTCAGCGTGTCGCCGCCGAAGACGAGCAGCGAGGCGATCGGCAGCAGCGTGATGAACGTCGTGGCGAGCGAGCGGGGGATCGTCTCCCACAGCGACACGTTCCCGATCACGCGGAACGGCGCCTTCTTCATCAACGGCATGTTCTCGCGGATGCGGTCGAAGATGATGATCGTGTCGTAGATCGAGTACCCGAGCACGGTCAGCACGGCGGCGACGGTGGCCGTCGTCACCTCGCGACCGAGGAGCGCGTAGATCCCGACCGTGATCAGCACGTCGTGCGCCAGGGCGACCATCACGGGCAGCGCGAACTGCCACTGGAACCGCACGCTGATGTAGGCGACGATCAGCAGCAGCGAGACGATGATCGCGAGGATCGCCGAGCGGGCGATCTGCTCGCCGAAGCTGGCCGAGACGTTCTTGGCCCCGAAGGCGCCGGCGTCCACGCTCTGCTCGAGCCCTTGCTGGAGCTGCTTCGCCTCCTCGGTCGACAGCGACTCCGTCCGGATCTGGAAGCTCGTGTAGCTGCCGTCCACCGAGGCGCCGCGCCCCTGGATGACTGCGTTCGCCTGACCGACCTCCGCGGCCTCCGCACGCACCGCGTCGAGCGAGACCGGCTCGGGCGTCGTGAAGCTGATCTGCGTGCCGCCCTCGAAGTCGATCCCGAAGTTCAGCCCGTTGACGGCGATCGCACCGATCGACAGCGCGAGGACGACCGCCGAGATCGCGAACCACGTGTTCCGGCGACCGATGTAGTCCAGCTTCAGCCAGCGCGGGATGCCGCCGCCGGCGGCGCCGACGAAGCGTGGGCTGTCGAGCATCTTGAAGCCGGCGAGCACCGCGAGCAGCGCGCGTGTCGCGAGCACGGCGGTGAGCATGGAGATCGCGGTGCCGATCAGCAGCATCAGGGCGAAGCCCCGCACGCTCGAGACGGCGACCGCGAACAGCACCATCGCGGTGATCGCGGTGACGACGTTGGCGTCGACGATCGTCGCGAACCCCTTCGAGTACCCGCGGGAGATCGCCGCGCGCACGGAGTGCCCTGCGCGCACCTCTTCCTTGATGCGCTCGAAGATGACGATGTTCGCGTCGGCGGCCACCCCCAGGGTGAGCACGAGCCCTGCGATGCCCGGGAGCGTGAGCGTGACGTTGAAGACCAGGATCGCCGCGTAGAGGAAGGCGGCGTACACGATCAGCCCGATCACCGCGACGACGCCGAGGAAGCGGTAGAAGATGAGCAGGAACAGCGCCACGAGCAGGAGGCCCACCGCCGCCGCGACCTTCGCCTCCTCGAGCGAGTCCTTGCCCAGCGTGGCCGAGATGGCGGTCTGGTCAAGCGTGCGGAACTCGACCGGCAGCGCGCCGGTCTGGAGGACGAGCGCGAGCTCCTTCGCCTCGCCGATGTCCGCCAGGCCGCTGATCTGCGCGCCGTTCGAGCCCGAGATGCCGCCCGGGTACTCCTGCCAGTCGATCGTCGGCCAGGACTTGATCTCCCGGTCGAGCACGATCGCGAAGTGCTGCAGGACGACCTGGCCGCCGCCGATCGTGTTCGACAGGAGCTTGCCGCGCTGCGCGACGCGGCGCGTGATGTCCTCGAACTTCTGCTGGCCGTCGTCGGTGAACTGCATGAGGACGATCGGCTCGCCGGTGCGGGTGTCGAAGTCCTGGCGCGTCCCGTCGAGGTCGAGGTCCTCGCCCGTCATCTCGGGCACGCTCGGCGGGTCGAAGCGCAGCAGGTAGAAGGAGTCGCGCGTCGGCTCGGCCTCGGCGACCCCCGGGCAGACGACCTCGCCGATCCCGCACGAGACGACGACGGTGCCCGGTGGCACCGCGAACAGCTTGTGCCCCTTCGGCACCTCGCCGTCGAAGTCGGCAAGCGCCTCCTCGCGTGTCGCCACGGGCCCGACGACGAGCTTCTTGCCCTGCTCGCGGAAGAGGTAGTAGGACTCGGGGTCGCCTCTCGCCGCGAGCGCCTGCTGGCCGGCGAGCAGGTCGTAGATCGACGACGTCGCGACGGGCTCGCGCGTGCGGGCGTCTATCGACGGCGCGACGAGGTTCTGCTCGAGGTCGTACAGCTCGAGCTGCGCGGTCTTGCCGATCACCTGCGCGGCGGCCTCGGGATCCTTGATCCCGGGCAGCTGGATCGTGATCTGGTCGTCGCCCTGCGTGCGGATCTCGGGCTCGGCGACGCCGAGGCGGTCGACGCGGCTGCGCATGATCTCGACCGATCGGTCGAGGTCGGACTGCGTCAGCTCCCGGTCGGGGGGCGGCACGGCCTGCAGCGTGACCTCGAGGCCTCCCTGGAGGTCGAGGCCCAGCGTCGGGCGCTGCTCGAAGGGCGATCCCGGGATCGCCAGCAGCGCGACGCCCACCAGAGCGGCGGCGACGACTGCGACGACGAGCGTTGCGGCGCGACGGGTCATCCGGGCCGGTCAGGGTAGCGGCGCCAGCCCGCTACGCGGGGCGCGCCTCGCCCTCGCTCACCGATTCCTCACGGTTCACAACATCCACTTCATTCGGCATGGGCTCACCGCTCTCCTCGGCGACGTCGACGGTCTCGGCGTCCTCCACCGTGACCTCGGACCCGCCGTCCTCCTCGCCCGCGGCCTCGTCCTCGTCTGCGGCCTCGTCCTCCGGCTTGACCACGCCCCCGACCGCGCGGCGGGCGATCCGCACCTGGATCCCCTCGGCGATCTCGACGATCAGGTCGTCGTCCTCGTCGATCTCGCGCACGATCCCGTAGAGGCCGCCGACGGTGAGGACCTCGTCACCGACGTCCACGGACGACAGCATCGACTGCTGCTCCTGCTGCCGCTTGCGCTGGGGTCGGATGAGCAGCACCCACAGCAGGGCGAACATCGCCACCAGGATGATCAGGCTTCCCACGGTTCCTCCTCGAGCGGGTCGGCGAGCGTCGCGAGCGCCTCGGTGCGGTACGTCTCGAACGTCCCGCCTCGGATCGCGGCCCGCGCCCCCGCGGTCAGTCGCAGTGTGAATGCGAGATTATGCAGTGAGAGGAGCCTCAGCCCGAGGATCTCCTGCTGGACGACCAGGTGGCGGACGAAGGCGCGCGAGAAGCGCGCACAGGCCGGGCACCCGCAGCCGTCCTCGAGCGGACGCGGGTCGCGGGCGAAGCGGGCGTTCCGCAGGTTGAGCCGACCGTGCGCGGTGAGCGCCGACCCGGTGCGGGCCGTGCGCGTCGGCAGCACGCAGTCGAACATGTCGATCCCGCGCGCGATCACCTCGAGGATCCCCTCCGCGTCGCCGAGGCCCATGAAGTAGCGCGGCCGGTCGGCGGGCAGGAGCGGTGCCGCCCAGGCCACGGTGTCGAGCATCGACGTGCGGGCCTCGCCGACGGCCAGGCCGCCGAGCGCGAAGCCGTCGAACCCGAGCGAGGTGATCTCCTCCACCGATCGGCGTCGCAGCGCGAGGTCGGTGCCGCCCTGCGCGATGCCGAAGCGCAGCTGCCCCGGTGCCCGCGGCGCGTCGACTTGGCGCTCCGCCCAGAGCGTCGTGCGACGCACCGCCTCCGCATGCGCGTCCGGCGGCGCGCCGGCTGGCGGGCAGATGTCCAGGCACATCGCGATGTCGGAGCCGAGCCGGCGCTGGATCTCCGCGACCCCTTCGGGCGTGAACCGCTCCGCGGTGCCGTCGTAGACGGAGCGGAAGGTGACCCCGTCGTCGTCGACCGCGAGCAGGGTGTCGCGCAGGGAGAAGACCTGGAAGCCGCCCGAATCGGTCAGGATCGGGCCATCCCAGCCGGTGAACGCGTGCAGCCCGCCGAGCTCGTCGATCGTCTCCTCCCCCGGTCGCAGGTGCAGGTGGTACGTGTTGGCGAGGACGACGTCGGCGCCGAGCGCGCGCACCTCGTCGGGATGCAGCGTCTTGACGGTGCCCTTCGTCCCCACCGGCATGAACGCGGGCGTGCGGATCGTCCCGTGCGCGGTGCGCAGCACCCCGGCGCGGGCCGCGCCGTCGCTCGCCTCGAGGCTGAAGTGGCTCACGGCGCGATCACGGTCGCCTGATGACCGTGCGTGCGCGCCAACCGGCGATCGGTCGTGACGAGCGGGGCGTCCAGCGCCTCGGCCAGCGCGACGAAGCACGCGTCGCCCACCACGACGTGCGTCCGCAGCAACCAGACGCGTCCGAGCAGATCGACGAGTGGGAACCGCTCGAGGTCGAGCTGCCCGAGCGCCTCCACTGCCGCGCCCGTGCGCTCTGCTCCGAGCTGCGCGGTGCGCTCGAGGCGCCGGAGTGCGCCGACGACCTCTGCGTCGACGTGACACGGAGCAGCGAGCCCATCTGCGACCTCGGCCTGCCCTCGCACCCAGGTGGCCGCGGGCTCGTTCCCGAGCAGCAGGTCGACGAGGGCAGAGGAGTCGAGGACGATCACGCGTCGCGCTGGGCTCGAACAGCGTCGACCGTGGCCGTCCCGAGCTGGATCGGCGGCAGGGCGGCGAGCCGGTCGAGCACCTCGCGTCGGGTCGGTCGCTGGGCCTCGCGCTCGACGATCCGGAGCAGGTAGTCGGACAGCGACACGCCCTCGTCGAGCGCGCGGCGCTTGAGCTCGCGATGGAGATCGGGTGGCACGTTTCGGATCTGCACGTGGGCCATGTGATCCGCATGGTAGCATGTGATCCGCATGTCTTTCGCGGACATGGTCGACGCAGACGCGCGCGTGCGAGAATCGGCGCGATGAGCAGCGGGCCACAGGAGTTCGACCTCCCTCTCTCGACCGGCGCCGTCCTCTCGGAGTCGCCGTTCGAGGAGATCCCCGTCCCCGCCACCCTCGACACCGGCGGGCTCGAGGGCGACCCGGCGCTCGCGTTCCGGCGCACGCTCGGCATGTTCGCCACCGGCGTGACCGTGCTGACGACGACCGTCGGCGAGCAGGTGCACGGCATGACGGCCAACGCGTTCATGTCCGTCTCGCTCCGCCCGCCGCTCGTGCTCGTCTCGATCGACCGCCGGGCCCGCATGCTCGCCATGCTCCACGAGGGATCCCCGCTCGGTGTGTCGGTCCTGGCGGAGCACCAGCGCCGCGAGTCGGACTTCTTCGCCGGGCGGCCGGTCGACGACTTCGAGCCGACGTTCGCGATGGTCGGCGACACGCCGCTCGTCGAGGGCGCGCTCGCCCAGCTCGCCGGACGCATCGTCCGCTCGTACTGGGGCGGCGACCACTCGCTCTTCCTGGCGCAGGTCGCGCATGCCCGCTTCGGCGAGGGCGCTCCCCTCCTGTTCCACGGGGGTCGCTACGAGCGCCTCGTCACGGACACCAAGGTCCTCTCCGCGCTGCCGCCCGGGCTGCTCGCCCAGGTGGTCGAGAACGGCGAGGAGCGCCTCTTCGCCGACGGCGACACGATCATGCGGCGCGGTGAGCCGGGTGACGCCGTGTTCGTCGTCCTCGAGGGGTCGGTGCGGGTGACGCGCCCCGGCAAGGAGATCGTGCTCGGCGCGGGCGAGATCGTCGGCGAGCTGGAGGTCCTGAGCCCGACGCCGGGTGGCCGCATCGCCGACATCGAGGCGGTCGGCGCCGTGCGCGGGCTCTCGGTCTCGCGCGCCGACCTGCGCGCCGCGCTCGTCGCGCACCCGGACGCCGCGCTCGCCCTGCTCGAGGTGCTCGCCGACCGCTTTCGCGAGCAGAGCTGACTGTCTTGGTTGCTCCGGGGAATCCGCCGAGCGGATTCCCCTCCGCAGCTGACCCGCGCCTGCGGCGCGGGAGGTCCCTGAAGTGGCGTGTGGGCTGCGCCCGCCGCCAGG
>CAZUVW010000126.1:0-4195 GCA_964623875.1 uncultured Gaiellales bacterium
GGATAGTGCCACGCGATGCGGCGCCGGAGGTTCGGTCTGAGTGTGTGGGATCGTCGGGTTGTTCGCGAAGTCGCCGGAGATCGAGGAGCGCCTCGGCGTGCACCTGTCCGCGATGCTCGTCCAGATGTCGGATCGCGGCCCGGACAGCGCCGGGGTCGCGGTCTACCGCGAGCCCGCACCGAGCGGATGGTCGAAGCTCACCCTCTTCTCGCCCGACCCGGACGAGCGCTGGGGCGCGCTCGGCGACGAGCTGCGCGACGCCTTCGGCGGGTGCGACGAGCCCGACGTCCGCGCCAGCCACGCCGTGCTCCGGGTCGAGACGGAGGCGGCCACCGCCGAGTCCTGGATCCGCGCGCACCACCCGTCGCTGCGCGTGATGAGCGCCGGCCGGACGATCGAGATCTACAAGGAGGTCGGGCTGCCCACGGCGTTCGCGGAGCAGTTCCGGCTGAGCGACTTCCACGGCACGCACGCGCTCGGCCACACGCGGATGGCCACGGAAAGCCGCGTCACGACCGAGGGGTCGCATCCCTTCTCCACGGGCCTCGACCTGTGCGTCGTCCACAACGGGTCGCTCTCGAACCACAACCGGCTGCGGCAGAGCCTCCGCCGCGAGGGGATCGAGTTCCGCACCGAGAACGACACCGAGGTCGCCGCCGGCTACCTGTCCTGGCGGCTGCGCGAGGGGGCCACGCTGCAGGAGGCGCTCGAAGGGTGCCTCGACGACCTCGACGGCTTCTACACGTTCCTCTGCGGCACCGAGGACGGCTTCGCGGTGCTGCGCGACCCGATCGCCTGCAAGCCCGCGGTGCTCGCCGAGACGGAGGACTGGGTCGCGATGGCGTCGGAGTGGCGGGCGATCGCAGTCCTCCCGGGAGCGGCCGAGGCGCGCATGTGGGAGCCCGAGCCGGGCGTCGTCTACGTGTGGGAGAAGGCAGCGGTCGCGTGAGCGTCGACACGGAGACCGCGGTGGAAGTCGTCGACCTCGCCAGCACCTCGCTGCGCGAGCTCAACCAACGCCTGCACGACCTCGCGGGCCGCGCGCCCGGCCCGCGGCGCTGGCGGGTGCTGAACCCGGGCGGCGCCCATGCGATCGCCTGCGGTCTCGACGCCGACGTGGAGGTCGAGATCGAGGGTCATGCGGGCTACTACTGCGCCGGCATGAACAAGCGCGCGACGGTGCGCGTGCACGGGAACGCCGGCACCGGGGTGGCCGAGAACATGATGTCCGGCACCGTGGTGGTCGACGGCAGCGCGAGCCAGTCTGCTGGGGCCACCGGTCGAGGCGGGCTGCTGGTGGTGCACGGCGATGCGTCGGCGCGGTGCGGGATCTCGATGAAGGGCATCGAGATCGTCGTGCGCGGATCCGTCGGTCACCTGAGCGCCTTCATGGCGCAGACGGGGTGTCTCGTCGTCTGCGGCGACGCCGGAGACGCGCTCGGCGACTCGATCTACGAGGCGCGGGTCTACGTCGCCGGACGCGTGCGGGGCCTCGGCGCCGACTGCGTCGAGAAGGAGGTGCGCGCCGAGCACGTCGAGCAGGTCCGGCAGCTGCTCGAGCGCTCCGGCATCGACGACGTCGATCCCGGCTCGTTCCGCCGGTACGGGTCGGCGCGGCAGCTCTATACGTTCACGATCGACAACGCCAGGGCGTACTGATGACGGCGACGGACGGCCACCCGCTGCAGCCGCGCTGGCAGCCCGGGCTGCGCGAGTCCTACCTCTACGACCGCAACGTGATCGCCGAGATCCAGCGCGCGGCTCGCGAGGGGATCTACGACATCCGCGGCTTCGGCGCGAAGCGGCAGCTGCCGCACTTCGACGACCTCCTCTTCCTGGGCGCGAGCGTCTCGCGCTACCCGCTCGAGGGCTACCGCGAGCGGTGCGCCACCGACGTCGTCCTCGGCACTCGCCACGCGCGCACCCCCCTGCGCCTCGAGATCCCGATCACCATCGCGGGCATGAGCTTCGGGGCGCTCTCCGCACCCGCGAAGGAAGCCCTCGGACGAGGCGCGACGGAGATGGGCACCTGCACGACCACCGGCGACGGCGGCATGACCGAGGAGGAGCGCGGGCACTCGAGGCTGCTCGTCTACCAGCTCCTGCCCTCGCGGTACGGGATGAACCCCGACGACCTGCGACGGGCGGACGCGATCGAGGTCGTGATCGGCCAGGGCGCCAAGCCCGGCGGCGGCGGGATGCTGCTCGGGCACAAGATCTCCGATCGCGTCGCCGCGATGCGCGACCTGCCGAAGGGCATCGACCAGCGCAGCGCGTGCCGCCACCCCGACTGGACGGGGCCCGACGACCTCGAGATCAAGATCGGCGAGCTCCGCGAGATCACGGACTGGGAGAAGCCCGTCTTCGTCAAGGTCGGCGCGACCCGCACCTACTACGACGTCCAGCTCGCGGTGAAGGCCGGGGCCGACGTGATCGTCGTCGACGGCATGCAGGGCGGCACCGCTGCGACCCAGGACGTGTTCATCGAGCACGTGGGCATCCCGACGCTCTGCGCGATCCCGCCGGCGGTGCAGGCGCTGCAGGAGCTCGGGATGCACCGCGAAGTGCAGCTCGTCGTGTCGGGCGGCATCCGCACGGGAGCGGACGTCGCCAAGGCGCTCGCGCTCGGCGCGGACGCCGTCTCGATCGGCACTGCGATGCTGATCGCGATGGGCGACAACAGCCCGGAGTACGAAGAGGCCTACCGCTCGATCGGCAGCTCGGCCGGCTACTACGACGACTGGCAGGCCGGTCGCGATCCGGTCGGGATCTCGACCCAGGACGACGAGCTCGCCGCGCGGTTCGACCCGATCCTCGGCGGCCGGAAGGTCGCGAACTACCTCCGCGTGCTGACGCTCGAGACGCAGACGCTGGCGAGGGCGTGCGGCAAGTCGCACGTCCACAACCTCGAGCCGGAGGACCTCGTCGCGCTCACCATCGAGGCCTCCCTCATGACCGGCGTCCCGCTCGCCGGCATGCAGCAGGGGCTGCTCGACGAGATCGCCCAGCGCGTGGCGAGCAGGCTGCAGGATCAGCCTCGTCGCGCGGACGGCTCCCCCGGAGAGGGGACGCGCTCGCCGGATCCGACGCTACGTTGAGGGACGTCGTCCGCGTCGCCACAGGGAGGAGCTCATGCGTCTCGTGCTGTCGATCGTCGCCGCCGCCGGCCTTGCCGCGGTGCTCGTCGTCCCGGCCCCGGCCTCGACGTCGCCCGGCGGCTCGGGAGCGCCCTCGTGCCTGCGCGGGAGCTGGGTTGCCTCACAGGCGGAGACGAACCGCGTGCTCCGCGCGCTGATCCCGGTCGGCGGGTTCGCGGCGCGCGGGCGGCTGTACATGATCTTCCGTGACGGTCGCTTCCAGTACGGATCACGGCACATCGAGATCCGGAACACGATCGGCGACACCCAGATGATCGGCCGCGCGACCTTCTTCACGCTCTCCTCCTACACGGCGCGCGCGGGGCAGGTGACCTTCGGCAAGGGCACCTCGACGACCGAGTACGGGAAGATGACGGCGATCGGCAGCAGCGGCACCCACACGGTCGACGGGCCTCCGCCGAAGACCACGCCCGTGCCCGGGGGGACCGCGCCTTTCCAGTGCCGCGGGGAGACCCTGAAGATGAAGCTGCCCCGCTTCGCGTCGCTGCAGTGGATCACGCTCCGCCGCGGCACGCCGTAGCGACGCTCGGTCAGCCTCCCCAGCCGAGCCCGAGCGAGATCTGGCGACAGCGCTCGAGCAGCGCCGGAAGCGCCGCTCGCACCTCGGCGCGCCCGAAGCGCGCGGTCGGACCCTGCAGCGCGACGATCGCGGCGAGCGCCCCGGTCGAGGACCAGACGGGCGCGGCCACGGCGTTGAGGCCGGGCTCGCGCTCCTCGTAGGCCTCGGCGTAGCCGAGCGAGCGCACGCGCTCGACCTCCTTGGCGAGGTCGGCTCGCGTGGTGAGCGTGCGCGGCGTGAACGCGCGGAAGGGGCCGGTCGGAAGGCCCCGACCCGAGAAGGCGAGCATCACCTTGCCGGCCGAGGTCGCGTAGCCGATCGACGGGCGGCCCAGCTGCGTGACGTGCTGCACGTAGTGGGCGCTGGGCACGAAGTCGACCGTGACGGCGTCCTCCTCGCCGGGGACGTGCAGCGTCGCCGTCTCGCCGGTCACGCGCACGAGCTCCTCGAGGTGCGCTCGCGCGACACGGCGCACGTC
>CAZUVW010000126.1:4205-8870 GCA_964623875.1 uncultured Gaiellales bacterium
GGACGATGCGCACGCCGAGCCGGTAGCGCCCGGAGTCGGAGTCGTGCTCGACGAGTCCCGTGGAGCTGAGCGTGCCGAGCTGGCGCGAGACGGTGCTCGGCGGCAGCCCCGTCCGCCGGGCGATCTCGTTCGTGCCGAGCTCGCCCCCCTCGGCGAGCGCGTCGAGCACTGCGACGGCCCGGTGGGCCGCTTCGATCCTGCGCTGCGACGGTTGACGGCGTGCGCTCATGCTTGTATCGTGCTGTCGCGCTGTTCGCGACGCTATTGCGTACAGCGCAACGAGCCTACCACCGATGTCGCTCCTCGTCACCTGCCCCAACTGCGGCCCGCGCGAGATCCACGAGCTGCGCTGCGCCGGCGAGTCGACCTCGCGCCCGACGAGCACGCCCACGCAGCGCGAGCTGAACGAGTACGTCTACTTCCGCCGGGGCGAGTGGGGCGTGCAGCGGGAGTGGTGGTTCTGCCGCTCCTGCGAGGACTGGTTCCTCGCCGAGCGCCACACCTATACGAACGAGGTCGAACGGACCTGGCACCCAGAGGCACTTCCTGCGAAGCAGGAAGTGCCAGGGGGAGCGGAGGCGTGAGGCTCCCCGAGCGCCCGGGGGAGCGGATCGACCGCTCCAGGCCCGTCACGTTCACGTTCCAGGGCAAGCCGGTTCAGGCGTTCGAGGGAGACACGATCGGCTCGGCGCTCTACGCGGCCGGCCAGCGCGTCTTCTCGCGCTCGTTCAAGTACCACCGGCCGCGCGGCCTGCAGTGCTGCGTCGGCCACTGCGCCAACTGCCAGATGACGGTGGACGGCACGCCGAACGTCCGCGTCTGCACCACTCCGGTCACTGCCGGCGCGGTCGTGAAGGGCCAGAACTACCGCGGCTCGCTCGAGCGCGACCTCATGCAGGTGACCGACAAGCTCGGCGGGCCCTTCACGCCTCCCGGCTTCTACTACAAGACCTTCATCCGGCCGCGGAAGGCCTGGCCGCTCTACGAGAAGCTCCTCCGCTCCGCGGCCGGGCTCGGCGAGCTCGACCCCGCGGGCGCCCGCGACTACCGGGTCGACGTCGAGAACCGCCATGTCGACGTCCTGGTCGTCGGTGGCGGTCAGGCGGGCCTCGCTGCCGCGATCGAGCACGCCGGGCAGGGCCGGCACGTCACCGTCGTCGACGAGGGGCCGGAGACCGGCGGCGCGCTGCTCGGTGACCCCCTCGGTGCGGCCAGGGCCGACGAGCTGCGTGCGGCAGCGGTCGCAGCCGGCGTCGAGCTCCTCGCCCCCGCGACCGCGATCGGGCTGTTCGAGTACAACTTCGTCCCCGTCCAGGTCGGGAACCTGCTCGTGAAGTTCCGAGCGGGCACGGTCGTGATCGCGGCGGGAGTCGTCGAGCAGCCGCTCGTCTTCCCGGGCAACGACCTCGTCGGCGTCGTCCTCCCCGAGGCGGTGCGGCGCTTCGTCAACTACTGGTCGATCAAGCCCGCCGAGCGCGCGGTCGTGATCACCGCCGACGATCGCGGCCTTGCAGCCGCCGACGACCTTCGCGCGGCAGGCGTCGACGTGCCGCTCGTGCTCGATCTCCGCGACGGTCAGCCGCCCAACATCGAGGCGGCCGGGCGCAGGGGCCGGGTGACGGGCGTGACCGTCAACGGCGCGTCCACCGCCTGCGATCTCCTCGTCATGAGCGGCAGCCCCCAGCCGAACGTCAAGCTGTTGGCCCAGGCCGGTGCCCGGGTCGAGTACGACCCTTCCCGCGGGATCTTCGTCCCGACCGAGCTGCCGGCGAACGTGGAGGCCGTCGGGGCAGCTGCGGGGGACGTCGGCGAGCCGGCCGTGCCCGAGGCCGTGCTCGGCCATCACGGCGACAAGTGCTTCGTCTGCTTCTGCGAGGACCAGACCACGAAGGACCTCAAGTACGCGATCGACGAGGGCTTCGACTCGATCGAGCTCGCGAAGCGGTACACGACCGTCACGATGGGGCCCTGCCAGGGCCGGCTGTGCAGCACCAACGCGATCCGCGTGTACGCGAAGGCGAAGGGCGTCGACGAGAACACGATCGGCACGACGACCGCCCGCCCGCCGTACACGCCCGTGCCCATGGGGCTCGTCGCGGGCTACCCGGAGGAGCCGGCGAAGCGCACGTCGCTCCACCACCGCCACAAGGACCTCGGCGGCAAGATGATGTGGACCGGGGCCTGGCGCCGTCCCCACTCGTACACGGCAGACGCCGGCGACGAGGCGCAGAACGTCCACGAGGCCGTCGGCCTGATCGACGTCTCGACGCTCGGCAAGATCCTCGTCCAGGGCCCGGACGCGGGCGCGTTCCTCGATCGCGTGTACCCGAATCGCTTCTCGGATCTGAAGGTCGGCCGCGTCCGGTACGGCGTGCTCACGGGCGATGCCGGGCGGATCATGGACGACGGCACGGTCGGCCGGCTCGACGACCAGACCTTCTACGTGACGACGAGCTCGACCGGTGCGGACGGCGTGTACCAGTGGTTCACGTGGTGGAACGCCGTGTGGTTCATGGACGTCCAGTTCGCCAACCTCACGGGGGCGCTCGCGGCGATCAACGTCGCGGGCCCGAAGGCGCGCGAGCTCATGCAGCGAGTGTCCGACGACGACTTCTCGAACGAGGGGCTCGCGTACCTCGATGCGAAGCACGTGACCGTCGCGGGCGTCCCGACGCTGGCCCTGCGCATCGGGTTCGTCGGCGAGCTCGGCTACGAGCTGCACCTCCCGAGCCCGCTCGCCGAGCACGTCTGGGACGCGCTGCTCGAGCAGGGCGCCGATCTCGGGGTCGCGCCGTTCGGGCTCGAGCCGCAGCGGATCCTCCGGCTCGAGAAGGGGCACGTGATCGTCAGCCAGGACACCGACTCCGAGTCCAACCTGCACGAGGCCGCGATGCCGTGGCTCGTCAAGAACGACAAGGAGTTCGACTGGGTCGGCAAGTGGGCGACCCAGCAGGTCGCCGACCGCGGCCTGCGCTGGATGCTCGTCGGCTTCACCAGCCCGAGCGGCGTGATCCCCCTCGAGGGTGGGCAGGTCGTCGTCGACGGGCGCTCGGCGGGTCGCGTGACGAGCGTCCGCCGCTCGAAGGAGCTCGACCAGGTGATCGGCCTGGCGATCGTGCCGCACGAGCTCGCAGTCGAGGGCGGGTCGTTCGACGTGCGCGTCGACGGCGTCAACCACCGCATGGACGTCCACCTCGGGCCGTTCTTCGACCCAGCCGGCGAGAGGCTGAAGGCATGAGCGCGCTCGGGTTCCTCTCCCCCTCGAGCGCCGCCGACGCGAAGGGCTTCCACCCGGTCGCGCGCTCGTCGATGGATCGCCGCCAGCGCGAGGCAGGCGCGACGTTCGAGGAGCGGGACGGCTGGCTCGTCCCGGTCGCGATCCCCGGTGAGGCAGAGCGCGTCGCCGTGGCCGGCGTCGCCGACCTCTCGCACCTGTCCGTCTTCGAGGTGCGCCCCTCGGACCCCGTGCTCACGGGCGAAGGCGTGGTCTGGTACCGGCTCTCCGACCGCCGATCGCTCGTGTTCGGGCCTGCTGCCGCCGCTGCCGGCCTCCGCGCGGAGCTCGCAGGCCGCTTCACGCTCGACCTCTCGGGTGCGCTCGGGATCATCGCGCTCTGCGGCGCGGAGGCCGACACCGTCGTGCGGCGCCTGACCCACCTCCACCACTTCCCCTCCAGCGGCGAGGTCGCGCACGTCAACGCGCACGTGCTGAAGCCGGGCGACGCCTACTGGATCGTCTTCCCGCAGGAGCTCGGCCACTATCTCTGGCACGTCGTCGTCGACCGCGCC
The DNA here is from genome assembly GCA_964623875.1 of uncultured Gaiellales bacterium. Lineage (GTDB taxonomy): Bacteria > Actinomycetota > Thermoleophilia > Gaiellales > Gaiellaceae > Gaiella. The sequence goes on from CAZUVW010000126.1 coordinate 7,995, forward strand.
GCCGCGCTCGGCGGAGGGCCGATCGGCGTCGACGCGCTGCCGCAGGGAGTGCTCGCGTGAAGGACGTCTTCCTCAAGAAGGAGATCATCCGCCGCCCCGGACCCCTGCGGCGCCACTACGACGTCGTGATCGTCGGCGCCGGCTCGCACGGCCTCGCCACCGCGTACTACCTCGCCAAGCACCACGGCATCAAGGACGTCGTCGTGCTCGACAAGAGCTACATCGGGTCCGGCGCAGCCGGGCGCAACACGACCATCATCCGCGCGAACTACCGCACCCCTGAGGGCGCTGCCTTCTACAAGGAGAGCGTCGCGCTCTACGAGAAGCTGTCGGCCGACCTCGACTTCAACCTCATGTTCTCCCAGCACGGGCACTTCACGCTCGCCCACTCCGACCGCTCGCTCGTCGTGCAGAACGAGCGCGCCGAGGTGAACAAGCTGCTCGGGATCGACAGCCGCGTGATCGACCGCGACGAGGTGAAGCAGCTCTGCCCGCAGATCCACGTCGGCGACGACGTCACGTGGCCGATCCAGGGCGCGCTCTACCACCCTCCGGGCGGGATCATCCGGCACGACGCGGTCGTGTGGGGCTACGCGAAGCAGGTCGGGCGCGCCGGGATCGACATCCACCAGGGCGTCGAGGTGACCGGGTTCGACGTCCGCGACGGCCGCTGTCACGGCGTGAGGACGACGCAGGGCGACATCTCCGCGGGCGTCGTGCTCAGCGCGACGGCGGGCTGGTCGAGCCCTGTGGCGAAGCTGGCCGGTGTGCCGCTGCCGCTCACCACGAGCATCCTCCAGGCCTTCGTCACGGAGCCCGTCAAGCCGTTCCTCGACAAGATCATCGTCTCGGCGCAGATGCACATCTACGTCTCGC
>CAZUVW010000127.1:0-8811 GCA_964623875.1 uncultured Gaiellales bacterium
AACGAGAGGGAGATGTTCGACAGCACCTGCCGGTCGGGGCCGTAGAACTTGTCGGCCCGGTGCATCGTGTAGACGATCTCGCTGCTCACGACCGCGGAGGCTAGCGGCGGGCCGTCGCACCGCGCCCACCCGTGCGAGGGCTCGGTCGCCTCGGAGGCCCTGGGTGTCAGACACCGTTCGGTGTCAAGTCGACCGCTGAGGACGTGGTCGGGGTGGACACCATCGACGACTCCCGACGTCCTCGGAGACGATGGATCCCTGCCAAACGACCGCACCGGCGGCGCGGATCCCAGCTGCGACGCGGGCCGCGGCCTGTGGAGCGATTGGCACACAATCGGCACGAATCCCCCTTGACAGGATTCGGTGTCTGACACCGAAGCGCACCGAAGCGCGTCGGCGCGCGCCCCGGACGAGGCTTCTCAGCCGGTCTCGCCGAGGGCGAGACGGACGTCGTGGAGCAGGTTGCGCCGGGTGAGGTCGACGCCGACGTTCAGCGTCGAGCGCCAGACGCCGCGGGCGTCGTAGATCTGGATCGGGATCGAGTGGAGCGAGTCGTCGCCGGTCTCGGCGGTCGGGAGGATGTTGAAGGCATCCCACACCGGCTCCATCTGCGACTGCGGCGCGGTCAGATAGCGGACCCGCCCGGTCGCCCGATGACGGGCGAGGTAGGCAGCGACCGCAGCAGGCGTGTCCTCGGCCGGGTCGGTCGACAGCGCCAGCACCTCCACGCGCGCCCGCTCCGCGGGCGTCATCGCATCGACCGCGCGCGCGAGCTCGCCGCCGGCGATGGGGCAGGCGTCGGTGCACTGGGCGTCGAGGAAGGTGACCACGACCACCTTGCCGTCGAGATCGCCGGAGGCGACCGTCGCTCCCTGCTCGTCTCGGAGCTCGAACGACGGGAGCTCGATCCCGTCGGGCGGCCGGCTGCCGACGTACGGCGCGCGCTCCCCGCCCGGCCCCTCGCCCGAGCCCCCGGCGAGCGCCACGGCGAGCACCGCCGTGACCCCGAGGAGCAGCGCGCCGGCCGCGAGAGCGACGAGAGCCTTCACACCGTGACCGTACCGATGGCCGCGCGGAGCCCCGCCGAAGCCGGGCACCTCGTGCGAGCCGACCAGCCGGGGTGCCTGGCTTCAGCCAGGCTCCGGGAGACCGATGCCGTCCCCGGTGTCGCTGCCCGCAACGGCAGCCTCGAGCAGGGCGCGATCGCGCGCATAGGTGAGCCGCTCCGCAGCCGCGCCGACAGCAAGCCACTCGGCCACGTCCACCTCGTGGAGAAAGGTCAGCGCGCCGTCCTCGACCCGCATCCGCCACCAGCGCACGTGCTTGGGACGTCCCTTGTCGTCGCGGTACGACGTCGCCGGCAGCTCGTGCTCGAGCGCGCACACGAGCCCGGTCTCCTCGTGCACCTCGCGCAGCGCGCAGGCCTCGTCCGCCTCGCCGGGCTCGCACTTCCCCTTCGGAAACGTCCAGTCCCGATATCGCGGCCGGTGGACGAGGAGCACTTCCGGCCCGTCCCCGCCGGCGCGCACCGGCACGCCGCCGGCCGCCCGGACGACGTCGCCGCCGACCCCGGTCACGCCATCCGCTCCCCAGCCCGCTTCAGCGCCTTCCACGAGCCCGGCCAGGCGGCGCGCATCTCCCTGCGCCGACCCCGCTCGACCTCGATCAGCCGTCGGGCGACCTCCTCGACACCGTGCGAGCGCTCGGCCCAGGCGCGGATCCGGTCCTCTGCCACCGTCGAGTCCTGGTGCTCGCCCAGCACGTCCTGCACCCCCTTCGCCGCGCTGACGAACGCGTCGCCGCGCTTGCCGAGCTCGTGCGCCGCGAGCTCCGCCGCGTAGCGAGCGCGCTTCACCCGGATGCGGATCGCATGGAGCTCGTCGTCGGCGGGGTCCTCGGGGAGCGACGACACCGCCTTGCGCGTTCGCTTCCACTCCTGGCGCCAGATCTCGCGCAGCGACACCTCCACACCGCTGAGCGGCGGATCGCCGGCTGCGTCGAGCCGGTCGAGGAGCGCGAGGTACCGGTCGCTCGAGAGCGCCGCGACGACGGCCGCGCGGGCCGCGGCGCGCTCGTCCTCGAGCTGGGCGATGAGCCCCGCCGCGACGTCGGCGTCCTCCGCCGCGAGCGCGTCGAGGTCGGTGGTGAACCGCTCGACGAGCACGTCGAGGTCGCGTGCGGGGCCGAGCTCGCGGCCGAGCCACCCGATCTCGTCGCGCAGCGACTCGACCCAGTCGTGCTCGAGCAGCGGCCGCCCCGCCCGGAGGAAGGCGCGCAGGCGACGGGTCGCGACGCGCAGCTGGTGGAGGTCCTCGGGGTCGTCGCCGAGGCGCGTGCCCGGATCGTGGAGGAGGATCCTTCGCCGCTGCTCTGCGAGAGCGATGCCGATCGCCTCCCCCGGCGGCGTGCCGCGGGGGATCACGGCCGCCTGGGGAGGGACTGCGAGGTCCAGCGCACGGAACAGCTTCGGTCGCTGGTCGGGGTCGGCGAGCTCCGCCCCCGCCTCGCGGAGCTGTCGCTCGAGCCGTCGCAGCGCGCGCTCGTCGCCCTCGAGGAGCTCCACCTCGAGCTCGTGGAAGCGCCGGGTCACACGCTGCCCCTCGAGCACCGCGACCGAGTCCTGCGTGATCTCCGCGCCCTGCGCCCGAACGCCCTCCCGCCGCGTGCGGAGGCGCGCGACGGGCACGACCTCGCGCCCGCGCAGGAGCGCGACGAGCAGCGCGAGCATCTGGGCGGGCGGTCGCGCCGGAGGCCCGGGGATCTCCAGCTCGATCCGGGCCGCCCCCTGGGGCAGCTTGAGCTGCCACAGACCGCTGCCGTCCTCGACCCGATGCCGGAACGTGACCCCGTGTCGCGCGAGGACGAGATCGGGCGTGTCGTGGTAGGTCGAGACGAACGTCCTCGCGGGCAACGGCTGTCCGCCGAGCTCGGGCAGGACGAAGCCCTCCCCCGTCGCCAGCTTGATCTCACGCTCGAGCGTCTTGCGCACGCGCCGAGCGTACCCGGGCGAGCACGATGTCGTGTCCGCTGGGGCTTCTCTCAGGTGTCGATCTGGTGATCGTCTCTCGACCGGGCGTGGCGGCAGGGCGAAACGTCCGGCCGCCGGCGCGTGACTTGCATCCATCGACGGCGGTCGATACGCTCGCTCGACGATGCGCGAGCTGCCCGTCCTCGACTGCTGCACGCCCCTCGCCGGCGCGACCCTGTCCGACGACGATGCCGTCGAGCTCGAGCGCCTGCTCAAGGCGCTCGCCGACCGGCACCGCCTGCGGATCGTCAACATCCTCCTGCGCGCGGAGGGCGAGGCGGTCTGCGTCTGCGAGTTCCAGCCGCAGCTCGGGATCGCCCAGCCCACGGTGAGCCACCACCTGCGCCAGCTGCTCGATGCAGGGCTGCTCGAGCGGGAGAAGCGCGGCTCGTACGCCTACTACCGGCTCGCACCCGGAGCGCTCGAGCAGATCGGGACGCTGTTCGCAGAGGCGGCGGCCCCGGCCGGCATCGCCTCGCGCGGATGATCGACCTCCCACTCGCGCGGAGCCTGCTCGCGGAGCTGGTCGGCACGTTCGCGCTCGTCTTCTTCGGCTGCGGCGCGATCATGGTGTCCGTCGAGAGCGGAGCGTTCGGTCACGTCGGGATCGCGGTCGCGTTCGGGCTCGTGATCATGGTGATGGTCTACGCGCTCGGCCACGTGTCGGGCGCGCACCTCAACCCAGCGGTCACGCTCGCGTTCGCGCTCAGCCGCCACTTCCCCTGGCCGCGCGTCGGGCTCTACTGGGCCGCGCAGCTGGTCGGAGCGACCGTCGCGGCGCTCGTGCTGCGGGCGTCGCTCGGCGATGTGGCGAGCATCGGCGCGACGTTCCCCTCCGGTTCCGAGGGACAGTCGCTGCTGTGGGAGCTCGTGCTGACGTTCTTCCTGATGCTCGTGATCATGGCCGTGGCGACCGACACGCGGGCGGTCGGCGAGGCGGCGGCGATCGCGATCGGCGGCACGGTAGGGCTCGCCGCGCTCGTCGGCGGCCCGGTCAGCGGCGCCTCGCTCAACCCCGCAAGGTCGCTCGGGCCGGCGCTCGTCGCCGGCGAGCTCGACGCGATCTGGATCTACGTCGTCGGACCGATCGTGGGCGCCGCGCTCGGCTCTGTCGTGTACCTCGTCCTCCGCGACGAGCACCCCGGCGACCTGCACGTTCCCGTCGACCACGTCCCGGTCGAGGAGTTCATTGACGTAGGTCGATGACCCTGGCACACTCCGCATCGACGGCAATCGATGCGCGGAGGTGAGGGATGTCGGACGTCCAGCTCGACCCGGTGACGCAGCTGCACATCACGCGTGCGGCGGAGAACCTCCAGCGCGAGTTCGCCGGCGTGTTCTCGACCGAGACGATCGAGCGCTACATCACGGAGTCGACCGACCTCCTCTCCGGCTCCAAGCTGCCGACCTACGTGCCCGTGCTCGTGCACCGCTTCGCCCGGGAGCGGCTCCGCGCGCTCGCCCAGGCGACCGGGAAGCTCACGAAGGAGATGCCGGAGGTCCTGTTCGTCTGCGTCCACAACGCGGGCCGCAGCCAGATGGCGGCTGGTCTCGTGCGGCTGCGCTCCGAGGGGAGGATCCACGTCCGCTCGGCGGGGAGCGACCCTGCCGAGTCGATCAACCCGGCCGTTCTCGAGGTGATGAGCGAGCTCGGCCTGGACATGGGCGAGGAGTACCCGAAGCCGCTGACCGACGAGGTCGTCCGCGCGGCCGACGTCGTCATCACGATGGGCTGCGGCGACGCGTGCCCGATCTACCCTGGCAAGCGCTACGAGGACTGGGAGCTCGACGACCCCGCCGAGCAGGACCTCGAGACCGTGCGCAGGATCCGCGACGACATCGACGCGCGCGTGCAGCGGCTGGTCGGCGAGCTGCTCTGAGCGCTCGGTCACGGGGTCGCTCGCGCCGGGTTCGGGGCGGTTGGTGCCTGGCTGAAGCCAGGCACCTCACGTGCCCGCGAGCTCGGTGGACCCGGTGCCTGGCTTCAGCCAGGCTCCTGAAGAACCACCAACCGCGGCACGCCCACGCTCAGACGACCCGCACCGGCGCCGGAGGCCAGGCTAGCCGCCGCCGCAGCCAGAGCGCGACGTACACGAGCCCGACGAGCACCGGCACCTCGATTAGCGGTCCGACCACACCGGCGAGCGCCTGCCCCGACGCCGCTCCGAAGACACCCACCGCGACGGCGATCGCGAGCTCGAAGTCGTTCGAAGCGACGGTGAACGAGAGCGCCGCCGTCTGCGGGTACGGGAAGCCCATCAGCCGCCCCGCGACGAACCCCAGCAGCCACATCACGGCGAAGTACGCGAGCAGCGGTGCTGCGATCAGGACGACGTCGAGGGGCTCTGAGGTGATCTCGTCGCCCTGGATCGCGAACAGCAGCACGATCGTGTACAGGAGCCCGTAGAGCGTGACGGGCGCGATCCGCGGGATCAGCTGCTGCTCGTACCACTCCCGCCCACGGCGACGGATCCCGATCCAGCGCGTGAGCACGCCGGCGAGCAGCGGGATGCCGAGGAAGATCAGCACCGTCCGCGCCACCTCCCAGATCCCGACCTCGAACCCCTGCGTGTCGAAGCCGAGCCAGCCCGGCAGGACGGTCAGGTAGAAGTACCCGAGCACCGCGTACGCGACCACCTGGAAGAGCGCGTTGAACACGACCAGCACCGCGGCGCGCTCGCGGTCGCCGAGCGCGATGTCGTTCCACACGAGCACCATCGCGATGCAGCGCGCCAGGCCGACGATGATCACGCCGGTGCGGTAGGCGGGCTCGTCGGCGAGGAAGATCCAGGCGAGCGCGAACATCAGCAACGGCCCCACCACCCACGAGAGGAACAGCGACGTCCCGAAGAACCGCCAGTTGCCGACCCCGTCGTCGCTCATCCGGCCGAGGTCCTCGTAGCGCACCTTCGCCAGGACCGGGTACATCATCAGCAGCAGGCCGGCCGCGATCGGCAGGGACACGGTGCCGACCTGGAGCCGCTCGAGCTGGTCGTTCAGCCCGGGGACGAGCGCCCCGAGCACGAGCCCGCCGACCATCGCCAGGCCGATCCAGAGCGGCAGGAAGCGGTCGAGGCGCGAGAGCCGTCCGAGCACGGCCTGCTCCTCGACGTCGACCGGGCGAGCCGGCGGCGGGCTCAGCTCGACGCTCACGCCGTGCGCACCATGGCCGTCGGCACACGTCGGACTGCGGTTGGTGTCGGCTCGCAGTGCCCCCGCACGTCCTCCACGCTAGCGAGTCATCGACAGACGTTGATGCGTGGTCTCCCGCAAGGCTCGTGCGCGCAGACCACACGCTGCGACCCGGCCCCGACACGGTGGGGGCGGCCCACTGGCCGCCCCCACCGCATCCGGTGTAGCTCGTGCCTATCCGCGGGCCGCGGCCTGCAGCGCGAGCCGGAAGTTGATCTTCGCCCGCCTGAGCTGCGCGGTCGTCAGCGGGACGAAGTCCGCCCTCTCGGCGATCGCCTTCTCGTTCGTGAAGATGTACTGGAAGAACGCCTGCACCTCGGGCCGCTTGAAGGACGAGGCCTTCGCGTAGATGAACAGCGGCCGGGCGAGCGGCTTGTACGAGCCGTCCTGTGCGGTCGCCACGGACGGCGTGACGCACTTGCCGGTCTTCGGGTTCTCGATCTGGAGGGCCTTGAGCTTGTCCTTGTTCTCGTCGTAGTACGAGAAGCCGAAGTAGCCCATGCCGCCCTTCGTGCCCGACACGCCCTGGACGAGCACGTTGTCGTCCTCGGAGGCCGAGTAGTCGGAGCGCGAGCGCTTCGACTTCCCGTTGATCACCTCGGTGAAGTAGTCGAACGTTCCGGAGTCGGTGCCCGGGCCGAACAGCTTGAGCGGCTCGTCCGGGAAGCTCGCGCGGATGTCCTTCCAGTTGTTGACCTTCGAGCCGGTGTCCCAGATCTTCTTCAGCTCGGCGGTCGTGAGGCAGGTCGCCCACGTGTTCGACCGGTTGACGACGACGGTGAGGGCGTCGTTCGCGACGGTGAACGCGCGCCAGCCGCCGATGTTGTTGTCCTTGCAGACCTGCGCTTCCTTGATCTTCATCGGGCGCGAGGCGTCGGAGAGGTCGGTCTCCCCGCGGCAGAACCGCTCGAAGCCGCCGCCGGTGCCGGAGATCCCCACCGTGACCGCGACCTTCGAGGCGCCTGCCTTGCGGAAGAGCTCGGCTGCCGCGGTCGTGAACGGGCCGACCGTCGACGAGCCGTCGGCCGAGATGCTGCCCGACAGCTTCGAGAGCGAGGCCTTGTCGATCTTCGGCGGCTGCACCGCCGCGACGGCGATCGACGCGAGCGCCGCCACCGCGACGACGGCCACGCCGAGCACGGCGATGCGCCGCAGGCGTCCAGAGTCCCTCATGTGAAGTACCACCCCTTGTGTCGATGACGGAGTAACCGGGAGGAGGGTGCCCGTCCGGTCGCGGCGGGTGGGGCTGTGAACGGTGAACAGGGTGTGGCGATGTGGTGAAGCGCACCGGGTGCGGGCTCGGCTCCGCCGACCCCGCACCTAGGCCCGAAGGGCGACCGTTGACCCGGGCCCTAGGTTCCGGGTCGGCGCAGCCGACGCGGAACCCGCATCCGGGCACCGTCCCGCCGGCCACCCAGGTGCGTCAATGGCTAGCGTCGGCGAACTGCTCGAACTCGCCGGTGACGAGGAAGGCGGTCTGCTCGCCGATGTCCACGGCGTTGTCGCCGATCCGCTCCAGGCAGCGGGCGACGACGATCATCCGCATCCCCCACTCCTGGTCTCCGCCGGAGCTCGTCATGCCGAGCACCGTGTCCACCACCCGGTGGTTCGTCCGATCGACGAGCTCGTCGAGCCCGACGAGCGACCGGGCCCGCTCCACGTCGCGCTGTGCGAAGGAGTCGAGAGCGATCTTGAGCATCTCCTCGCAGCGGTCGCCCATCTCCTGCAGCCCCTCCACCAGCTCTGCGCCCGGCTCGAGGTCGGCGGCGAGCTTCGTCAGCTTCGCGATCGTGACCGACTGGTCGCCGATCCGCTCGAGGTGGATCGACACGTGCAGGCTCGCGAGGACCAGGCGCAGGTCAGTCGCGACGGGCGTCTCGAGCGCGAGCACCTCCTCGACCATCTTCTCGATGCGGTGGTAGCGGGCGTCGATCTCGTCGTCGAACGCGATCACCTCGTCGCAGAGCTCGACGTCCTGCGAGACGAGCGCGTTCACCGCGCCGCGCACGGCGCGCAGGCACACCTCGCCCTGCTCCTGGATGCCCGCCTCGAGCGTGTTGAGCCGCTCCTGGAACTCGACGCGCATCAGCCGAACCGTCCCGTCACGTAGTCCTCCGTCCGCTGGTCGGCCGGCGTGGTGAAGATCTTCGTCGTCTGGTCGTACTCGACGAGGATCCCGTGACGGCCCTTCCCGTCCTCGTGCACCTGAACGGAGAAGAAGGCCGTCATGTCGGCCACGCGGGCCGCCTGCTGCATGTTGTGCGTCACCACCACGATCGTGTACTCGCGCTTCAGGTCGTGCATCAGATCCTCGATCGCGGCGGTCGCGATCGGGTCGAGCGCGGAGGCCGGCTCGTCCATCAGCAGCACGTCCGGCTCGGTCGCCAGGGCGCGGGCGATGCACAGCCGCTGCGCCTGACCGCCGGAGAGCCCCATCGCGCTCTCCTTGAGGCGGTGCTTGACCTCGTCCCAGAGCGCAGCGCGCTTCAGGCTCTGCTCGACGCGGTCGTCGAGGTTGTCCTTCATGCCCAGCACGCGCGGGCCGAAGGCGATGTTGTCGTAGATCGACTTCGGGAACGGGTTCGGCTTCT
>CAZUVW010000128.1:0-8769 GCA_964623875.1 uncultured Gaiellales bacterium
GCGGTCGACTCCAGGGCCCTGATCCCGCGTCCGGAGACGGAGGTCGTGGTGGGGCGCTGCCTCCTGGCGCTCGACGGCGCCGCGGCGCCGCGCGTGCTCGACGTGGGCGTCGGCTCCGGGGCGATCGCGCTCGCGATCGCCGACGAGCATCCGGGCGCGCTCGTCACGGGGATCGACGTGTCGCCCGACGCGCTCGCGCTCGCCGCCGAGAACCGCGAGCGCACGGGGCTGGCCGTGACGCTCCTCGAGGGATCGTTCCTCGACGGGCTCCCCGCGGGCCCGTGGGAGCTCGTGGTCGCGAACCCGCCCTACGTCGATCCGCTCGACGCCGAAGCGCTCGCCCCCGAGGTGCGCGACCACGAGCCCGAGCTCGCGCTCTACGGCGTCGACGCCCACCGTGCGATCGCCGAAGCCGCGCTCGCCGTGCTCGCCCCGGACGGGGCGCTGGTGCTCGAGATCGGCGAGCGCCAGGCGGCGCACGTGACGGGCGAGCTCGAGCGCCTCGGCTACGAGCGCATCGTCGTCACGCGGGACCTCGCCGGTCGCGACCGGGTCGTCGAAGGGAGACGCCCACCCGGGGAGGCCGAGGACGCGTGACGGCCGTCGCCGTCGCAGCACGCGCGATCCGCTCGGGCGGGACGGCCGTGATCCCGACCGACACCGTCTACGGGCTCGTCGCCACCGGCTCCCTCCCGGACGGCGCTGCCGCCGTGTACGCGCTGAAGGGGCGTGGTCCGACACAGCCCACCGCGCTCGTGCTCGCCTCGGTCGAGGTGCTGCACGCGTGCCTGCCCGAGCTCGAGGGCCCTGCTCGGCTCGTCGTCGAGGCGCTCCTGCCGGGGCCCTACACCCTCGTGCTGCCGAACCCGGCCCGCCGCTTCCCGTGGCTGACCGGCGATCGACCCGACGCGCTCGGCGTGCGGGTGCCCGCCGTCGCCGGCCCGGGCCGCGGGGTGCTCGAGGCGGCCGAGGTGCTCGTCGCGACCAGCGCGAACCTGCCCGGGGGCCCGGATCCGCGCTCGCTGGCGGACGTCCCTCGGGTCATCCTGGACGGCGTAGACGCGGTCGTGGACGGCGGGACGCTGGCGGGCCGCCCGTCGACCGTGATCGACCTGACCTGGTCCGAGCCGCGGGTGCTGCGCGAGGGCGCCGTGCCGGCCGTCGACGCGCTCGCTCGGATCGAGCGGGCGCTTACACCCTCCTAACGGCACCCCGACCCGCCCTTCACGGAACGGGAGGAGACTCGGGCCATGCGACGCCGTCTCGCCGCTGCCGCGGCCCTGTCGCTCGGCCTCGTGCTCGGCGCGCCCGTCGTCGCGGGCGCGGCGGAGCCCCGGGCGACGACCGGCCCTGCCACGGCCGTCGGCGCCACCACCGCCACCGTCACGGGCACGGTCGAGCCCGGTGGGGAGCCGACCACCTGGGTCGTCGAGTACGGCACGACCACCGACTACGGGCAGAAGACCAGCTCGCGCAGCGCCGGTGACGGCACCGCCCCCGTGGACGTCTCGGTGCAGCTCACGGGGCTGGAGACGGGGGTCACGATCCACTACCGCCTGGTGGCGACCAACGACGACGGCACGGCACGAGGGGACGACCGGACGCTCCGCACCGGTGCGGCCCCGGCGGTGACGATCCGCGCCCCGAGCGCGATCGGGCCGACCCGCGCCCTCGTGTCGGGCACCGTCGATCCGAACGGGCTGCCCACGACCTGGTATGCGGAGTACGGCACCTCGCGCAGCTACGGCTCCCGCTCGACCACCGCCGACGCGGGCTCGGGCACGAGCGCGCGCACGGTCTCGGTCGACCTCACCGGGCTGCGCGCGGGAACCACCTACTACGTCCGCCTGGTCGCCACGAACGCCGCCGGGACGACCCGGAGCTCGGAGCGGAGCTTCCGCACCGACCCGGCGCCTCGGGTGTCGACCGGCTCGGCCCGCGACGTCGGCCGCTCGTCCGCCCGCGTCAGCGGGTCGGTCGATCCCGAGGGGCGATACGCGGTCGCGTGGTTCGAGTACGGCACGACGACCGCGTACGGCTCGCGCACCCCGGAACGCGGCGTCGGCTTCGGCACGCGCTCGGTCACGGTCACGGAGACGCTCACCGGGCTACCGGCGGGGACGACGATCCACTACCGGGTCGTGGCGCGGAGCGACGCCGGCACGAGCGTCGGGCGTGACCGGACGTTCCGGACGACCGACGGCCCCGTGGTCGTGACGGGCCCGGTGACGGAGCTGGGGACCACCGCCGCCACCGCGACCGGCTCGGTCGACCCGCGAGGTCGCAGCACGAGCTGGTGGTTCGAGTACGGGACGACGACGCGGTACGGATCGCGGACGCCGCTCGCCCCAGCCGGGTCGGGCAGCGGGCCGGTCCCGGTGGCCGCACGGCTGGTCTCGCAGCCGACGGCGACCGAGATCCACGTGCGCCTCGTCGCGGAGAGCTCGGCGGGCCGGACGTACGGCAACGACGTCGCCTTCCGGACGAGCGGCGCCCCGCTCGCGGTCACCGGGTCGGTGAGCCGGCTCGGCATCACCCGTGCCACGGTGGGCGGGAGCGTCGATCCCCGGGGTGCCCCGACCGCCTGGTGGGTCGAGCTCGGCCGGACGCCAGCGCTCGGCCGGCGGGTCGCGGGTGGGACGGTCTCGGGCAGCTCGCCCGTCGCGGTCGCACGCACCCTGACCGGCCTCGCACCGGGCGTCCGCTGGTTCTTCCGGATCGTGGCCGAGAACAGCGCAGGGAGGTCGGAGGGGCGCACGGCGTCGTTCGCCACCGCCCCGCGACAGCGCGACGCCGCCGGTCGCCTCGTCCGCTGCACGATCGTCGGCACCGCCGTGCCGGACGTCCTCCGCGGCACCGCGCGACGCGACGTCGTCTGCGGGCTCGGTGGGAACGACCGCATCCTGGGGCTCGGCGGCGACGACCTGCTGATCGGCGGACCCGGCTGGGACGTGCTCGACGGGGGCGCCGGGCGGGACACGATCCTGGGCGGCGCAGGCGACGACCTCGTGCGCGCACGGGACGGACGGCCAGACGTCGTCGACGGCGGCGCCGGCCGGGACACGGCGGTGCTCGACCGGGTGGATCGCCGTCGGAGCGTGGAGCGCGTGCTGCGCTGACCGGTGCCCGTGGCCGAGTAGGATTCGACGGTCATGGCGCTCGCCTCCGACCAGCTCGACCGGCTCCGTCACGGCGGGCTCGCGGAGACCGACCCCGACGTGGCGGCCCTCGTCACCCGGGAGCTCGAGCGGCAGCGGGGTCAGATCGAGCTGATCGCGTCGGAGAACTTCACCTGGCCGTCGGTGCTCGAGGCGATCGGCTCCGTGCCGACCAACAAGTACGCGGAGGGCTACCCGGGCCGCCGCTACTACGGCGGGTGCGAGGTCGTGGACGAGATCGAGGAGCTCGCGATCGCCCGTGCCAAGGCGCTCTTCGGCGCGGAGCACGTCAACGTCCAGCCGCACTCGGGCGCCCAGGCGAACATGGCGGTCTACCTCGGGCTCCTGCAGCCCGGAGACACGGTGCTCTCGCTCCGGCTCGACCACGGCGGGCATCTGACGCACGGCCTGAAGGTCAACTTCTCGGGGCGGCTCTACGACATCGTCCACTACGGGGTCTCGCGCGAGACCATGCGCGTCGAGGAGGAGGAGGTGCGCGCGCTGGCCCGCGAGCACCGACCGAAGCTCATCCTCTGCGGGGGGTCGGCCTACCCGCGCGTGGTCGACACGGCGATGTTCCGCCGCGTCGCCGACGAGGTGGGGGCGTTGCTCTGGTGCGACATGGCCCACTTCTCCGGGCTCGTCGCGGCCGGTCTGCACCCGAACCCGGTGGAGGACTGCGACGTCGTCACGTCGACCACCCACAAGACGCTCGCCGGGCCGCGCTCGGGGTTCATCATGTGCCGGGCCGAGCACGCGCAGGCGATCGACCGCGCGATCTTCCCCGGGCTGCAGGGGGGGCCGCTGATGCACGCGGTCGCGGCGAAGGCCACGTGCTTCCTGATCGCGGCCGGCGCCGCGTTCCGCTCGTACCAGGAGCAGGTGCGCGCGAACGCCGACGCGCTGGCCGACGAGCTGATCGCGGGCGGGGTGGACGTGCTCACCGGCGGCACGGACACCCACCTGCTGCTGCTCGACCTCCGTGCGTCGACGTGGACGGGCAAGGCCGCCGAGGAGCGGCTGCACGAGGTGCACCTCACCGTCAACCGCAACACCGTCCCCTTCGACGAGCGTCCGCCGACCGTCGCCTCCGGCGTGAGGATCGGCACGCCCGCGCCCACGATGCGCGGCTTCGACGAGGAGGACTTCCGCGAGGTGGGACGGATCATCTGCGAGGCGCTGTCGGACGAGGCCGACGTGCCCGGTCTCGCGCGGCGCAGCGCAGCGCTTTGCGAGAAGCGGCCGCTGTACGAGGGGAAGGGTGCTTTCGCCGCCTTCGGCGACGAAATCACCTAGAACCACATGAGCGGTGGGAGCGCACCCCTAGGCGATTTCGGCGCGTCAGCGCCGAAAGCGCCCGTGACGGAGGTGGACCACCCCCTCGTTCGGCACAAGCTCGGCCTCCTGCGCGACGTGACGACCACGACGCAGATGTTCCGGCAGCTCGTCAACGAGCTCACGCTGCTCCTCACCTACGAGGCCACCAAGGACCTCGCCGACGAGGAGGTGACGATCGAGACGCCGCTCGAGCAGACGACCGCCCGTCGCATCTCGGGGAAGAAGGTCGCCGTGTGCCCGATCCTGCGCGCGGGGATGGGGATGCTCGACGGGTTCCTGTCGCTCATCCCGGCGGCGCGCGTCGGGTTCATCGGCCTGTACCGCGACGAGGCGACCCTCCAGCCGGTCGAGTACTTCGTCAAGCTCCCGGACGACCTCGACGAGCGCGACGTGATCCTGCTCGACCCGATGCTGGCGACCGGCAACTCCACCGCCGCCGCGGTCGAGACGGTGCGGCGCGCCGGCGCGACGTCGGTGCGACTGATCGCGCTGATCGCCGCGCCGGAGGGGATCGCCAGGATCCATCGCGACTACCCCGACGTCGGGATCGTCGTGGCCGCGATCGACCGTGAGCTGAACGAGAAGGGCTTCATCGTCCCGGGCCTCGGCGACGCAGGCGATCGCCTGTACGGCACGAAGTAGGGACCCGTGCTGGACGACCTGCGGGCGTCGCCTGAGGTCCTGTGGGGCGCGGCGATCGCGTTCGGGATCGTCGTCCTGCTGACGCCCGCGGTGGGGGGGATGGCACGGCTGCTCGGCGTGGTCGACCAGCCCGACGCGCGCAGGCTGAACAAGCGCCCGATCCCGCGTCTCGGCGGGCTCGCGATCTTCCTCGGGATCATCGTCCCCTCGCTCGCCTTCCTCGACCTCGACGGCCCGATGCGCGGGATCCTCCTCGGGGCCGCCGTGGCCTGCGTGGTCGGCGCCGTCGACGACTTCCGGGGCCTCGCCCCGCTCCCGAAGCTCGCGGGTCAGGTGCTCGCGGCGCTGATCCCGACGGCGTTCGGCGTGTGGATCGACCACTTCACCTTCCCGTTCCTCGGGGTGGTCGACCTCCCGGCCTGGATCGGCGTGCCGGTGACGGTGCTCTGGATCGTCGCCGTGATGAACATGGTCAACTTCCTCGACGGCATGGACGGGCTGGCGGCTGGCGTGTGCGCGATCGCCGGCCTCACGTACGCGATCCTCGCGCTCTCGCTCGGCACGACCGACGCCGCGGTGCTGTCCGCGATCGTCGCCGGAGCGTGCGTCGGCTTCCTGCGCCACAACTTCTTCCCGGCGCGCATCTTCATGGGGGACTCCGGCGCGCTCGTGCTCGGGTTCACGCTCGCCACGATCTCGGTCGCGGGCCTGCTGAAGACGGCCTCGACGATCGTCCTGTTCCTGCCGCTGCTCGTGCTCGCGATCCCGATCATGGACACCTCGTTCGTCGTCGCCCGCCGACTCAAGTACGGCCAGCCGATCCACGCCGCCGACCGCTCGCACCTGCACCATCGCTTCCTCAACATCGGCTTCTCGCAGCGGCGTGCGTCCGTGACGATGTGGGCGTGGGCGGCGACGCTGGGGGCGGCAGCGCTCGCGACGCGCTTCATCCCCTTCCGCGAGGGCGGGGAATGGCACCTGTGGCCGACCGTGGCGGCGCTGGCGATCGGGGTCGTGGCGCTCGGGTTCTCGCTCTACGTCGTCTACCTGCTCGAGATCGTCAAGCTCGCCAACCCACGGCTGCGCCGCCGTGCCGAGGACGGCGCGGCGACCGCGGCCGGGCCGTCGGCCGGCACGCGCGAGCGCCGCGCCGGCTGAGCGCGCAGGTCGGGACGGGAGCGCGCTACCCCGCCGCTGCGCGGGAGACGAAGGCGAGGAGCGCCTCGTCGAACCGGGGGTCCAGCTGTGGCGCATGGCCGTGTCCGGGGACGACCACCCGCTCGGCGTCGAGCTCCCGCTCGAGCGCGTCGCAGATCGCGTCGAAGGCGGGGTGGTGCGCACCCGACACGACGAGCACGGGAACGCGCGACGACTTCAGGTGGGCCAGCGGGATCTCCGCCTCCCACGGCCCTCGCTCGACCAGGAGCGTGCGCGCGCCCTGCGCGAGGTCGGGGACGAGGGGAGAGGGAGGGTCGAAGTCCGAGCCGACGTAGCGCAGGAAGGCGCGGAGGAAGCGCTCGGGGTCGTCACGTGGTCCTGTCTTCCACAGGGCACGGCCGTCGCGCACGAACGCGTCGACGGCGGGGTCGCCGGCCGCGACGGCGGCGCACGGCGGCTCGATCACGGTCAGCGAGGCGAGCGAGACGCCGGGCAGCGCCGCTGCGAGCAGCGCGATCACCCCACCGTAGGAGTGGCCGACCAGGTGGTCACGCGGGCGCAGCCGCTCCGCGACCCAGACCGCGTGCTCCTCGAAGTCGACGCGCTCGACCTCCGGGCCCGGCGGGAACCCCGGTCGCTCCAGCACGACGAGGTCGAGCAGGTCGCGCAGGCGCCTGCGCTGCGCGACCCACGTCGCGCGGCCACCGCTGACGCTGCCGTGGACGAGGACGACGCGCTCCATCGCGGGATCATGGCCGACGCGCGCCGGTCCGGAGACGGAGCCCGGCTGAAGCCGGGCACCGTTTCGGGGCTCGTGGGTGCCCGGCTTCAGCCGGGCTCCTGGCGAGGCATGGCACGCCCACGGGGAGGGAGCCGGCCGAACGCGCCTCGAAGGTGTAACGAAGTGCCGCCGATCCCGCTTGAGAGCGGGAGTTCTGCTGTCACAAACGGGGGTGGTATGCTCCGCGCGATGGCCGCCGCCGCGACCTCGTCCTCGCCGCACACGCTTGCGTCCGCGTCGGGCCTGTTGCTGGGCACGACCCTCGCCGCGATGGCGCTCGGCGCGCTCGTCGGCTGGCTCCTCGGCGCTGCCGCGCTCGGCGTGCTCGTCGGCGCGATCGTCGGGATCCCGCTGTCCGTCGCCGTCGTGTACAAGGTCTACGCCGGCGCGTCGCGGTGAGCCAGGGCCTGTTCTCGACGCCGCGGCCGGTGCCGAGCCGGCTCGCGCCCGCGCTCGCGGGCACCGTAGTCGTGGCGCTCGCGCTGCCGCTCTTCCTCGTCGCCGGCTGGCCCCTGCGAGGATGGGTGGTCGCCGCCGTCCTCTGGCTCGCAGGGCAGCTGCTCGCCGCGGTACTGACGCGGCTGCCGCTCGGCACGGGTAACCTCGCCGCCGCAGGCATGCGGGGCATCGGAACGACCTTCCGGGCGATGGCGGTGGGCATCCCGCTCGTCGCCGTGACCGTGGCCGACGAGAGCGTCGGTCTCGCAGCCATGCTCGTCTACGCGCTGGCCTTCACCGCCGAGCTCGCGGTGGCCCTCGTCGCCTACTTCGCCGGGCCGGGCAAGCCCGGCCCCTACGAGCGGGTGTCGGCGTGAAGCGCCTGGTCTGGCTCGCGCTCGGCCTCTGGCTGGCGCTGCCGGCCGTGGCGCTGGCCGCCGACGAGTCGGCCTCCGCGGAGGAGGAGACGTTCGACCCGTCGATCGAGTGGAACCTCCACACCTGGGTCGATCTGCCGCTCGGCCTGGACATCAACAAGGCGGTCGCCTACCTGATCCTCGGCACGGTGGTGACCTGCCTGATCGGCATCGTGTTCATGCGCGTGCCGCTCGGGCGGGGGCCGAACCGCCGGCAGGCGCTCGGCGAGCAGATCTACGAGGTGGCGCAGGTGCAGGTCGCCGAGCAGGGCCTGCCGACGAAGGCGATCGGGACGTGGTTCCCCTACTGCGCGACGCTGATGATCTTCATCTGGGTGATCAACATGCTGGGCTTCATCCCGCTGCCGCTCTCCGACGAGAAGTGGGAGGTCGGCGGCGTGGCGATCCCGACGCTCGCGATCTTCGCGGCCACCTCGACGCTCTCGGTCACGCTCGCGCTCGCGTTCATGACGTGGATGTTCACGCACATCGCGGGCATCCGCGCGAACGGCGCGGTGAAGTACTTCAAGAGCTGGATCCCCGAGGTGCCGAAGGCGATGCTGCCGCTGATCATCCCGCTGGAGATCCTCGGCCAGTTCATGCGGCTGATCAGCCTCTCCGTCCGTCTCTACGCGAACATGCTCGCCGGGCACATGCTGATCCTCACCTTCATCGGGCTGATCTTCGTGCTCGAGAACATCCTGCTCGCGTTCGTCGCAGTGCCCGCGGCGACCGCGTTCTACCTCTTCGAGGTCGTGATCGTCGTGTCCATCCAGGCGTACATCTTCGCCGCCCTGTCCGCCATCTACATCGGCTCGGCGATCGAGCCGGAGCACTA
>CAZUVW010000129.1:0-8722 GCA_964623875.1 uncultured Gaiellales bacterium
CCGGTCGACGCGCCGGTCGCGCGGGCCGCGCTCGCCCCGTTCGACCCGCGGGCGGTCGTCGCGGTGGGCCCCTCCGACGCCGTGCCGCTGCTCGTGGGCAAGGGGCTCGTGGACGGCCGCCCGGCGGTCTACCGGTGCGAGGGGTTCACCTGTCGCGCCCCCGTGACGGATCCAGCCTCTCTGGGCGCGTAGCTCGATCGCGCGACGGGGCCGTGCACGGTCGGCCGTTCCGTGCGGGTCGCTCGCTAGGCTCCTCCTCATGACGACCATCGAGCTGACCGGGGCGGAGGAGATCGCGTGGGATCTCTCCGACCTCTACCACGGGATCGACGACCCGCGCATCGACGCCGACGTCGCTGCCGTCGAGCGGGACGCCGACGCGTTTCGCGAGCGCTACCACGGCCGCGTCGCGGACCTCCTGCCGGCGGAGCTCGCCGCTGCGATGGAGGAGCGCGAGCGGATCGAGTCTGCCTTCACCCGCGCGATCTACTACGCGCATCTGATGTTCTCGACGAACATGGCCGAGCCGGCGCGGGGCGCTCTTCTGGCCCGCCTGCAGGAGCGCGGCGCGACGCTCGAGACGAAGCTCCTCTTCTTCGGACTGGAGTGGGCTGCGGTCGACGACGAGCACGCCGACGCCGTGCTCGCCGACGACGCGCTCGCGCACTGGCGGCACGCGCTGCGCTCGCTGCGCAAGTTCCGCCCGTACCTGCTCTCCGAGCCGGAGGAGAAGGTCCTCGCCGAGAAGGCCGTCAGCGGGGCGTCGGCCTGGTCGCGGCTGTTCGAGGAGCTGCTCGGCGCGCTGCGGGTCGAGCTCGACGGCGAGCAGGTCGGGCTCGAGACCGCGATGGCGAAGCTCTACGCCGCGGATCGAGACGTGCGCGCTGGCGCAGCGACGGCGGTGACCGCTGCGCTCGAGCCGGGACTGCGCACGCGCGCGTACATCTACAACCAGATCGTGCTCGACAAATCGGTCGACGACCGACTGCGGGGCTATCCGAGCTGGATCACGTCGCGCAACCTCGCGAACGAGACGACGGACGAGGCGGTGCAGGCGCTGATCGAGGCGGCGACGGCGCGCTACGACGTCCCCCAGCGCTACTACCGGCTAAAGGCGCGGCTGCTCGGGCTCGAGCGGCTGGAGTTCTACGACCGGTTCGCGCCCGTGGCGGACGACGACGCGAAGGTGGAGTGGTCGCGAGCCCACGCCCTGGTGGTCGAGGCGTACCAGGCGTTCTCGCCCCTCGCCGGCGACGTCGTCGCGCGCTTCTTCGACGAGGGCTGGATCGACGCGCCACCGCGCCCGGACAAGCGGGGCGGCGCGTTCTGCGCGACGAACGTCCCCGGCGTCCATCCCTACGTCCTGCTCAACTACACGGGCGACCGCCGCTCGGTGCTCACGCTCGCGCACGAGCTCGGCCACGGCCTGCACGGGTACCTGGCGCAGCCTCTCGGCCTCGTCAACGCGTCCACGCCGCTCACCACGGCCGAGACGGCGTCGGTGTTCGGCGAGGCGCTCACGTTCCAGCGGCTGCTCGCCGAGGAGAGCGACCCGCGTCGTCGGCTCGACCTGCTCACAGGTCAGATCGAGGACGCGATCGCGACGACCTTCCGGCAGATCGCGATGAACCGCTTCGAGCACGCGGTGCACACGGAGCGGCGCGAGCACGGCGAGCTCTCGCCGGATCGGCTGGGGGAGCTCTGGATCGAGGCGCAGACCGCGCTCTTCGGCGACTCCGTCGGCATGGACGGCTACACGCCCTGGTGGAGCTACGTCCACCACTTCACCGGGGTGCCCGGTTACGTCTACGCGTACGCCTACGGGTACCTGTTCGCGCTCGCGATCTACCGCCGCTACGTGGCGGAGGGCGACGCCATGGTCGAGCCGTACCTCGATCTGCTGCGCGCCGGTGGCTCGCGCTCGCCGGAGGAGCTCGCGCAGATGGTCGGCCTCGACCTGTCCGACCCTGCGATCTGGTCGAGCGGGATCGACGCCCTCGACGCCGAGCTCGACGAAGCGGAGCGGCTGGCGCAGGAGCTCGGACTGGCATAGGTGCGGTTGGCGCGCCGGAGGCGCGCCAACCGCACCTAGAGGACCAGCTCGGCCAGCATTCGCAACGCCTCCGGCTGGCGCGCCTGCAGGACGAGCGTGGTCGCGCCGCACGCACGCCAGGCGTCGAGCCGGTCTGCGATCCTGGCGCGGTCGCCGACGAGCGCGACCTCGTCGACGAGCGCATCGGGGACGAGCATCGCGGCCTCGTCCTTGCGCCCGGCGAGGTACGCGTCCTGCACGGCCGCCGCCTCCGCCTCGAAGCCATAGCGGCCGGCGAGCCTCGCGTAGAAGTTCTGGCCCCGCGCGCCCATGCCGCCGACGTACAGCGCGAGCAGCGGCTTGAGGAAGGACCGCGCCGCTTCGACGTCGTCGGCGACGACGACGGGCACGAGCGGGGCGAGGTCCCAGCCTTCCGGGCGGCCGCCTCGCGTCGCGAAGCCGTCGGCGAGCGACGGCGCGTGCACCTCCGCGAAGCGCTCCGGCGAGAAGAAGATCGGCAGCCAGCCGTCCGCGATCTCGGCCGCGAGCGCGACGTTGCGCGGCCCGATCGCGGCGAGGTAGATCGGCACCTCGGCGCGCACGGGACGCAGGATCAGCTTCAGCGGCTTGCCGAGACCCGTCGCGTCGGCACCGGAGTAGGGGATGTCGTAGTGCGCGCCGTGGTGCCGGAGGGGCTCCTCCCGACGCAGGATCCGGCGCACGATGTCGACGTACTCCCGTGTGCGCAGAAGCGGCTTGCCCCACGGCTGGCCGTGCCAGCCCTCGGCGACCTGCGGACCCGAGGTGCCGAGCCCGAGCAGCGCCCGACCGCCCGAGAGCAGGTCGAGCGTGGCGATCGTGGCCGCGGTCGTCGCGGGCGAGCGGGCCGGCATCTGCATGATGGCGCTGCCCACGTGGACACCGGTGGTGCGGGCAGCGACCCAGGCCATCGGCGTGACGGCGTCGCTGCCGTAGGCCTCGGACGTCCACACGGAGTGGAACCCGAGCCGGTCGGCCTCCTCCGCCAGCGCGACCGCCGCGACCGGGTCGTCGTAGCCGAGCTGGAGACCGAGCCGCACGCGACGATCCTACTCGGGCGCCGACGCGTCTCCCCCGGCGCCGAAGCGGGGCGGGCGCTTCTCGAGGAACGCAGCGACGCCCTCGACGCCGTCCGCGTGCCGGATGCAGCGCAGGAACGCGTCGCCCTCGCGACGCAGCCCCTCCTCGAGCGGCAGGTCGCGCGTCGTGCGGGCGATCTCCTTCAGCACGGCGACCGCGTGCGGCGACTGCTCGGCGATCAGGCCGGCGAGCGCGAGCGCCTCCTCGAGCAGGGCCTCCGCTGCCACCACGCGCTCGACGAGCCCCCATCGCTCGGCGGTGGCGGCGTCGACGGGCTCTCCGGTCAGGTTGAGCAGCATCGCCCGTCCGATGCCGGCGAGGCGCGGCAGCCGCTGGGTGCCGCCTGCTCCCGGGATCAGGCCGAGCTTGATCTCCGGCTGCCCGAGCCGGGCGTCGTCTGCGCAGACGCGGAGGTCGCAGCACAGCGCCAGCTCGAGGCCGCCCCCGAGGCAGAAGCCGCGGATCGCCGCGATCACCGGAGTGCGACCGGCCTCGATGCGCAGGCCGACGCGCACGAGCGCGCGTGCCGGTCCTCCGTCGTCGTCCTCGCGCAGGGCCGGGAACTCCTTGATGTCCGCGCCAGCCACGAACGCCCGCTCGCCACCACCGGCGATGACGATCGCCCGCACCGCATCGTCGGCGTCGAGCTCCTCCAGCGCTGCCTCGAGCTCGGCGAGCAGCGCCGCCGAGAGCGCGTTCACCGGCGGGTTGTCGATGGTGACGAGCGCGACGGCGTCGCGGCGCTCGGTCGAGACGAATGCTGGCACGGGTCTCCTCTCGTCGTCAGGTCGTCGGCGCGAACCGCTCGCGCAGCGCCGTCTTGCGGAACTTGCCCACGGCGGTCTTCGGGATCTCGTCGACGAACTCGAACCGATCGGGCAGCCAGAAGCGCGCGACCCGGGGCTCGAGGAAGGCGCGGAGCTCGTCCGGGCCCGCCGCGGCGCCCTCGCGCAGCACGACGACGGCCAGCGGACGCTCCGACCAGGTCTCGTCGGGGATTCCGATCACCGCTGCCTCGGCGACGGCAGGGTGGCCCATCAGCGCGTTCTCCAGCGCGACCGACGAGATCCACTCCCCGCCCGACTTCACGAGGTCCTTCGCGCGATCCTGGATCGTCACGTACGCGTCGGGTCCGATCGTGGCGATGTCGCCCGTGCGGAACCAGCCGTCCTCCGTCCAGCGGTCGGCCGCCTCGGGCGCCTCGTAGTAGCCGGACGCGATCGACGGCCCGCGCACCTCGAGCTCGCCCATCGCCTCGCCGTCCCACGGGACGAGGCCCTCCCCGCCGCGGGCTCTGATCTCGACGAACGGGATCGGTTGTCCCTGGAGCGCGCGTCGCTCGGGCTCCTGGTCCTGCCCCGGCGCGCCGGAGACCGTCCCGACCGGCGACAGCTCCGTCATCCCCCAGCCGTGCGTGACGTGCAGCCCGTGCCGCTCCTGGAAGGCCTCGATCATCGCGAGCGGAGGCGCAGCGCCGCCGATCACCATGGTGCGCATCCGGGAGAGGTCCCACCCGTCGGGGCTGGCGTCGAGCGCCTGGAGGATCCCCATCCAGATCGTGGGGACTCCCGCCGCGACGGTGACCTGCTCGCTCGAGAACAGCTCGAGCAGGCTCTGCGGGTCGAGATGAGGTCCGGGCAGCACCTGCTCGACCCCGAACAGGGCGTTCACGAACGGGAAGCACCACGCGTTCACGTGGAACATCGGCACGACCGGGAGCAGGACGTCGTCCCGGGTCAGGTGCAGGCAGGCGTTCAGCGTCAGCGCGTGGATCGCGATCGCCCTGTGGGAGTAGAGGACGCCCTTCGGCCTGCCCGTCGTCCCGCTCGTGAAGCACATCATCGCCGCATGCCGTTCGTCGGGGTCGCGCTCGACGAACGCGCGCTCGTCGGCCGCGGCGAGCAGCGCTTCGTACTCGAGCGCTCCGGGCGGGGTCTCGCCCGGGCCGACCACGACGACGTGGGCGAAGGGAGCCCTGCCGAGGAACGGCTCGGCGGCCGGCCAGAGCGTCTTGTCGACGACGAGCACGCGGTCGTCGGCGTGCGTGGCGATGTACGCGTTCTCGTCCGGGTGCAGCCTGGGGTTGAGCGTGTGCGTGACGAAGCCCGCCGCCGGCGCGCCGAAGTAGACCTCCAGGTGCTCGTGCTGGTTCCACATCAGCGTCGCGACGCGGTCGCCCTCCACGAGCCCGAGCCCCGCGAGCGCGGCGCCGAGCCGGCGGGCGCGGCCCGCGAGCTCCGCGTTCGTGGTGCGGTGCAGGCTGCGATCGGGCTGCCGCGACGCGATCGCCACGTCGCCGAAGACCTGCTCCGCCCGGCGGAGCATCGCCGGCACGCTCAGCTGGTAGTCCATCATCAGTCCGTCCACGAGGTCCCTCCTTCGTCGATCACGTGCAGCGCGACCTCGGCGCGGAGCGTCTCGCCGGACGCCTCCCACGACCGGATCCCGAGCGCCCGCCGGTACAGGCCGTTCAGCGGGCTCTCCCACGTGAAGCCGCTGCCGCCCAGGGTCTGGATCGCGCGCTCGCAGCTCGCCACGGCGGCGTCGGACGCCGTCGCCTTGGCCGCCGCGGCCGCGACCACGGCACCGGGATCGTCCGCGCCGATGCTCCAGGCGGCCCACCAGGCGAGCGACCGTGCCAGCTCCAGCTCGACGTAGACGTCGGCGAGCGGGTGCGCCACCGCCTGGTAGGCGCCGATCGGACGACCGAACTGGACCCGCTCGCGGGCGTGGGCGACGGCGAGCTCGAGCGCCCGGACGCCGACGCCGACCGCCTCGCAGGCGAGGGCCGCGAGCGAGCGGGCGCGGATCGCCGGCAGCGCCTCCGACGAGCAGAGCGGCCGGGCGGCTTCGCCGCCCAGCACCACCCCGAGCGGGCGGGTCGGGTCGCTCGTGGCGAGCAGCTCGCGCTCGGCGCCGACGAGCTCCCAGATGGTGTCGCCGCCGACGACGGCGATCCGCGTGACGGCGTCGAGGTCCGGCACGAGGGGCGCCGTCGCCAGCGCCCAGGCGTCCGCTCCGGCAGCGATCGCCGCTTGCTCCGCCGGTGGCAGGAACGGCGCCAGCGAGCTCGTCGACCAGAACGGCGCGTGGAGCAGCGCTCGCCCGCTCTCCTCGTGCAGCACCGCCTCCTCACGGAACCCCAGCCCCGCGCCGCCGACCTCCTCGGACAGCGAGACGCCCGTCCAGCCGAGGGCGGCGAGCTCGCTCCAGGTGGGCTGCTCCGCGCGCGCGAGGACGCTCCTGGCCTGTGCGCGGAGCTCCTCCTGCAGGGGGGTCGGCGCGATCTCCATCAGCGCGAGCGCGGCAGGCCGAGGATGCGCTCGGCGACGATGCTGCGGAGGATCTCCGACGTCCCCGCCTCGATGGTGTTGGCCCGGCTGCGCAGCTGCTGCTGCGGCCAGGTGCCGCCGTAGGGCGCGTTCGGCGCCAGCAGCTGCGCGTCCGCGCCGAGCAGCTCGACCGCGATCGACGCGACGCGCTGGTTGGCCTCCGACCACCGCAGCTTGAGGATCGAGCCCTCGGGCCCGGGGACGCCGGAGCGGGCGAGCCCGGCGAGCGAGCGATACGCCGTGATTCGCAGCGCCTGGAGGTCGATCCACTCGCGGGCGATCGCATCCCGCTGGAGGGGGGTCGCGCCGCGGTCGCGCGCCAGCGCGAGCAGCCGCCGCACCTGCGCGTCGAGTCGTGCCACGAGCGCGACGCCGAGGGTGCCTCGCTCGTGCAACAGCGTGGTCATCGCGACGCGCCAGCCCTCCCCGACCTCGCCCAGGACGTCCGCACGCGGCACCTCGACGCCGTCGAGGAAGATCTCGTCGAACTCGGCTGCGCCCGTCAGCTGTCGCAGCGGCCTGACCTCCACGCCGGGCGTCCGCATGTCGACGAGGAGCATCGTCAGCCCGTCGTGCCCGGTCGCGTCGGCGTCCGTGCGGACGAGCAGGAGGCAGCGATCGGCGACGTGCGCGAACGACGACCACAGCTTCCGCCCGTTCACGACGAGCACGTCGCCCTCGTCGCGCGCCTGCGCCCGGAGAGCAGACAGGTCGGAGCCTGCCTCGGGCTCCGAGAAGCCCTGGCACCAGATCTCCTCTGCGGTGAGGATCGGGGCGAGGAAGCGCGCGCGCTGCTCGTCGGTGCCGTGCGCGATGATCGTCGGCCCGGCCATCCCGAGACCGATCACGCCGACGTGGGGCGGTGCGCCGGCGCGGACGAGCTCCTCCTGGGCGATGGCCTCGAAGATCGGCGCGAGCCCTCGCCCACCATGCTCCGCGGGCCAGGCGAGCCCCGCGTAGCCGGCACCGTGCAGCGACCGGCTCCAGGCTCGCAGCGCCTCGATGTCCGTGTCCGGGGCCCGCAGATCCGCGTCGCGGAGCTCGGGTGGCAGGCTCGCCTCGAGCCAGGTGCGCAGCTCGGCGCGGAAGGCAGCCTCCTCCGGCGCGTCTCGGAAGTCCACCGGGCGATGCTATCCCGGGCGAGCGAGAGGTGCCGCCCCGGGGCGCGCCTCCGGCGCGGGAGGCGGTTCGCGCTCAGCGGGCGAGGCGCGCGAGCGTCGTGACGAGGCCGGCCGCCCCGAGCGCCAGCGCCGCCACCGCCGTCAGCCACGCCGCGTCGACGCCGAGCCCCGCATCGCGCAGGAGCCACGTGACGCCGATCACTGCGAACGCGATCCCGAAGGTCAGATGACCGAACCCGATCCGCCGCTCACCGCCCACGACGCACCTCCGCCTCTCCGAACCCGAGCTCGAGGTCGATCAGGAGCGCTCCGTCGGTCGCCGTGCCGCCCGCGTAGCGGGCGCGCTCGTCCCAGCCGTCCACCGAGCGGCCGTCGGGCAGCGTGAGCTCGCCGCCGTCGACGTGCGCGTCGACGACGACGGCCGTGTCCTCGGGCACGAGCACGGTCAGCGCGCCGATCCCGAGCTCGACCTCGACGCGCCGGGTCGCTCCATCGAGCGCGACGTCGCGGAGGTCGAGCGTGTAGTCGCCGATCCCGTACGCGTAGCGCGCCTCGAGCTCGGCCAGGCTCGCCGGAGCGACCGTCTTCTCGCCGACCCCGTCGTCGACGAGCGGCTCGACGGCGGCGGTCGCGAGCAGCGCGCAGGTGAGGACGCCGCCGACGACGAACAGCCAGGGGGCCCGTCCCACCACGGAGGCCAGCACGAGCCCGGCCCCGACCACGACCAGCGCCGCCGCCAGCACGACGCTCGCCGACGCGTCGAACCAGCCCGAGAGGGTGCCCGCGATCACGAGCGCCGCGCCGATCGAGAGCAGGCTCAGCACGCCGGCCGTGATCAGGCCGCGGCTGCGGTCGGGCGCGGCCGGAGCCGCGCCCGTGTCCTCGGTGACGGGCGCTGCCGGCTCCTCGTCCGTCGAGCCTGCTGGCGGCCCCGCCACGTCGGCCGGTGCCGCCGCTGCCGCCGGTGGCGCGGAGGGCGCGGGCGGGTGCGGTGGCGCCGCCGACGCTCGAGGCCCGCCGTCGGGCGGGCCGTCGCGTACGAGCAGCCAGATCCCGACGCCGACGAGGCCGAGGCCCGCGGCGACCTGGACGCCGTCGCCGAGCCCGTGCCAGCCGAA
>CAZUVW010000130.1:0-8697 GCA_964623875.1 uncultured Gaiellales bacterium
CGGATCCAGCTCGGCGGCGCGCAGCCCGACGTCGAAGCGTAGGAGCGCGGCGGCCCGAAGGGCGTTGGGGCCCGGCCACGTGCCGGGCCCCTCTGCGTCTCAGGACGACGGAGCGGAGTACGATGCCGCCATGTCACGCTTCGCGAACGCCCTCAACGAGCAGATCGCCTACGAGTTCGCGGCTTCGCAGCAGTACGTCGCGATCGCCGTCCACTACGACGCGCAGACGCTCCCACAGCTCGCCGCGCACTTCTACCGCCAGGCGGTCGAGGAGCGGAACCACGCCATGATGATGGTGCAGTACCTGCTCGACTCCGACGAGGAGGTCGTGGTGCCCGCGGTCGCGGCGCCGCAGAGCGGCTTCTCGGACGTGGTCGCGCCCGTGCAGCTCGCGCTCGACCAGGAGCGCCGGGTCACGGCCCAGATCGCCGCGCTCGCGGTCACCGCGCGCGAGGAGGGCGATCTCGTCGCGGAGCAGTTCATGCACTGGTTCCTGCAGGAGCAGCGCGAAGAGGTGTCGTCGATGTCGGCTCTGCTCGACGTCGTGACCCGCTCGCAGGACAACGTCATGCACGTCGAGGACTTCCTGGCGCGCGAGTCCGGCGGCGAGAGCCCGCTCGAGGCTGGGGCGCCTCCGGCTGCGGGCGGCGCGCTCTGACGTGCGGACGTTCACGCTCCGGACGGAGCGGCAGAGCCAGCTCGTCGACATCACGCGACAGGTCGCCGAGGCGATCGCCGGGCAGCGTGGTGCCGCAGTGCTCGTCTACGTCCCCCACACCACCGCCGGGGTGACGATCAACGAGCACGCGGATCCGATGGTGGCGCGCGACTTCGAGACGGCGCTCGAGCGCATCGTCCCGTCCGACTGGCCGTGGCAGCACGTGGAGGAGGGCGAGGAGAACGCGCCGACCCACATCCGCGCCGCGTTCATGGGCCCGTCGGTGCTCGTGCCGCTGCGCGAGGACGGGACGCTCGCGCTCGGCACCTGGCAGGGCGTCTTCTTCTGCGAGTTCGACGGGCCGCGCGAGCGGACGGTGCAGGTCAGCGTGCTCGCGTAGCGGATCGCTTACGGCGTCGTGGACGCGGCCACGAGGGAGCAGGCCTGGCCGGCTACGTCACGAGCTGCCAGCGGAGGCTGTCTGCGAAGCCTGTCAGCGAAGCCTGTCAGCGATTGCTGTCGGCGACTGCTGTCAGGAATTGCTGTCAGGAAAGCGCCCAGAAGTGTGCCGATCGATCCACAGGGGGACGCGGGTACGCTGCCGCGATGGGTGCACCCGTGCGCAAGGGGGAGGAGGTCGAGCTCCGCGTCGACTCGCTCGCCTACGGCGGAAACGGCGTCGCCCGACTGGACGGGTTCGTCGTGTTCGTCCGCGGGGGCCTGCCCGGCGACCTGGTCCGCGCGCGCGCCACGAAGGTCAAGCGTGGCTTCGCGGAGGCCGTGCGCACCGCGTTGCTCGAGCCGGGGCCGGACCGGGTCGAGGCGCCGTGCCGCCATTTCGGGACGTGTGGCGGCTGCCGCTTCCAGGACTACGCCTACGAGCGCCAGCTGGAGTCGAAGCATGCCCAGGTGCGTGACGCGCTCGTCCGCCTCGGTGGGTTCGCAGACCCGCCGCTCGAGCCGATCGTCCCGGCTCGCACCCAGTACGGCTACCGGAACAAGCTCGAGTACTCGTTCGCGGCGGGTGAGCACGGGCTGGCGCTGGGGTTCCACCGCGCGGGCCGCTGGGACGAGGTCGTCGACGTCGAGGAGTGCCTGCTCACCACGGAGGTCGGCAACGCGATCCGCGACACCGTCCGCCGGTGGGCACGCGAGGAGGGACTCGAGCCGTACGACCAGGAGGCGCAGACGGGGTACCTGCGCCACCTCGTCGTGCGCGAGGGCCGGAACACCGGCCAGGCGCTCGTCGTCCTCGTCACCGCGCCGGGCGAGCGGTTCGACGCCGACTATCTCATCGAGCGGCTCCGGGCCTTCCCCGAGGTGCGCTCGATCCACTGGGCGATCAACGACCAGCCCTCCGAGATCACGAACCTCCCGACGAAGCTGCTCTGGGGCGACGCCTGGATCGAGGAGGAGATCCTCGGCCTGCGGTACCGCCTGAGGCCCAATGCCTTCATGCAGACCAACACGGAGATGGCCGAGGTCCTCTACGCCCTCGCCCGAGACGCTGCCGGCCTCACCGGGCAGGAGAACGTCTTCGACCTCTACTGCGGCACGGGAACGATCGGCCTCGCGCTCGCGTCCGCCGCCGCGCACGTGTGGGGCGTGGAGATCTCCGAGGAGTCGGTCGCCTGCGCGATCGAGAACGCGACCGAGAACAGGATCGACAACACGTCCTTCTTCGCCGGCAACGTCGGCCAGTCGCTCGAGGAGCTGCGCGAGCGGGCTGGCGCCCCCGACGTGGTCGTCGTCGACCCTCCGCGCGCCGGGCTGGCCGGGAAGGCGCTGCGCAGGACGGGCGAGCTGCAGGCACGGCGGATCGTCTACGTCTCCTGCAACCCGACGACGCTGGCCTCCGACCTGGCGGTGTTGCGCGACGAGCACGGCTACGCGCTCGTGCGCTGCATCCCCGTGGACATGTTCCCGCACACGCCGCACATCGAGTCCGTCTCGCTGCTGGAGCGAGTCGGGACGGAGAAGCCGTGAGGTCCACCGAGCAGCGGGGTACGATCGGCGCAGCCGGCGCCGAGGGCGGTGGCACGACGACGAGGAGGGGCACGTGAGGTACGGGACAGTGATCGTGCTCGCGGTCGGTGCGCTCGCACTTGCCGGGGCCGGGTGCGGCGGCGACGACGGCGACGCGGCGGCGCCTGCCGAGACGACCGTCGAGGAGACGACCGAGACGACCGAGGAGGCCGCGGAGGAGACGACGGAGACGCTCGGCGACATCGACCTCGGCGACCTCTCGGGCGAGTGCGCGGAGCTCGCGGCGATCGGGGCCAAGCTCGCTCAGGCGGTGGGCACGCAGGGTGGTGACGTCGGAGCCTCGGCGGACTACTTCGCCGAGCTCGCCGACGCGGCGCCCGCCGAGATCAAGGACGACCTCGAGGTGTTCGCGGAGGAGTTCGCGACGTACGCGGAGGCGATCGCCGGCATCGACCTCTCGGGAGGCACGACGCCGAGCGCCGAGGACATCGCCAAGCTCCAGGAGGCGAGCGCGACCTTCGACGACCCGCGCCTCGAGGAAGCATCGGCCAACATCGAGGCCTGGGCTCAGGAGAACTGCACCACCGGCTGACCCGCCGAGCGATCCGGACGCTGGCACCCGCGCCGGCCTGTGCCGAGGCCGGCGCGGGACGCCGCTCGCGCGGCGGCTCCCGCTCAACCGCTAGACCCAGATCGCAGGCTCGCCGGTCGCCACGTCGCGCGGAACCGGTCGCGCCTTGCCGCGCAGCTTGCGTCGTGCCGTCCACGCCACGACCGCGGCGTCAACGACGTCGTCGGGAGCAGCCGACGCAGCGTCGTGGTCGAGCGGGATCTCGATCCCTTCGAGCCGCAATGCGTCGATCCGCTCGGCCAGGCCCTGCCAGGTCGTCTTCGAGCGCAGCACCTCCCGCCTGATGGCGGCGAACGAGAGCTCGGGGTGCACCTCGAACAGACGGGGGTCGTCGAGCGCGGCGGCGTCCAGGATCGCTCGACGCAGCGCCCACGCCTGCCGGGAGACGCCCTTGCCGACGAGGGCGGACGCGCATGCGGTCGCCTCCTCGTGGGTCGGCGCCTCGTAGACCTCGCGTGGGTAGGTGAGGAACACGCGGGCGCTGGCGCCGGGGAGGAGCTCACGGGCGCAGGTGTCGGCACGGCGCGGGAACGTCTCCGGCCGCGGCAGACCGATCGGGGTGTCCACGCCCACGGCGCCCGCCTCGGGCCAGGCGGCGAGCACGTCGGCGAGCGTGTCGACGATGCGGGCGTCGACGAAGCGTCGCCCGCGCAGCGCGACCGCGACCCACCGGCCGTTCGAGCCGTCGACGCCGACGACGAGTCGCTTCTCAGGCTTGGCCACGGTCGGAGCGTACGGATTCGCGCCACGCGCGAGCCCGTCGTAGCAAGATCGCGACATTCGGCAGGAGGAAGCCCACCGCGACGGCGGGCAGCGCGGGCAGCCCGCCGAGGTCCCAGGCGTACGTCGCGACCAGGGTCGCGCTCAGGGCCGCGGTCATCGACAGCCAGGTGAGACCGGCGTGCAGGCCGAACCGGACGGCCGCCGCGAGGAAGAGCGCGAAGAACAGCACGTCGGGGGGGCCGAGCCGCGCGCCGTCGTCCTCGCCCGGGAGCCTGAACAGGATCGAGATCTTCTCGAACAGGCCCGGCTCCTGCTCCACGACGACCTTCGTCGGCCCCCGGTAGACGGACGCCACGTCGACCCACGGGATCACGACCGCGACGAGCACGACCCACGACAGCGCCTCGAACAGGCCGAGGAACCAGAACCCGGCCAGGACGAGCGCGAGGAGCTTGGCGACGTTGAACGCCGAGCCGAGCCCCGCCAGGTCGAGGAGCACCGCGCCCGCCCCGGTGAGCGCGGCGAACGTGAGGATCCGCGGCGCGCTGGCGAGCGGCAGGGCGAGCCATACGGTCGCGAAGCTCGCCGGGATCAGCACGAGGGCCGTCAGCGCGACGTCCCACGGGTCGGAGAGCGCGGGCAGCTCGCCCGCGAGCGCGCCCCACGCGACGAGCGCGGCGAGCAGCCCGGCCAGCGCGCCCGCCCGCGCGCGGCTCAGTACGGCGGGAGCTCGGCCCACCACGGGCCCAGCGCGCGGAAGGCGTTCCAGAAGCGGTTCTTCGCGGCCTGCTCGTCGATCGAGGCGTCGATGTCGGGGGTCACGAGCACGGTGATCGTGGGCGTGAACCGCTGGAGCTCGCCCTCGAGCGCGGCGTCGAGCGGCTCCGCGAGCGGGAACGCGAGCGCGTCGAGGAACGCGACGGTGTCCTCGCCCATCGCGACGAGGAGCTTCGGCTGGACGATGTGGAGCTCGCGGGTCAGCCACGAGGCCGCTCGAGCCGGCTCCTCGGTCCCGTACTTGAGGCAGTTCGTCCCGTAGACGGCCATCGGGTCGACCTTCAGGCGCTCGAGCGACTTGATGATCGCGTTGCCGGTGCGACCGAAGAACGCGACGCCCTCCGCGATCTCGGCGACCGACGGCGCGTGCTTCAGGAGGAAGACGTCCGCGAGGGGGTGGCCGGTGCTGAGCACGGGGACGTGCGTCTCGTCCGCCAGCGCCGAGATGTCGTGATGGAGGTCGTTGATCTCGCGGATCGCCCGCTGCAGATAGCGCTCGTAGACGTCGTCGGTGCGCAGGGCGGTCACGGGCGGTCACGACTTCTGCGCGCGCGGAGGGTTTCCTATCCGCAGGCCCGCGCGCGCCGTCCGCGTCGCGCAGGCGCGGGCGCGGGCTAGCGGGTCCTCTCCTTCACCTGGGCGACCCACTTCAGCGACTGGAGGTAGGCGAGCGACTTCGGCCGGCGCAGCACCTCTGCGGTGCGCAGGGACAGGAGGAGCTCCTCGGGTCCCTCGAAGCGGCGCATGCGGACGGCGCCGGTGCCGACGCCGGGGAGCACGTGCGCATCGGAGCCGGCGCCGGCGAGCAGTCCGTACTTGCTCGCGAAGCGGAGCGCCTCGTCGTTGTAGGAGTCGAACAGGAGGCGTGCGTTGTACACCTCGAACACGTCGATCTCGGGCAGGTGCCGGTGGAGCGTCGCGGGCGACGGGATCGCGTGCATCCGGTCGAAGGGGTGGGGCACGTACACGATCCCGTCCTGGGCGCGGATCGCCTCGATCGTCTCGGCGAACGTCATCCCGCGCGGGATCTCCTCTTGCAGGAAGAGGCCGATCACCTCGCCCTGGCCGTCCGTCTTGATCTCTTCGCCCGGGATCACGATCAGCTCGCGGCCACGGGCCTTCTCGACCGCTTCGAGCGCTCCGCCGAGGACGTTGTGGTCGGTGACCGCGATCGCGCCGAGACCCTCGGCCTCGGCGTGCGCGAGCAGGTCGTCGATGTCGATCGAGCAGTCGTGCGACCAGCTCGTGTGCATGTGGAGGTCGGCCACGATCCAATCGCGATCGGCGAGAGGGTCGTCGGCGCGCGGTCGAACGGGGCGCCGCCGCGCGCGCGCCTTCTCGTACAGCACCTCGAGGTCGGCGGCGACGGCGTCGAAGCCGCGAGCGCTCGCGCGGGCGCGCTCCGCCTCGACCTGCCGTGCCGAGGCGTCCTCGGCGAGACGGAGCAGCGCCGCCGCTGCCAGCTCCGGCTGGTCGGCGAGCCCGGGAGGCTCGACGAGGGCGCACCCCGCGGCCGCCCCTTCGGCTCGCAAGCGAGCCGAGCCACCCAGTGCGGGGACGAGGATGGCGGCCTCGCGGAGCACCTCGGCCCGCGCCTCCGGCGTCGTGGCGGTGCGCACCCGCGCCCGGCCCTTGAGCGCCGAGGGGATGGCCGGGCGGACGGCTCCGCGGCCGGTGCGCAGCACGATCACCTCCCAGTCCGACAGGCCGCGCAGGGCCCGCAACGTCGCCCGGACGACGCCGAGGCTCGCGGCGGCGGTCTCCACGACGACCAGCGGTCGCTTCTCCCCGAGTGCGAGCAGGTCGAGGTCCACGCCGAGCGGCACGATCTCGAACGCCCCGGGGAAGCGCTCCCGCGCGCGGTCGGCCACCTCGGCGGTGGGAGCGGTGAGGACGTCGATGCGCGCGAGGAGCCGATCCCGGTGGTTCTTGCGCGCCGGGTAGCCGAGCCGCTCGCCGCTCGGGAAGTCGGCCAGCGTGCTCGTCTCGGCGTCGAGGAGCGCAAGGTTCGCCAGGCCAGGGGTCGCAGGGTCGATCGCGTGGACGACGTCGAAGCGCCCGACCTGGAGGGCAGCGCGCAGCGTCGCCCGGATGCCGACCGGGACGGGCAGCGACCCGCGCGAGGACACCGGGATCACCGGCGCGATCGCCACGACGTCGTGCAGTCGTCCTGCCTGAACGGCCCGTCGGCCGCGCGACAGATCGGCGGCTCGCGAGGACGACGCGAGCACCACTGCCGTGTGGCCTCGGCGGCGCAGGGCGGCGGCGATGCCTGCCGCATGGTCGTTCGCCTCGTGCGGCTGCGACCAGGGAAACGGCGTGACGAGGCAGATGCGGAGCGGCACGGCACGGCGATTCTACGGGCAGGCACGCCCACCCTTCGGTCAGCCGCCCGCGCACCGGTAGGCTCGCCGTATGAGCGATGTCACGATCCAGGTTCGCGAGAACGGCCCGCTGAAGCTCACCGGCCCCGTCACGATCGTGGACGTCGAGGGGCGGGAGTTCGCTCTGCCGGCCGGAAGCTCGATCGTCCTCTGCCGCTGCGGGCACTCGCGGAACAAGCCGTTCTGCGACACGACCCACAAGCAGGTCGGCTTCACGGCCGAGGACACCGCGCCGCGCGTCGACTGAGGTCGGAGGTCGAGCGCCAGCTCGTGCTGGAGCCCGACCGGCCTCGCCCCGGCCTCGCGCAGAGCAACGGCGGCGACGCCCTCGAGAGGGCCGTCCAGCCAGAGCAGCGACGCGCTCAGACGCGCTCGGGCCTGCTCAGGCGGCTATGCGGCCTGCGCGGATCTGGAGCCGCCGGATCTCGAGCAGCTCGAGCACGTCGGCGGACGGTTTCAGCGGGTGGCGGATCGCCGGCCCCTCGTCGAGGGGGATGGCTGCGATCAGCCGTTCGTCGACCTCCGCGAGGAGGACGGTTCCCGTCGGCGTCCGTCGCTCGTCGAGCTGGGCGAGCTCCGCGAGGGCCGCGCGATCCGCGGGTCGGGCGACGCGGAGCGTGACGGGCGTCGGCCGAACGGCGGCCGAGCGTCCCCGCCGCCGTCGCTCGGCGAGTCGGGCGCGGAGTCCGTTGCGAGCCGCCCCGGGCTCGGGGCGGTCGAGGCGCGGGCGAGGCGCGACGTCCTCGAGGTCTCCGGTGCGTGAACGGGCGAGGTAGAGGGTGAGCGGGTGATGCACGGGCTCCTCCTGGTCGGTCGAGTCGTGCGCGTGTCCGGTCTCCCCGACCGTAGCGCCGTCGCCCTGGCGGGTGGGTGTCCGAGCGGTCGCGAGGAGGAGACCAGTCGGTGAGACGCGTGGGGCCGCCTCTCGGCGGCCCCACGCGCGAGGTCCAGCTGCGAGGGCCTAGGCCTTCGTCGCCTTCGCGGCCCTCGCCTTCGTCTTCGCGTTCTTGGCGATGAACTTCTCGACGAGCTCGCGGGACTCGTCGTCGCGGATCTGCACGGGCGGCGACTTCATGAGGTAGCTCGAGGGGGCCTCGAGCGCGCCCGAGATGCCGTTGTCGAGGGCGAGCTTCACGAGCCTCACCGCGTCGATCACGATCCCGGCCGAGTTGGGGGAGTCCCACACCTCGAGCTTCAGCTCGCAGTTGAGCGGCACGTCGCCGAAGGCCTTGCCCTCCATGCGGATGTACGCCCACTTGCGATCGGTCAGCCAGGGCACGTAGTCCGACGGGCCGACGTGGACGTTCTTCTCGCCGATCTCGTAGTCGAGCATCGAGGTGACGGCGTTCGTCTTCGAGATCTTCTTGGACTCGAGCCGCTCGCGCTCGAGCATGTTGAGGAAGTCCGAGTTGCCGCCGACGTTGAGCTGCATCGTGCGGTCGAGGTGCACACCACGGTCGCCGAAGAGCGTCGTCAGCACGCGATGGGTGATCGTGGCGCCGACCTGAGACTTGATGTCGTCGCCGATGATCGGCACG
>CAZUVW010000131.1:0-2966 GCA_964623875.1 uncultured Gaiellales bacterium
GTGCGCTCGAACTGGCCCATGTTCTCCGCGTTGATGCGGAAGTAGGCCTGGAGCGGCATCTCGATGCGGACGCCCTTCGGCACGTAGATGAAGGAGCCGCCCGACCACACGGCCGTGTTCAGCGCGGCGAACTTGTTGTCGTTGCGCGGGATCACCGTCGCGAAGTGCTTGCGCACCAGCTCCTCGTGCTCGCGCAGGCCCGAGTCCATGTCGAGGAAGATCACGCCCTTCGCCTCGAGATCGGCCTGCAGCTTGTGGTAGACGACCTCGGACTCGTACTGCGCCCCGACGCCCGCGAGGTACTTCTTCTCCGCCTCCGGGATCCCGAGTCGGTCCCACGTGTCCAGGATCTCCGCCGGGAGGTCCTCCCACGTCTCCGCCTGGCCCTCGGTCGGCTTGAGGTAGTAGTGGATGTTCTCGAAGTCGATCCCCGACAGGTCCGCGCCCCAGCTCGGCATCGGACGGGCGAGGAAGTCGTCGAGCGCCTGGTGGCGCATCGCGCGCATCCAGTCGGGCTCGGACTTGTGGTCGGAGATGACGTCGATCAGATCGTGCGAGAGCCCCTTCGGGGCCTTGTAGATCGGGCTGTCGTCGACGTGCCAGCCGTAGCCGTAGTCGGCCCTGATCTCGCGGATGACGTCGGTCTCGTCCTGGAGCGACTCGCTCATGCTTGCCCCCAGAGCCGGAACCCGCTGTCGCGGCTCCCGGCTCGGGACGATCCCTGAAGCGGCCGCTGGCGCGGCCGGCCGCCGATACAGGACGCGAGTCGCACAGTTGACATAGGACGTCTCATGCCTGCTCTCCTCCCACGCCGGCGGGCAGGAAGGCCTCGTAGCCCTCGGCCTCGAGCTGCTCGGCGAGCTCGGGACCGCCGGAGGCGACGATCCGCCCGTCGACGAACACGTGGACGTGGTCCGGGGTGACGTAGTTGAGGATCCGCTGGTAGTGCGTGATCACGAGCGCCCCCATCTCCGGCCCGACGAGCGCGTTCACGCCCTCGGCGACGACGCGCAGCGCATCGATGTCGAGGCCGGAGTCGGTCTCGTCCAGGATCGCGATCCGCGGCTTGAGCATCGCCATCTGCAGGATCTCGACGCGCTTCTTCTCACCGCCCGAGAACCCGTCGTTGAGATACCGCTGGGCCAGCTCGCGCGGCACCTTCAGGTGCTCCATCGCGGCGAGCAGCTCGCTGCGGAACTCCTTCACGGGCACCGGGTCGTCCTGCCCGCCGTTCGCGGCCTTGCGCTTCGCGTTGATCGCGTTGCGCAGGAAGCTGGTGACGGTCACGCCGGGGATCGCGTGGGGGTACTGGAAGGCGAGGAAGAGGCCGCGCCGGGCCCGTTCGTCCGCCTCCAGCTCGACGATGCTCTCGCCGTCGAGCACGATGTCGCCCTCGGTGATCTCGTACGCCGGGTGGCCCATCAACGCGTAGGCGAGGGTCGACTTGCCGGAGCCGTTCGGCCCCATGATCGCGTGCTTGACGTTCGTGTCGAGCGCGAGGTCGAGACCCTTGACGATCTCGGTTCCGTCCTCCAGCGCGACGTGCAGGTTCGTGATCTCGAGCAGTGCCACCGTGTCGTCCTTGGGTTCGTGAGGATTCGTGAGGGATGGAGCGTGAAACGACTGAAGTCCGATTCCGGAATACCGGAAGTCCTCTTCGTGGATGCTACCGGGTCCGGGGCGCCTGCCGGGGACCGTTACGGTCTGCAACGCCGCCGCCGGGAGCGGGATTCCCCGCCACGTGCTGGTAGTCTGCGCGCATGCCCTTCGGAATCGGCATCTGGGAGCTCCTGATCCTCCTGCTCGTGCTCCTCCTCGTCTTCGGCCCCAAGCGGCTTCCGGAGATGGGTCGGCAGCTCGGCAAGGGGATGCGCGAGTTCAGGGACTCGGTGTCCGGCAAGGACGGTCCGGTGGACGACGTCACGGACGAGCTCGCCGAGCTCCCCGAGGCGCAGGCCGCGCCGACGACGTCGACGACGACCGAGCGCGAGACCGTCTCCTAGAGCATCCGCCAGCGCATGGCCCGCTTCATGCCGCGGCGTCTCGCGCCGGACGAGCAGGCGACGCTCGTCGAGCACCTCTCCGAGCTCCGCCACCGGGTGATCATCTGCCTGATCGCGCTCGCGCCCGCGTTCGGCGTCGCGTACGCGTTCCACGAGCAGCTGATCGATTGGCTGATGGAGCTGCTCCCGCCCGACACGCCGCTCGTGACCCTCGGCGTGACCGAGCCGTTCACCACCTCGCTCAAGGTCAGCTTCTACGCGGCGCTCGCGATCTGCCTGCCGATCCTGCTCTGGCAGATGTGGGCGTTCCTCGCACCCGCGGTGGACCGATCCACCCAGCGGGTGATCTCCGTGCTGGTCGTGCTCGCCTCCGGGCTGTTCGCCGTCGGCGTGGCCTTCTCGTACCTGATCGTGCTCCCCAAGGCCCTCGCCTTCCTCGTCGACTACGACAGCGATCTCTACGAGAACCAGATCCGCGCCAGCTACTTCCTCTCGTTCGTCGCCGTGATGCTGCTCGCCTCGGGCGTGGCGTTCCTGATGCCGATCTTCATCCTCGGGCTCGTCCGGCTCGGCGTCGTCAGCTCTGCCACCCTGCGGCGCAACCGACGGATCGGGGTCGTGGCCATGCTCGGGTTCGCGATCCTGCTGCCGACCGTCGACCCGGTCTCGCTCGCGCTCGAGGTCGTGCCGCTGATCCTCCTCTTCGAGCTGTCCATCTGGCTCGCGGTGTTCATGGAGCGCCGCTGGGACCGCAGCTACCGCGAGTCGTTCGAAGCGTCGTGAGGATCCTCTCCGCGGACTGGGTGGTGCCCGTCGAGGGCGCGCCGATCCGCGACGGCGCCGTCGCGATCGGCGAGGACGGCCTGATCGCGGCGGTGGGCCGGGCGTCCGACCTCGGCGCCGGAGAGCACTTCGAGGACGCGGTGATCGTGCCTGGCTTCGTCGATGCCCACTCCCACATCG
>CAZUVW010000131.1:2984-8583 GCA_964623875.1 uncultured Gaiellales bacterium
AGTACGCGCTGTACGCGGGCTTCGGCGACGGGCTGCCGTTCGTCCCGTGGATCGGGATGCACGTCCGGCGCAAGGAGGCGCTCGACCTCGACGACATGCGCGCGATCGCCCGGGTCGGGGCCTTCGAGTGCCTGCGCTCGGGGATCACGACGATCGGCGACTGCAGCTTCGTCGGCGCTGCGGCCGAGGCGGCTGCCGAGACGGGACTGCGCGCGATCGTCTTCGTCGAGGTGTTCGGGCAGGACGTCGGCGCGCTCGACCGCTTCCACGAGATCGGCGAGCGGATCGGGCCGGTGCTCTCCGACCGCGTCCGGCTCGGCGTCTCGCCGCATGCGCCCTACACCTGCACGGCAGAGGTCTACGCCGCCTGCGCGGCGCTCGAGCTGCCGACGCAGACCCACCTCGCCGAGAGCGCTGCCGAGCGCGCCTGGCTCGAGAGCGGCAGCGGCGACTGGACACCGCTCGCCGAGCTGCTCGTGCCTCCTCCCGGCACGACCGGGATCCGTCTGCTCGCAGCGGAAGGGCTGCTCGGCCCGCACCTCTCCGCAGCGCACTGCGTGCACGTGGACGAGGAGGAGATCGCGCTGCTGGCCGAGCACGCCGTCGGCGTCGCCCACTGCCCGCGCTCGAACGGCTACCTCGGCTGCGGGATCGCCCCGCTCGCGGAGCTGCGTGCGGCCGGGGTCGACGTCGCGATCGCGACCGACAGCCCCGCCTCGACCCCCTCGCTCGACGCCTTCGAGGAGATCCGCACGGCGGTCGTCGCCGCCCGCGCCCGGGTGGGCCGTCCGGACGCTCTCACCGCAGGCGAGGCGCTCGAGCTCGCGACGCTCGGCGGCGCGCGGGTGCTCGGCCTGGCCGACGAGATCGGGTCGCTCGTCCCGGGCAAGCGCGCCGATCTGACGATCGTCGCGCTCGGCGACTCCCCCCTCGTGCCAGTTGAAGATCCTGTTGTGGCCGTGGTCCACGGCGGCTCCCCTGATCGGGTTGCCGCTACTCTCGTAGCCGGCGAGGACCGCTACCGGCGAGGACATACGCGATGGCCCGATTCGACAAGAGCAGCACGAAGAGCGCGGGCTCGGATGCTGCCGTAGCGGCGCAGAAGCAGGCGGCGAAGAGCCGCAAGGCCCAGACGTCCTCGTACGAGGACACGATGTTCTTCCCGCGGCTGCGACGCCACGCGAAGTGGATGTTCGTCTTCCTCGCCCTCGTCTTCGGCCTGGGCTTCGTCGTGTTCGGCGTCGGCGCCGGTGGCGTCGGGGTCGGGGACGTCTTCCGCGACGCGGGCGGCGCCGAGGCGCAGTCCGTCTCCGACGCGCGCGAGGCGACCGAGGAGCGGCCGAAGGACGTCCAGGCCTGGCAGGACCTCTCGCTCGCCCTCCAGACCGAGGGCGACACGAGCGAGGCGATCGCGGCGCTCGAGGTCGCAGCCGGGCTCGCGCCGAAGGACGCCGGGATCCAGCGCGAGCTCGCCGGGCTCTACCTCGTCCTCGCCGGCGAGAAGCAGCGCGCCGCCCAGCTCGCCCAGCTCGACGCGGCGTTCGGCGGCGCGACCCAGAACTTCCCGGGACAGCTCGTCGGCGCGAACGACCAGACCGTGCTCAGCGACCCGATCGGGCGCACCGTCAACGCGATCGCCGCCGACCGCACGAACGCGGCGCTACAGGAGGCGGGCCAGGCGGCAGCCGCGGCCGTCGCCGCCTACCGCAGGGTCGCGGCGCTCGAGCCCGACGACCCGAACGTCCAGATCGAGCTCGCGCAGACAGCGGAGCAGGCCGGGGACTCGGCCGCCGCGATCGAGGCCTACGAGGCGTTCCTGCGCCTCGCGCCGGACGACCCCAACGCGCCGATCGTGAAGCAGCAGCTGAAGCAGCTTCGGCAGTCCTCCGCCGCCGCGTCCGGGTAGACTCGCTCCCCGTGGAGCCCGTCACGACGCGCCGCTCGAGGCCCCGCTCGCGCACGCTCTGCGGGATCGCCGCGCTCGGCCTGGTGCTGGCGGGCGTGGCCGCCGGGTGCGGCGAGACGGTGGGCTACTCGGAGGGCGGCGACCGGGTCGCCGGCCGTGCGCTGTTCATCGAGGGCTGCGGCTCGTGCCACACCCTCGCCGACGCTGGCACGACCGCCCAGATCGGCCCGAACCTCGACTACGCGTTCCTCCAGTCCCGCAAGGACGGACTGGGGGAGAGCACGATCCAGCAGGTCGTCCGCGGACAGATCGCCTATCCCGTGACCGACCCGCCCGTCGAGGGCGCGGTCGGGATGCCCGCGGACATCTTCACGGGGCAGGACGCGGACGACGTCGCCGCCTACGTCGCCTCGGTCGCGGGGCTCGACGTCGACGAGGACGGCGTGCCCGACGTGCCGGCCGGCGGCGGCAGCAGCGGTGGCGGCGGCACCGAGCCGGGCGAGACGGACGGCAAGGCGATCTTCGCCTCCCAGGGCTGCGGCAGCTGCCACGCCCTCGCCGACGCGAACGCCACGGGTGCCGTCGGCCCGAGCCTCGACGAGTCGCAGCCGTCGCAGGAGCTCGTCGTCGAGCGCGTCACCAACGGGCTCGGCGGGATGCCCGCCTTCGCCGACAAGCTCACCGCCGAGCAGATCGACGCCGTCGCCGAGTACGTTGCCGGTGCTGCTGGGTCGTGACCGCGGCGTAGGTGTCGCGCTCGCGCGCGACACCTGGGAGAGCGGCTAGGGGATTGGCGTGTCGTCGACTCGCGCTCGGGGCGCGTCACGCTTCGCGGTCGCTCGGGCGCGCTGGCGGCGTGAACGGACGACGAGCGCGGTCACGGCGACGAGCTCTGCGGCGAACACGACCACGCCGAGCCAGGTGGCGAGCCGCGCGGCGAGCGCCACGAGCAGCAGCGCCCCCAGCACGAGCAGGACGAGGCGGAGGGCGGCCCCTTCCTCCCGCAGCGGGTTGCCGAGTCTCAGCCGAGACGGAGCCAGAGACTCATCCTCCGTGCCGCGAAGGCCCGCAGGTGCTGCCGGCGTAGGGGCGGGGCTTGCCCCGCCCTCGTCGGGAGTGCGCCCCGGGCCGGGCAAGCCCGGCCCCTACAGCAGGTAGACCGCGACCCATACGACGATCCACATCACGTCGACGAAGTGCCAGTAGATGGCCGGGATCTCGACGCCGTGGTGATGCTCTGCCGTGTAGTGGCCGCGGAACGCGCGCACCGCGGCGATCGTCAGCAGCGTGAG
Organism: uncultured Gaiellales bacterium; assembly: GCA_964623875.1. Lineage (GTDB taxonomy): Bacteria > Actinomycetota > Thermoleophilia > Gaiellales > Gaiellaceae > Gaiella. Next base: position 6,183 of record CAZUVW010000131.1, read on the forward strand.
ACCGACGAAGACGTGGGCGCCGTGCAGACCGGTGAGGCCGAAGAAGGTCGATGCGAATGCGCCGTCGCCGAGGTTGAAGCCGACGTGCGCGTACTCGATCGCCTGCGTCAGCAGGAACGCGAGGCCGAGCAGGATCGTGACGACGAGCCCGGCCTTGAGGCCGTTGCGGTCGTTCCGCTTGATCGCCTGCGTCGCCCAGTGCACCGTGAAGCTCGAGGTGACGAGGATCGCGGTGTTGACCGACGCGACGAACACCGGCAGCTCGAACGGCTCCGGCGGCCAGCTCTCGGAAGCGCTCGGGTTGACGACCCGCACGAAGAAGTAGGCGGCGAAGAACGAGCCGAACAGCATCGCCTCGGACGCGATGAAGAGCAGCATCCCGAACACGGTCGGGTCGAGCCGCGAGCTGCGGTTGGCGGGCGGCGGCCCGTGGTGCTCGCCGTGCCCGTGGCCGAGGGCCTCGGCGTGTGCGCTCATGCGCTCACCTGGGCCGGAGCTGGCGCGCTCTCGACGTGCTCGACGGGGACGCCCGCGTCGCTGCGCAGGCGGCCGAGGAGGTCGCGCCGCAGCCAGCCGGAGCGCTCGCCCGGATAGGTGGACACGATCAGCTCGTCGATCCGCTCGTCGCGCAGGACGACCATCGCCGCGGTGTACGGGTCGGGGTGCGCGATCTGACCGTGGGCCTCGATCCCCTCGGCGCGCAGCGTCGACAGCGCGGTGCGCAGGCGGCGCTCGGCTTCCGGGTGGGCCGACTCGAGCGGGTCGCTCTGCGGGCACACGAGCAGGAACGTGGCCGGGCCCTCGGCCGCGCGCCGCCGGATGCGGTCGAGCAGCGCCTCGCCGAGCACGGTCTCGTTCGCGACGACGAGCACGTTGGCAGCCCCGGTGCGCGCCGCGACATCGGCCACCACGTGGTGCACGGGCCGGTCGCCGGCGGCCTTGCGGATCTCCGCCAGGAGGTTACGACGCAGCCAGCCGGAGGTCGCCTCCGGGTGCGTGGAGACGATCAGCTCGTCGACGTGCTCGAGCGCGAGCACGTCCTTGACGGCGGCCAGCGGGCCACCGTCGAAGACGCCGCCGTGAGCGGGGATGCCCGCGTCGCGCAGCGCGTCCACGGTCGCGTCGAGCCGCCGGCCCGCCGCGGCGCGACGCGAGTCCTCGTAGACGACGTAGCCCGCGCCCGGCTCGTTCACGGGCGCGAGAACGACTGCACGGATCGGGCCCTCGGCCGCTCGTGCGCGTACCGCGTCGATCAGCTCGTCGCCCTCCAGCGTCTCGTTCGCGACCACCAGCACGACGGCGGGATCGTGCGCGCTCTGCTGGCTCATGCGCGCGCCTCCGCCACCACGGGCGCCGGCTCGCTCGTGAGGATCGCGTGCTTCGCCCCCGGGACGCCGTACTCGTACGGCCCGCCGACGACCTGGGGGATCTCGTCGAAGTTGAACACCGGCGGAGGCGACGACACCTGCCACTCGAGCGTCATCGCGCGCCACGGGTTCGCCTCGGCGACCGGCCCGCGCTTCCAGCTCACGATCGCGTTGTAGAAGAAGATGATGAAGGACGCGCCCAGGGCGAACGAGGCGATCGAGATGAACAGGTTGACGTTCGCGAACTGCTCGTCGAAGTCGGCCACGCGACGCGGCATGCCGACCAGGCCGACCCAGTGCATCGGGAAGAAGGTCAGGTTGAGCGCGATGAACGTCACCCAGAAGTGCAGCTTGCCGAGCGTCTCGTTGTACATCCGGCCGGTCATCTTCGGGAACCAGTAGTAGATCCCGGCGAAGATCGTCATCAGCGAGCCGCCGAAGAACACGTAGTGGATGTGCGCCACGACGAAGTACGTGTCGGAGGCGTGGATGTCGATCGCGACGGAGCCGAGGTAGATCCCCGAGAGTCCGCCGATCACGAAGACCGAGATGAACCCGAGCGCCCACAGCATCGGCGTGTTGAGGTGGATCTTCCCCGCCCACATCGTGGCGAGCCAGGAGAACACCTTCACGCCGGTCGGCACCGCGATCAGGAGCGTCGAGATCATCATCGGCACGCGCAGCCAGTCCGCCATGCCGGCGACGTAGAGGTGGTGCGCCCAGACCGAGAACCCGAGCACGAGGATCCCGATCAGCGAGATCGCCATCAGCCGGTAGCCGAAGATCGGCTTGCGGCTCATCACCGAGATCACCTCGCTGATGATCCCGAACCCGGGCAGGATCATGATGTAGACGGCCGGGTGGCTGTAGAACCAGAAGATGTGCTGGTAGCCGAGCACGTAGCCCCCGCCCTCGGGGACGAAGAAGCTCGTGTGCATCACCCGGTCGAACAGCACGAAGAACTGGGCGCCGGCGATGAACGGCGTCGCGAGCACGACGAGCAGCGAGGTCGTGAAGTTCGCCCAGACGAGCAG
>CAZUVW010000132.1:0-8477 GCA_964623875.1 uncultured Gaiellales bacterium
AAAACCTGCTCGTGGTCGAACCTCGCCCGCGCAATCCGGCGCTGGCGGACGCGATCAAGCGGATCGGCCTGTCGGAACGCACCGGGCGCGGCGTGGATTTGATCTACGAAGGATTGCTGCGCTACGGTCGCCCCGCGCCTGATTATTCGCGCAGCGACCGCACCTCACCGGTCGATCGACCGGTAGCGGCGCACCGCGAGCGGCGCGAACACCGCGAGCAGCACCACGATCCAGGCGATCGACAGGCCGAGCGCGTGCTCGCTCGGGAACGACCCCGACGGGGACGGGCTCGGGTTGCCGAACAGCTCGCGGGTCGCCTGGGTGAGCGCGCTGACCGGGTTCCACTCGGCGATCGTCTCCAGCGGCTCCGGCAGCGTCACGGTGGGCACGAACGCGTTCGAGAGGAACGTGATCGGGAAGATCACGAGGAAGCCGAGCTGCTGCACGACCTCGACCGTGGGGACGAGGAGCCCGAGCAGCACGCCGATCCAGGCCATCGCGTACGCGAACGACAGGAGCAGGACGACGGCGAGCAGGAACTGGGCCACGCCGTCGTTGACGCGCCAGCCGACGACGAGGCCCGAGAGCATCAGCACCACGAGGATCGCGGCGTTGTACACGACATCCGAGCTCGTCCGGCCGCTGAGCACGGCGGAGCGGGCCATCGGCAGCGAGCGGAAGCGGTCGATCAGCCCCTTCGTCATGTCGTCGGCCATGCCGATCGCGGTCGTGATCGAGGCGAACGCGAGGGTCTGGACGAAGATCCCCGGCATCAGGTACTCGCGGTAGGAGCCGCCGCCGGGCAGCGGGATCGCGCCGCCGAACACCACTGCGAACAGCAGCACGAACATGATCGACTGGAGGATCGCGAAGATCGCGAGCTCGGGGATGCGCGGAACCCGCTTGAGGTTGCGCCAGGCGACGACGAGCCCGTCGGAGACCGCTCGCTGACGGTTCGTCACGACTGAGCTCCGGCCTCGGCTTCGGCGTCTGGCTCCGCGGCGTGCCCGGTGAGGGACAGGAAGACGTCGTCGAGCGTGGGGCGGCGGAGGCCGATGTCGTCGATCCGGATCCGCTCGTCGCCCAGGCGGCGCACGACCTCGACCAGCTGCTGGGCGCCGCCGTGCGCGGCGATCGTCAGGCGGCGCGTGTGGTCGTCGAGCGTGGCCGAGCCGTCGGCCGTCAGCAGGGCGGCCGCGCGCTGCAGGTCGCCGCGATCGTGGACGACGACCTCGATCCGCTCGCCGCCGACCTGCGTCTTGAGCGCGTCTGCCGTGCCCCGGGCGATGATCCGCCCGTGGTCGACGACCGCGATGTCGTCGGCGAGCTCGTCCGCCTCCTCGAGGTACTGGGTCGTGAGGAGGAGCGTCGCGCCCTCGCGCACCTGCGTCCGGATCACGTCCCACATGCCGAGCCTGCTGCGCGGGTCGAGCCCCGTCGTCGGCTCGTCGAGGAACAGCAGGCGCGGGCGGCCGATCAGCGCGCTCGCGAGGTCGAGCCGGCGGCGCATCCCGCCCGAGTACGTCTTGGCGACGCGGTCGGCCGCCTCCTCGAGGTCGAAGCGCGTGAGCAGCTCGTCCGCCCGCGCTCGCGCCTCCGGACTCGGGAGCCCGTACAGCCGACCGAACATCCACAGGTTCTCGCGCCCCGTCAGGTTCTCGTCGACCGCGGCGTACTGCCCGGAGAGGCCGATCGTCCGGCGCACGCTCTGCGGGTCGCGCAGCACGTCGATGCCGCCGACGACGGCGCGGCCGGCGTCCGGCCGGAGCAGCGTCGCGAGGATCCTGACGGTCGTCGTCTTGCCTGCGCCGTTGGGGCCGAGCAGGCCGAGCACGGTGCCCTCCTCGACCGAGAGGTCGACGCCGTCGAGCGCGCGCACCTCGCGGCCGCGGGGCCGGTAGACCTTGACGAGTCCCTCCGCCTCGATCGCAGGCATCGTGGCACGCTACCTGCGTGCGGAGAGAGATCGACCGACGGGCGATGTCCACGCTGTCGGCCGGGCACGGGGCGGTCGACTTCGCCTCCGGCGCGGTGCCGGCACTGCTGCCCTTCCTGGCGGAGCGGTTCTCGCTCGGCTACGCGGCCACCGCTGCCGTGATGCTCGCTGCGACGCTCTTCTCGTCGGTCGTGCAGCCGGTCTTCGGGCTCATCTCCGATCGGCGCGGGGCGATGTGGCTCCTGCCCGCGGGCGTGCTGGTCGCAGGCGCCGGCGTCGGCCTCGCCGGGATCGCGCCGTCGTACTGGCTCGTGCTCGCCGCCGTGGCGATCGGGGGCGTCGGGATCGCCGCGTATCACCCGGAGGGGGCCAAGTTCGCCTCGTTCGCCAGTGGGCGGCGCAGGGCGAGCGGGATGTCCTACTTCAACATCGGCGGCAACACCGGGTATGCACTCGGGCCGATCGTGATCACCCCGCTCGTGCTCGGGCTGGGCCTGGCCGGGACGCTCGTGGCCGCGCTCCCCGTGCTCCTCGTGGGTGCGCTGATCCTCGCTGCGCTGCCTGCCCTGCGCGCGCTGACGCCCGAGGCGCGCGGCCTGGCGCCGACGACGGAGCGCGACCGACCGCGCGCGATGGGCGTGCTGGTCGGTGTGATCCTGATGCGAAGCATCACCTGGTTCGGCCTGATCACGTTCGTACCGCTCTGGATCGTGTCGCTCGGGGGGACGAAGGGCGAGGGGAACCGGCTCCTCTCGCTGATGCTCGTCGCAGGCGTGGTGGGCGCGCTCGCCTTCGGACCGATCGCCGATCGCGTGGGGCTGCGCCGCACGCTCCTCGGCTCGACGGTCGTGCTGACTCCCCTCGTGCTCGTGTTCGTCCACGTCGGCGGGGTGGTCGGCGCGCTCGCGTTGATGCTCGTGGGGGCGTGCGTCGTCGGCACCTTCGGCGTCGTGATGGTCCTGAGCCAGGCGTACCTGCCGCAGCACGTCGCGTTGGCCAGCGGGCTCAACGTCGGGCTGGCGATCGGGCTGGGCGGGATCGCCGCGCTCGGGCTCGGGCTCGTGGCCGACGCGGTCGACCTGGAGACCGCGCTCAGCCTCTGCGCGGTCTCGCCGGTGGTCGCGACCGCGCTGATCCTGCTGCTTCCTGCGGCACGCCAGGCACCGGTGCAGGCGAAGGCGGTCCCGGCGGGGTGAGGGCCGGGTTGCGCTACGCTCACCGCGGTTGGACGCCCCGCCCACGAGGAGACCACGATGACCGTTCAGGAGTTCTTCGCTGCGCTGCCCGAGAGGGTCGACCCGGCCAAGACCGCGGGGATGACCAACAGCTACGTCTTCGACGTCGAGGGCGTCGGTCAGTGGACGGTCGCGGTCGCCGACGGAGCCGTGACCGTCAGCGAAGGCGCGGAGGGTGGCGACTGCACGATCTCGGCGAGCGAGGAGACGCTGCTCAAGATCGCGCGCGGCGAGGCCAACCCGACCACGGCGTACATGACCGGCAAGCTGAAGATCGCCGGTGACATGGGCGCCGCGCTCAAGCTGCAGAAGCTGTTCTGAGCCGGTCTCCCGTGGGGTGACCGGGCCCGCCGGAGACGGCGGCCCCTAGGTGCCTGTCGGCGTCGACGGAGCAGGGATGCGCCGCGCCGGCGCGGTAGAGTCGGCCCGGTGAGCCAGAGCCAGCAGGACTCGACGGAGGCCTGGGTGACGGACTCCCGGGGAGGGCCGGGCTTCGTCGTGTGGTTGCTGCTCACGATCGGCATCAACATGCTCGCGCTGATCGTGGTGGACTGGCTGTTCGACGGCGTCGCGATCGGCCGGTGGTGGCCACTCGTGATCGGGGCGACCGTGCTCGGGCTCGCGAACGGCTTTCTCAAACCGGTGCTCGCGCTCCTGACGCTGCCCGTGATCGTCGTCACCTTCGGGCTGGCCTACTTCGCGCTCAACGTCGGGATGCTCGCCCTCGCCGAGTGGGTCGCGCCCGACTTCTCGATCGACGGGTTCTGGACCTACGTCGGGGCGACGATCGTGGTCTGGCTCGTCAACGTCGTGATGCAGTCGTTCCTGGGTGCGATCTCCGGCACCAAGCCGGGTCCGCGGCCGCGGTAGAGGCCCCGTCGAGACGGCGGGGAGGGAGGAGGTGCCTGACTGAAGTCAGGCACCGGGTCCGGAGGTGCGCTGCGACCTGACTTCGGTGCCTGACCTCGGTCAGGCACCTGTCGCAAGAGGTCGAGACCGCTGCTCACGTCTCGAGCTCGACGAGGCGCGTGCCCGCCGCGACGACGTCGCCCGGCCCGACGTCGACCTCGACCACCGTCCCGGCGAAGGGCGCCGTGACGACGTGCTCGAGCTTCATCGCCTCCAGCACCACGAGGGTCGCACGAGCCTCGACGGCGTCGCCCGCGGCGACCGCCACGGCCAGCACCGTCCCCGGCATCGGCGACACGACGGCGCTCTCGGCGTGGACGGCCGGCTCGCCGGCGGGGCCGTCCGGATCGGGTGGCGGGACGGGGGGCGGCGTCGGCAGGTTGAGCCTCCACGGTGAGCCCCAGGCGCCGCGAGCCCGCTTGCGCGGCGGCGTCGTGAGCGGGGGGTGATCGACGAGGAACGCCGTGGAGACGGGGCCGTCCCGCAGCACGGGGTGGGTGACGAGCCAGCGCAGGAGCGCGAGGTTCGTCTCGACCCCGTCCACCACGGTCTCCGCGAGGGCGTCGGCGAGAAGCGCGAACGCCTCGTCCCGCGAGCCGGCGTGGGCGACGAGCTTCGCGAGCAGCGGGTCGTACGTCGTCCCCACGACGTCGCCCTGCTCCACGCCGGCGTCGACCCGGATGCGCGCCGGCAGCCGCAGGAGGTCGATCCGGCCCGAGCGGGGGAGGAACGTGCGCGGATCCTCCGCGTACAGCCTGACCTCGATCGCGTGCCCGCGTGTCCCGACGTCGTGCAACGGCTGTCGCTCGCCGGCCAGCGCGCGGAGCTGGAGCTCCACGAGGTCGAGCCCGGTCACCGCCTCCGTCACCGGATGCTCGACCTGGATACGGCCGTTGAGCTCCAGGAACCAGGCGTCGGGGCCGTCGACAAGGAACTCGGCGGTGCCCAGGCTCCGGTAGCCGATCGCCTCCGCGAACGCGACCGACGCGCGCTCGATCGTCCGCGCCGCCTCGGCCGTGAGGCCGGGGGGAGGCGCCTCCTCGAGCAGCTTCTGGTGCCGTCGCTGGACGGAGCAGTCACGCAGCCCGAGCACCGTCACGCCCTGCTCGTCGCCGAGGAGCTGCGCCTCGACGTGACGCGGCCGCTCCAGGTACCGCTCGCAGTAGACGGCGTCGTCGCCGAACGCGGCTTCAGCCTCCCGTCCGGCCGCGGCGAGCGCCTCGGCGAGGTGGGACGGATCCCGGACGACGCGCATCCCCCGTCCTCCGCCGCCCGCCGCCGCCTTCACGAGCAGCGGGAACCCGATGGTCGTCGGATCACCCGTCGGCAGCGTCGGGACGCCGGCCTCGAAGGCGACTCGCTTCGCCTCGACCTTGTCCCCACCGAGCCGGAGCGCGGCGGGGGGTGGGCCGATCCACGTGATGCCGGCGTCGATCACGGCCTGTGCGAGGAGAGCGCTCTCCGCCAGGAACCCGTACCCGGGGTGGACCGCGTCGGCGCCTGCTGTGCGGGCGGCCCGGACGATCGCCGCGGGGTCGAGGTAGGACGAGATCTCGACCGTCGAGTCGGCGCTTCGCGCGTGGAGGGCGTCCCGGTCGTCGGGCGCGGCGACCGCCACCGTCTCGATCCCGAGCCGCGTGCACGTGCGGAACACGCGCAGCGCGATCTCGCCCCGGTTCGCGACGAGGACGCGCTCGATCGCCACGACGCCACTCTACGCGCGGTCACGCCGGCCGGCGGTGTAGCGTTCCGCCATGGTCCGCTTCCTCGTCAACGCCGCCGTGTTCCTCGCTGCCGCGGCCGTCGGCCTGCTCGTGGCCGTGGCCGTGGTGGACGGGATGAGCATCGACGCGATGTCCTTCATCAGCGTCGTCGTGATCTTCGCCGTGCTCCAGGCCGTGCTGATGCCGTTCATGGCCTCGGTCGCCCGCCGCCATGCGCCCGTCTTGCTCGGCGGGATCGGGCTGGTGACGACCTTCGTCGCGCTGCTCGTGACCGAGCTGATCTCCGACGGGCTCTCGATCTCCGGGGTGTGGGACTGGCTCCTCGCCGCGCTGATCGTCTGGATCGCCACGATGATCGCCACGATCGTGGTGCCGTTCATCCTCGTGAAGGCCGGGGTGGAGTCGGCGCGGGAGCGCCGCAGCGAGTAGGCCGCCGCAGGTCAGCCGAGCGAGACGAGCACCACAGCGGTCAGCGCGAGCGCGACCCCGACGAGCTGTACCTCCGTGAGCCGCTCGCGCAGCAGCGTGGCTGCGAGGAGCGTCGTCGTGACGGGGTAGAGAGAGGCCAGCACCGCGGCGACCGAGACCGGGCCGCGCTGGAGCGCGAGGAGGAGGAAGATCGCGGCGCCGACCTCGAGCACCCCGATCGCGGCGACGGCACGATGCGTCGCGCGGCCCGGGTCGAGCCCTCGCGTCGTCACGAGCGCGAGCGCGACGAGCGCGACGGTCGAGCCGACGCGCGAGAGCGCGACGGGCACGAGCCCCGCCTCGTCGCTCGGCAGCGAGAGGAACGTGAAGAACAGCCCGAAGAGTCCACCGGCGACGATCGACAGGCCGAGCCCTCGGGTGGCGCTGCCCTCGCCCGGAGCGACCGAGACGAGCGCGATCGCGACGATCGCGAGCGCGATCCCGGCGAGCGCGACGAGCCCCGGTCGCTCACCGCGCACGAGCGCATAGCAGACCGGCACGAGGGCACCGGTCGCCGCGACCACGGGCGCCACCACGCTGATCAGGCCGACCGTCATCGCCTGGTAGAAGAGCGCCAGGCCGATCCCGACGGCCAGGCCGCTGCCGATCGACCAGCCAGCGTCGGCGGCCGTGACCCGCTCCCAGCCGACGACGAGCGCGGCGGGGATCACGACGGCGAGTCCGACGGCCTGCGCAGCCGCCGCGACGCGCGCCGCGACCGCCTGCCGCGACGTGACGCCGCCGAGGAAGTCGGCGCCGCCGACGAGCAGCGCCGGCGCGAGCGCGAGGATCGCCGTCACGCGTCGTCGTCCGCGGGCGCCGGAGCCCACGCGGGGCGACGGCCCTCGACGAACGCCCTGAGGCCCTCCTGGCCCTCGGCGCTCGTGCGGCGTTCGGCGATCCGGCGAGCGGTCTCCATCGCGTCGGGTCGATCGAGCACGAGCCGCTTGGCGTGGCGGGCGGCACGCGGGCCGGCGGTGCGGAGCTCTCCGACGACGCGCTCGACGGCGTGATCGAGGTCGTCGGTCACCTCGTGCACGAGCCCGATCCGCTGGGCCGTCGAGGCGTCGAAGCGCTCGCCGGTGACGAACAGGCGCCGCGCGGCGCTCTCCCCGATCTTGCGCAGGACGAAGGGCGAGATCACGGCGGGAACGATCCCGAGCTTCACCTCCGAGAACGCGAACACGGTGCGGGTGTGCGCGACGACGACGTCGCTGCAGGCGACGAGGCCCGCTCCGCCGCCGAGCGCGTGCCCGTGCACCGCGGCGATCACCGGGGCGGGGCAGGTGTCGATCGCCTCGAGCATCCGGCGGAGCGCGATCGCGTCTGCGACGTTGGCGTCGGCGTCGAGGTCGATCGAGGCGCGCATCCACTCGACGTCCGCGCCGGCGCAGAAGCTCGGTCCGTCGCCCGAGAGGATCACCGCGCGGGCGACCCCGACGTCGACGAACGCCTCCGCGAGCTCGGCGATCAGGGCTGCATCGAACGCGTTGCGGGCCTCGGGGCGGGCGAGGGCGATCCGCAGGAGGTCGTCGTCGCGGTCGATGCGGAGCGCCGTCACGGGTGACACCCTATGGTTTCGTCGATGCGACGTCTCCGCGGAACGATCGCGGCCGCGCTCACGCCGCTGCGGGACGACGGCGCGCGGCTCGACGAGGACGTGTTCGGGCCGTACGCCGAGCTCCTGCTCCGCGCGGGGCTGGACGGGGTGCTCGCCTTCGGGACGAACGGCGAGGCGGTGCTGCTCTCCGTCGACGAGCGTCGGCGTGGCCTCGAGCTGTGGCTGGACGCGATCGGCGATCGGGCGCTCGTCGCCGCCCACTGCGGGGCGCAGACGACCGCGGACACCGTCGCCCTCGCGGCGCACGCCGCCGAGGCGGGAGCGGACGCGGTCGCCGTGATCGGCCCGCCGTACTTCAAGCTCGATCCCGCTGCCCAGCGCGCCCACCTCGTGGCCGCCGCGGCGGCGTGCGCGCCGCTGCCGTTCTACGTCTACGAGTTCGCGGCGACCGCCGGCTACGCCTTCGACCCGGCGATGCTGGCGCATCTGCGGGAGGAGGTCGACAACCTCGTCGGGATGAAGGTGTCGGACACGCCGTGGGAGGCGTTCGCCCGGTACCTGATCGACGGGTTCGACATCTTCGTCGGACCGGAGGCGCTGATCGCCGAGGGGCGGCGCGCCGGGGCGATCGGCGCGGTGTCGGC